>DAOTYT010000144.1:0-13732 GCA_034434615.1 Anaerolineae bacterium | reverse complement strand
ATCGGGCCGGGAGTGTTCATCGATAACTGCACCATCGGCGATAACGTCACCCTAGATGATGGCTGTACGCTCATGATGAGCACGGTCGCCAATGGCTGCTTCCTGCCGTTTCGCGCTGCTTTGTACTTAACCGCCGTGATGGAAGATACGATCATCGCGCAAAATACCTGCCTGCAAATGTGCGTGATCGGGCGCAGCAGCTTCGTCGGCGCGGGCTGTACCTTTACCGACTTCAACCTGATGGAACAGAAACCGATCCGCGCGGCCAACATCGACGGCGTGCTGGAGAACGTCGGGCAGGTGGTGCTGGGCGGCGCTGTTGGCCACAACTGCCGCATCGGCTCTGGCATGGTGATCTTTCCGGGGCGCATGATCGAGTCGGATGTCGTGCTGGTCGCCGCGCCGCACCGGCGCGTGATCAGCCGCAATGTGCGCTACGAGGAGAGCGATCATCACGTGCTGGCCGCCGGGGCGCAGCACACCCGTCACTATCCCCGCTTAGGCGAAATGCAGGTGGAGGAAACGTGGGACCGCTGGTGACGCCTCCAGAGGATACGTTCGCGTTCATCATCCATCCGATCCAGATCAAGAAGGATGTCGCGCGCAAATTCCCGCTGCTCGGCAAGGTGCTCACTGAAAGCCAGATCAATTATTTCTCGCGGTTTTTCCCGCCGATCTATCTCTCTGAAGTGCGCGGGGTGCGCTCGCAGGCGACCGGCCGCGAGCTGCGCGGCTGGTTGATCGCCTGCCCATTCACCCCAGCCACGATGCTGGCGTTGCCCGTCGAGACGGTGTACCGCAAGATCACCGCCTGCGGCGAGCTGGCCGAGCGCTTGGGGGCGCGCCTGCTGGGGTTGGGGGCGTATACCTCAGTCGTTGGGGATGGGGGCCGCACGATCGCTGATCGGCTGGCCATCCCAGTGACGACCGGCGACAGCTACACGGTCATGGTGGCCGTCGAAGCGGTGCACGAAGCCGCGCGCGCAATGGGCATCGCCCCGGCCGAAGCGACGGTGGCCGTCGTCGGCGCGACGGGCGCGATCGGAGGGGCCTGCGCCGAGCTGCTGGCTGGCGCCAGCGCGCGCCTGCTCTTGGTGGGCCGGCGCGCCGAAGCGCTGGCCGCCCTGCGCGAACGCTGCGCGGTGGGCGGCGGCGAGGTGATTGCCACTACAATGATGGAGTCGATCTACGAGGCCGACCTGATCTTGACGGTGACGAGCGCCATTCACGAGGTGATCGAGCCGCGCCATCTCAAACCCGGGGCGGTTGTGTGCGATGTCGCCCGCCCGCGCGATGTCTCGCGGCGGGTGGCCGCCGAGCGCGACGATGTGCTGGTGATCGAGGGCGGCATGGTTGAAGTGCCCGGCCCGCCCGATTTCGGCTTTGATTTTGGGTTTCCGCCGCGTATGGCCTATGCCTGCATGGCTGAGACGATGGCGCTGGCGCTCGAAGGCCGCTATGAGGACTACACGATCGGCAAGACGATCGCGGTGGAACGCGTGCGCGAGATCGGCGCGATCGCGCGCCGGCACGGCTTTCGCCTGTCTGGCTTCCGTTCGTTTGAGCAGGCCGTCAGCGCCGAGGCGATCGCGCGGGTACGCGAGCGCGCCGCCGCCGCGCGCCGCGTATGGAGCGGCGCTTAACTGCGCTTGCGTTTGGCGGCCGCCTCGAAATCGATCAGCTCGCCGTCTTCATCGTCGTAGGCCAGCATCAATGAAGGGTCGTCCGCCTCGCTCAAGGCCTGCTTGGCACGGCGCATATAGGCTTCGCGTTGTGCTGCATCGCGCAGTTCGCGCTCGAGTGCCACGCCATCGCGAAAGCCTTCGCGGTAGAGCCGGCGTTCATCGAGCGGGCGCCTGATGCGCCCCACGATCAGCGGGTGGATGAACAGGTGGCCTAAGAAGAGCGGGACCCAGATCAGAGCGCCGCGCACAAAGCTAAGCCACCAAGCGAAGCTGTACCTTTCTGAAGGTATCGATCCGCTTCCGATCAGATCGTTCAAGCGTATGCTGGCCTCTACGCCGTTGAACCAAAGATAGGCAAAGAGCAGTGTATGCAGCACCAGCAGCAGCAAACTAAGGCGCAGGAACCAGCGCGCAGCCCTGTTCGGTCGACTTTCACCGGATTGAAGGTTGGTCATCGCTTCCCCTGTCGATCTTTGTATGCGATCTATACGCGCAGCTGTGCGCGGGGGTTGCGGGCGGCAGCCCTGTTTTTTCCATTGCACAGGGCCGGAAGGGCGTTCAAGAACCCCCTCTTTGCCCAGAAAACCGCCCAAACAAACGCCAATGGTACGGATGTAACTTGCATCGCAAGCCATGTTCACGCTACAATGCTAACCATACAATTAAACGCCGATTAAATTGTTTTTTGAAATTAGGGTGTGCATGGCTCAAGATTCTGTCAAGCTGCATATTGATCGCATTTCGCTTAGTTTTGGCGGCATCCGGGCGCTTTCGGATGTCGAGTTCAAAGTGAACTCGGGCGAGATCTTCGCCGTGATCGGGCCGAACGGCGCCGGCAAAACCAGCCTGATCAACAGCATCAACGGCTTTTACAAGCCCCAGCAGGGCGCCATCTATTTTGATGGGCAGGAGATCAGCAAGCTGCCTCCCTACAAACGCGCGCAGCTCGGCATCTCGCGCACCTTTCAGAACATCGCCCTCTACACCAACATGACCACGCTCGATAATTTGATGGCTGCCCGGCACATCCACATGAAATCGAACATGCTCACCGGCGCGCTGTTCGTCGGCCCGGCACGGCGCGAGGAGATCGAGCATCGCCGCGTCGTCGAGGAGATCATCGACTTTCTGGAGATGGAGAGCATCCGCAAGACGATCGTCGGCAATTTGAGCTACGGCCTGCGCAAGCGCGTTGAGCTGGGGCGGGCGCTGGCATTAGAGCCGACGCTGCTGCTGCTTGATGAGCCGATGGCGGGCATGAATGTGGAAGAAAAGGAAGATATGGCGCGCTTCATCCTCGATATCCACGAACGGCAGGGCATGACGATCGTGCTGATCGAACACGATATGGGCTTAGTGATGGATATTTCGCAGCGCGTGGTAGCGCTCGATTTTGGTCAGAAGATCGCCGAGGGCACGCCGGACGAGATCAAGCAGGATGAGCGAGTGATCAAAGCCTATTTGGGTCAGGAAGCCTGATCGGTATCAAAGTAAGTTGAGTAGGGTAAAGCCATGGCAGTGACAGAAGAACCAGTGCAAAAGCTTGCAGACGGGATCATTGTGCGCTCGAAAGAGCCGATCGAGATCGGCCCGCTGGACCCGAACGCAGATACGCTGCCGAAAAACTTCCTGCTGCGCGTCAAAGAATTCGGCGACCGCGTGGCGATGCGCAAGAAGCGCTTCGGCATTTGGCAGGAATATACCTGGAACGACTCGTATCGCCATGTGCGCGATTTTTGCCTGGGCATGGTCAGCCTTGGGCTGAAGCGCGGCGAGAAGGTCGCCATCATTGGCGAGAACGACCCTGAATTTTACTGGGCCGAGATCGCGGTGTGGAGCGCGGGCGGCATCACCACCGCCATCTTCACCGATGCCAATATGCTCGAGCTGGGCTACGTGGTCGATAATTCCGATTCGGTCTATCTGATCGCCCACGATCAGGAGCAGTGCGACAAAGCCTTGCAGCTTCGCGAGACGATTCCCGCGCTGCGGAAGGTGATCTACTGGGATGAGAAGGGGTTGTGGAATTACAACGACCCGTGGCTGATGAGCTTCGACGAGGTCGAGGCGTTGGGCCGCCAATATGCCGAGCAGCACCCCGGCGCATTTGAGGAACTGATCGCGCAGGGGCAGGCCGAGGATATCGCGCTGTTCAGCTACACTTCAGGCACGACCAGTCTGCCCAAAGGCGCTATGATCCGCCATCGCAATCTGCTGTACGGCAACAAGCACGTGATCAACCTGGCGCCGACCTACCCGACCGATAATTACGTGTCGTTCAGCCCGCTGGCGTGGATCACTGAGCAGAGTTTAGGCATGACCGGGCATCTGGTCACCGGCGTGACGGTCAACTTCCCAGAGAGCCAGACGACGGTACAAACTGACCTGCGCGAGATCGCCCCCAGCGCGCTGTTGTTCCCCAGCCGCATATGGGAGAACCTGGCCAGCACCATGCAGATGCGCATCAACGACAGCTCGTGGATTAACCGCATGCTGTACCGGCTGTTCCTGCCCGTCGCCTATCAGGTCGCCGATCTGGAAGATGCGCGCAAGCCAGTGCCGCTTCACCTGCGCTTCCTCAAGCTGCTGGGCGAGCTGGCCGTCTTCGAACCGCTGCGCGACAAGATCGGCATGACGCGCATGCGCAATGCGTTCACCTCGGGCGCGGCGCTCAGCCCAGACCAACTGCGCTTTTTCCGCGCGGTCGGCGTCGCACTGAAAAATCTCTACGGCAGCACGGAATGTCAGGCGCACACCCTGCATTACGATGGCAACATCAAGCTGGAGACGGTTGGCGCGCCGGCGCCCGGCGTCGAGATCCAGATTCGGCCAGACGGCGAAATGTGGGTGCGCAGCCGCGCCGTCTTCGCCGGTTATTACCGAGACCCGGAAAAGACCGCTAACGCGCTCGACGCTGAAGGCTGGTTCCACACCGGCGATGCGGGCTATGTCGACGAAGATGGGCACATCATCTATCTCGATCGCGTCAGCGACATGATCGATCTCGCCAACGGCGAGAAGTTCAGCCCACAGTATATTGAGGGCCGGCTCAAATTCAGTCCTTATATCCAAGATGCGATGGCTGTTGGCGGGTTCGACATGCATTACGTGACGGCCATCATCAATATTGATTTTGACAATGTTGCGCGCTGGGCCGAGAAGAATCGCATCAGCTTCACGACCTTCGTCGATCTTTCACAGAAACCGGAAGTTTACGAGCTGGTCAAGAAAGAGGCGGAGCGGGTTAACGCGACGCTGCCACCGGCCGCGCGCATCAAAAAATTCGTGATCTTGCACAAAGCATTCGATGCCGACGAGGCCGAATTGACGCGCACGCGCAAGCTGCGGCGCCGTACATTGGAACAGAAGTACGGCGCGATGCTCGATGCGATGTACGGCGATCGCGATGCCGTCGTGGTGAGCGCCGAGGTCAAATATCGCGATGGCCGCACCGGCACTGTCGAGACGGCGGTGCGCGTATGCGCGATGTGAACGCGCATTCCTGAGCAGGACACTTAGTTTTTAGGAGAAAAGTTTTTGGCCCAGCTTACGAAAACGTGGAACGATAATCGACAAATTTTCATCCCCGCTGCTTATATCATTGCTGTGCTGCTGCTGCTGGCATGGCTGGGGCCGATCGTGGCTGAGCAGCGAGCGGCGCGCCTGGTTCAGAGCACGATCACCGGCGTGCTGGTGGGCGGCATTTATGCGCTGATCGCGCTGGGAATCGTCATCATCAACAAGGCAAGCGGCGTGTTCAACTTCGCGCACGGCTGGATGATGCTGCTCGGCGGGCTGATCTTCTACAGCTTCTTCATCTCGACCGCGATCGGCGGCGTCAACCCGATCGCAGCGCTGCTGCTCTCGGCTGCCACCGTCTTCATGGCGCTGACGACCAACGGCTGGCGCGTCCTGCGCCAGCCGCGCACGCTGGCCATGGGCGCGCTGATCAGCGTCGTGCTGACGATTGGCCTGCTCGTCGGCGGGCCAGAAGTGCAGCTGTTCCGTGCGCTGCTGGGCGCGACGATTGGCGCTGTGCTGACCGGGCTGGTGGTGGAGCGGTTCGCCATCCGCCCGCTGATCGGCCAGCCGCTGTTCGCGATGGTGTTGATGACGCTGGCAGTGGCGGAGGTGCTGCACGGCGTCACCCAGCTCACATGGGGCAGTGTCGAGATCCCATTGGGGGTATTCACCGGCGTGCGCGATCTGGGCATCCCCAGTCCGATCCGCATCGACGCCAGCGAGACGCTGGGCGGCATGATCATCGTGCGCACCGAGCTGCTCATCGCCTTCATCCTGGCGATCGGCGCGTTCACACTGTTCGTGCTGTTCTTTCGCTATACCAGCGTTGGCCTGTCGATGCGCGCCACGGCCGAGAATCAGAAGCTGGCGCAGTCGGTCGGCCTGCGCGTGCGCACGATCTTGGCGGTCGCATGGGCGATCGCGGCGCTGCTGGCGGCGACCGCCGGTGTGCTGCAAGGCGGCGCAACCACGCTGTCGCAGAATATGCCGCTGCTGGCGCTGCGCGCGTTCCCGGCCGTGCTGTTGGGTGGGCTGGAGTCAGTCGGTGGGGCGCTGGTGGGCGGGCTGGTGATCGGGCTGGTGCAGGAATGGGCTGGGCTGCTGTTTCCGGGCACGCAGGCCGGCACCGAGCTGGCGCCCTACGTCATCCTAATGGTCGTGCTCATCATCCGGCCGGATGGTCTGTTCGGCCAGAAACGCATCGAGCGGGTTTAACGCCGGCTGCTCGGCCGCATGGGCCGGTGACGAAAAAAATTGCGCAGAACATTGTTTTTAGGGAGTTTTGATGTCCGCCAATATTCGCCCTGCCGGTGTTTTTGATACCAGTTACGCGCAGGATTTCGCCCTCAACCGCACCCGCTTCGACCGGGTGCTGGCCAACGGCCTGTTCGTGCTGCTGCTGCTCGTGCCGCTGCTGGCGCCCGATGGCCCGTTCGGCCTCACCCTGATCCCCCAGTTCTGGGTGGGCATCATCATCCGCATCGCGATTTTTGTGATCGCGGTGCAGGGGCTGAACATTTTGGTCGGCTACACCGGGCAGATCTCGCTGGGTCATGCAGCGTTTGTCGCGGTGGGTGCCTACAGCTCGGCGATCATGGTGCGCAATCTCGAGCTGTCGTTCTGGGTGGCGCTGCCGCTTTCCGCGTTGTTCACTGGCTTTGTGGGACTGTTGTTCGGGCTGCCCTCGCTGCGGGTCAAAGGATTCTATTTGGCGATGGCGACGCTGGCGGCGCAGTTCATCATCCCCTGGGTGATGCGCTATCCCTTGTCGCATCTCACCAACGGCTCGCGTCCGCTCGAGGTGCCGGTCCCGACGTTGTTCGGGTTGAGCTTGGCGCACGAATCGGCCATGTACTATGTCATCATCCCGCTGGCCGTTTTCTTGATGCTGGCCGCGCGCAACCTGATCCGTACGCGCGTCGGCCGGGCCTTCATCTCGATCCGCGATAACGATCTGGCGGCCGAGCTGCTCGGCATCAACGTGTTCGCCTATAAACTGCAAGCCTTCTTCCTCAGCGCGATGTATGCGGGCATCGCCGGCTGTTTGCTGGCGTTCGAATCGAACAGCCTCTCGCTCGACAGCTTCCTGTTGGATAATTCGATCACGATGCTGGCGATGCTGGTCATCGGCGGCGCGGGCTTTCCGCTTGGGCCGTTGTTCGGCGTCGCATTCGTCAACCTGCTGACGCAAAACATCATCCCCACGCTGGTCGTGCCGCTGCGCGATATCCTGCCGCGCCTGCTGCCTTTCATCGACTCGGTGAATATTTACGCCGCGCTTAGCCCGCTGCTGTTTGGCGCCGCGCTGATTTTCTTCCTAATCGCTGCGCCGCGCGGGCTGGCCCATCGCTGGGAAGTGTTCAAGATCGCGTGGAAAATCAGACCGTATTCGCACTAACCGAAGGGAGGCGCCCCGAAAAGTGGAGATGTGACGATTGGCTTACATTCGTTTTGTCAGTGATGAGCGGAAACTATTTCTGAAAAGGTGTTTGCCCATGCGAAAAGTAATATTGTTCTTGTCGTTCGCGCTGCTGCTGGCAGCCGTTCCTCTCGCCGCGCAGGACGAAGGCCTTCCGGATTGGCTGGGTCATAGTGAGTGTGAAGTTGATCTGAGCGGGCAAACGGTCACCATTTATCACTTCGGCGATATCAGCGGGCCGTACGCCTTCATCACGCAGCCGCTGCTGGCCGGCTTGGCCGATGCGCTGGCATGGTTCAACGCGCGCGGCGGCGTGTGCGGCGCGCTGCTGGCCTCCGATAACCGCGATACCGGCGGTGACCTCGCCCAGACGCAGGCGGCCTATGATGCTTACCGCTCGCTCAGCCCGCGCCCGGCAGTGATGGTTCTGTACGCTTCGGGCGATGCCGAGCTGCTGCGCGAACAGGTGGCGCAAGATGAGATCGCGGTCATCATCTCGGCCGGCTCGGTCGAAGGCCTGTACGGCGAGGATGGCCAGTCGCCAGGCTGGATCTTCGCGACCAACCCGCTGTATGCTGATCAGTTCGGCATGTTCTGCGCATATGTCGGCGCCAATCCCGAGCGCTTCCCTAACCCGACCATCGGTTACATCAGCTGGCCCGGCGCTTTCGGCGAGGCGGCCTATACGCCAGAGGCGATCGCCTACTGCGCCGAGCAGGGCGTGACCGTGCTTGAGCGGCCGGAATACTTCCCGCCCACCGCGACCGACATCACCACCAATGTCCAGAATCTGGTCGATGCGGGCGCTAACATCCTTTACACCAACTCGCTGGCCAGCGGCCCGGCATTGGTCGCCGCGACCGTCGTCCTGCTGGGGCTGGAAGATGAAGTCACGCTCGCCGGCGTGAACTGGGCGCTCGATACCAGCGTGGCGCTGCTGGGCCAGCGTTCCCAGCGCGAGAGCGATGGCCTGCCGTCGGTCAACGGTTTGATTGGCTCGCTGCCTTTCTATTGGTGGACGGAACTAACGCAGCCGGGCATCCAGCTCATCAATGAACAGGCTGATGCCAACCAGCGCGCTTTGCAGGTGCGCAATATCGCCTATATCCTCGGCTGGAGCATTGTCGACCAGTATGTCGAGATGTACACGCAAACGGTCAACCGCGTCGGCAGCCTTGAAGCCGTGACTGGCCCCGAGATCAAGGCGACGTTGGAATCGATGCAGTATGCGCCGCTGGGGCTGTTCGAGGTGGATTACTCTGGCGGCGAGCGGCGCGCCGTCTCCGGCAACCGCATCGCGCAGATGGCCTTCCTGAACGCCGATGGCACCGGCCCGGCGACTTCGGCCGCCGATGCGATGCTCGTCCCCGGCCCCGATGGCGGGCAGTTCTTCGTGCCGATTTTGATCCCGCTCACCCCATTTGAAGACGCGCCCGATCTGCGCCCCGGCGGCGCCGACGTGCCGTGAAGGTAATGGGTTTGGTGCAGGGGCAGCGCGCGCTGTCCCTGCATCATAACGATTCAGAGTCAGGACGGAACCATGCTCAGCGTCAATAATATCGAAGTGATCTACAACAGCGTGATCCTCGTCCTGCGCGGGGTATCGTTCGACGTTAAACCCGGGCAGGTGGTGGCGCTGCTGGGTGCCAACGGGGCGGGCAAATCGACCACCCTTAAGGCGATCAGCGGGCTGCTTTCCGCCGAGCTGGGCGAGGTGACGCGCGGCTCGATCACATGGAACGGGGAGCGCATCGATCATCAGAACACCGAGGAGATCGTCCGCAAGGGTATTGTGCAGGTCATCGAAGGGCGGCCGCTGTTCCAACATCTGGAAGTTGAGGAGAACCTGCGCGTCGGCGCGATGGCCTTTGAGGGCGGGCGAGCGTGGAAACGCGATATCGAGCGCGTCTATCATTATTTCCCGCGCCTGCGCGATATGCGCCGCCGCATCTCTGGCTATCTTTCCGGCGGGGAGCAGCAGATGCTCGTCATCGGCCGGGCGTTGATGGCGCACCCTAAACTGATGATGCTCGATGAGCCGTCGCTGGGCTTGGCCCCCATGTTGGTTCAGGAGATCTTCCGCATTGTGGGCGATATTAACCGCGAAGAAGGCGTGTCGGTTTTGTTAGTGGAACAGAACGCGCGCGCGGCGCTGTCGCTGGTCGATTACGGCTACGTGATGGAGAACGGCCGCATCGTGCTCGATGGGCCGGCCGCCCAATTGATCGAAAATGAGGATATTAAAGAGTTTTATCTTGGTCTTAATCAGCTTGGCGAACGCAAAAGCTATAAAGAAGTTAAGCATTACAAGCGGCGCAAGCGCTGGTTGGGTTGAACGCGCGGTGGTGGAGCAGGGAGGGGACTGTGACTTTGCACAATGCAGGGTTGGATGAACGGATACGGGATCTGGTCGCGCATGCCTATGCCCATGCCCCCACCTTTCGGGCGATCATGGATGGCGCCGGCCTGACGCCGGCCGCTGTGCAGACGGCGGCCGACCTGCCGAAAATCCCGGTTACGCCCAAAGACCGGTTGGTCGAATTTCAGCAGCAGCACCCGCCGTTTGGCGGCCTGCTCACTGTTGACCCGGCCACGCTGCCGCGCATCTACATCTCTCCCGGCCCGATCTACGACCCGCAGCCAGGCAGCGACGACCCACAAGCGCAGCTGGCGCCGTTTCTGGCCGTCGGGTTTGGGCCGGGCGACCGTGTGCTCAATACCTTCATGTATCACCTCACGCCGGCTGGCCTGCTGCTGGACGAAGGGCTGCGCGCGGTCGGCGCGACCGTCATCCCCAGCGGCCCGGGCAACACGGAATTGCAGATCATGATGATGACCGCGCTCGGTGTGACTGGCTATGTCGGCACGCCCAGTTTCCTGGCCATTATGCTCGATAAAGCCGCCGAGATGGGCATTCCCAAAGAGGCGGTGACGATCAAGAAGGCGCTGTTCTCGGCCGAGCCGTATACGCCATCGCAGCGCGCGCGCTTCGAAGGCGAGTTCGGCATGGTGACGACCTCGGCCTATGGCACGGCCGATCTCGGTTTTCTTGCCTACAGCAAAGCCGGCATCACCGGTTTCTGCGTGATGGGCACGGTTTATCTGGAAGTGGTGGACCCCGCTACCGGCCAACCGGTCGAGACCGGGACGCCGGGCGAGATCGTCGTGACGACCTTCAACAAGCGCTACCCGCTGATTCGCTTCGGCACTGGCGATCTGGGCGCGCTGGCCGCCTCGCCGGAACCCGGCTGCGAAGGCGCGCAGCAGCTGCTCGGCCTCTTCGGGCGCAGCGGTGATGCGATCAAGGTGCGCGGCATGTTCCTGCATCCCAATCAACTGCTGATGGCAGCGGCGCGCCTGCCAGCCGTCAAGCACATTCAGGCCGTCATCACGCGCGTGGATCACCGCGATATCGTCACCGTGCGGCTGGAGCTGCATCCCGATCAGCCGGCCGATGGCATCGAAGCTGCCGCTGGCGAGCTGGTGCAGGCGCTCACCCGCCTGCGCGTCGATGCGGTCGAGATCGTCGAGCCAGGCGTGATCGATCCGGCGCAGCGGGCCGTGCATGATGAGCGGCGCTGGGATTAAACGGCGCTAAGTCCCAATCAGTCCATCGCGATTGACGGGCACAACGAGCTGCTTTACGCTTAAGTCTGTTTCCCACTGGGGGGTAGCAGTCGTGCGTAAATGGCTCGCTTTTTGGGCGGTCGGTCTGATCTGGGGGTCGTCGTTCCTGCTGATTCGCGTTAGCCTCGGCCAGCTCAGCCCCTATCAGATCGTCTTCATCCGCACCAGCATCGCGGCAGTGTGCCTGAACCTGACGCTGCTGGCGCTGGGCAAGCGGCTGCCCCGAACGGCGGCCGGCTGGCGGCCGCTGCTGATCCTTGGGCTGTTCAACACCACGCTCCCGTTTGTGCTCATCTCGTGGGGGCAAAAGACGGTTGACAGCGGCATGGCCAGCGTGCTGAACGCGACCGCGCCGCTGTTCACGATGGTCGCGGCGCATGTCGCTTTCGCCGACGAGCGAATCACGCCCAAGAAGATCGCCGGTTTGGCGCTCGGCTTCCTGGGGGTGGTGCTGCTGGCGAGCCGCAGTTGGGTTGATGGCCAGTTCGTGCCGGGCAGCCTGCTTGGCCAGCTCGCAATCGTGACGGCGGCGCTGTGCTACGGCGTTTTTTCCACCTACAGCCGCGGCGTCGTCAAAACTCGGCTCGCGCCGCTGGTCGTCTCGACCGGCGCGCTGACGGTTGCATCGATCAGCAGCGGGCTGGTGATGCTGCTCGCCCCACTGCTGGGTGGGCAGGCGAATACGCCGCTGGCCGACCTGCGCTTCGAAGTGCTGGCAGCAGTCATCGTGCTGGGCCTGTTCAATACTTATGTCACTTACTTGATGTTTTACTGGGTCATCGATCAGCTCGGCGCAGCCCGCGCCAGCATGGTCACCTATGTGACGCCGGCAGTGGGCCTGACCTTGGGCGCGTTGGTGTTGGGCGAGGTGATCGACTGGCGGCTGCTGGTTGGCGCGCTGCTGATTTTGGCGGGGATCGCGGTGGTTAACCTGCGCTGGCGTCAGCTGGCTGAGCGCGCGCGCGGCAGCGTGGGCAGGGCTGCCAGCGCATGAGCGTTGATGATGTGAAGCCGTGTTCTGGAGACTTTTTGAAAACTAAATGCCCATTCGCGCTCATACTGGCAGCAGCGGACTCGGCCCTGGGCTGTCTCAGCCTGCCTTAGACCAATGCAGGCAGTTTGCCAGGCTTTCATATTTTTTTCACTTTTTTACTTGACTGCCCATCAACTGTGGTGGCTGTGTCGCAATCCCCAAAACGGAGCGTTGTGATCAGAGGGTTTTTGTTCATTGGACTTGGAGTCGCAGCTGTGGCAGCAGCCGTAGATGTTATTAAATGGTCGCCCACCGAACCTAACACACTTGCTATCGCTGGTGGCTATTACCCGCAGGGCTTCACTGGAGATGTCGTTCATAGCGCGGTGTATTTGTATTCGACTCAAACGGGCGAATCTGACCAGATTTTCCTCGGGGGAGAAAGAAATCGCATCCGAACGATCGTCATGACGATCGAGTGGAGTTCAGATGGCCGCCACCTGTTTTTCCGCGACCATGACGTTAATGAGCTGGTGCGCTATGACATCGACACAAAACGCAGCATGTGGGCTGGGCCGCGTGAAGTCTCGACAATTTTCTACCAGTACACGCCAAGTTTGATCAGTTTTTCGGTCCACCGCTGACGCTGCACTGTGTGGCTGATCATCTCCTCATCCTCATCCGAACAAGGCTCAAAAGTACGGGAATTTTTGTCGAAAGATCCCAGCAGCGATTAGCGACATCGAGCACTGGAATTGATGGACGAAGGTCGTCTGTGCAGTCTCGTTGAATTGAGTTGAGGTGAATGCAATAAAGCTGTCTAGGCAGAAAAGGGGGGGGATAGGGGTTCAAAGGCGAGGTGGAAGGGTGGGTTGGCAGCGGCGTACTCTCCCACACAGCAACCCGTGCAGTACCATCCGCGCTGGTGAGCTTAACGACCGGGTTCGAGATGGAGCCGGGTGGACCCTCACCGCTGCAGCCACCAACCTCCCCGTCCTGCCTCGCCTGATGAACACAAACGACGGCCTGACAACACACAACCTGCGACCTGCACACGCGCGGCCCCGAGCTCCCAGAGCACCAACCTCCCCGCATCAGAAGGCAAAGCCCTCGACCGTTAGTACCGGTTGGCTGCACGCATTGCTGCGCTTCCACCGCCGGCCTATCCAACTGGTCGTCTTCCAGCGGTCTTACCTGGTTCTCCAGTGGGGGGTCTCATCTTGAGGTCGGTTTCCCGCTTAGATGCTTTCAGCGGTTCTCCGCTCCGGAGATCGCTACCCGGCGCTGCCACGGGCGTGACAACCGGCACACGAGCGCTCCGTCCATCCCGGTCCTCTCGTACTAGGGACAGCTCCTCGCAAACCCCCTGCGCCCACAGCGGATAGAGACCGACCTGTCTCACGACGGTCTGAACCCAGCTCACGTACCGCTTTAATGGGCGAACAGCCCAACCCTTGGGACCTTATCCAGCCCCAGGATGCGATGAGCCGACATCGAGGTGCCGAG
>DAOTYT010000143.1:0-2422 GCA_034434615.1 Anaerolineae bacterium | reverse complement strand
CGCGCTTATGACCCGTGCATCTCCTGCTCAACGCACATTCTGGACGTGAAGTTTGTTTGAGCCGATGCGAACGATCATTTTAGCTTTGGGCAACCCACTGCGTGGCGATGACGGCGTCGGCGGTGCGGTGCTGGAGCATCTGCGCTCGGCAGCCCTCCCGCAGGAGGTCACGCTCATGGACGGTGGGACGGCCGGGTTGGAGATCGTGCTGCTGCTGCAACATCACGAACGCGCTGTGATCATCGATGCCGCGGACATGGATCGCAATCCCGGTGAATGGGCATGGTTTACGCCCAGCCAGGTGTACCAAAGCGCGCGCGATATGCATCTGCGCGGCACGCTGCATTATGCGGGCTTGGCCGAAGCGCTGATGCTGGGCGCAGCGCTCGACCTGCTGCCACCTCGCATCGACATCATCGGCATCCAACCCGCGTCGATCGACTGGCGACCGGGGCTGAGCAAGCCCGTTTTAGAGGCGGTTCCACAAGTTGCGGAAGAAGTGCTGCGCCTGCTCAACAGAGCGATGTGACGGGGAGATAAACAACACTTAATTTGCCCGCTGGCGCGTTTGCCACTATAACGGAGCATGAAGTCCGATCAGCGCACTCATGTGCGAAAAAGGAAGGTCACATGCCAGTCTTGCACCGCCGATCGCGATTGCGGCTGTCCGCCGCGGGCATACTCATCCTCACTCTGTTGACAGCTGGAGCGCTGCTCGCTCAAGATACCGTCACCTCTTCACAAACGACGGGCGGCATTCCGGCCGGGCCGATCTTGGAGCAGCCCGCTGCCACCGCGACGCCTGAACTATTCATCGAGAACATCGCTGCCACGGCAACCCAGATTGCCGCGACAATTGAAGCAGCCGAGGCAAGAGTGACGCAGGCCGCACTCACAGCAGAAGCGATCCTCTCGGCTGCGCAGGTGGCCGCTACCTCAACCACTGCAGCAGCGAACATTCCGGGGGCAACCGTCGCGCCAACCGACCTGCTGACCGAGATCCACGTGCAAAGCGATGCCGGCTTCAGCATCAGGTATCCACAAGGGTGGATCATCGGCCCCCAGGTAAACGTCAGAGGTCCTATTGTTCTTACCAATTCAGCCGATGCGTCCGGGCTTGCCGGCCTGGGCCAACCCATTAGCTTGAGGCCGGGCGAGCTGCTTATTTTTCTCACCGTGCCTGCCGAGGTTGACCGCCTTTATGGTTTAGGGCTAGCGGCTGACCCCTTGCAAGTGCTTCAAGCTGCGCTGGATGAAGCAAACCTCACAGAAACCACTGCGGCTCCCTATGAGCGGCTGGCCGTGCCGGCAGCCATCGCCGAACTGCCAAGCGAATTCGTCAGCACCTTCCCCTTCAGCCTAGGTGAAGAGGGCGTCGCTATCACGGCGCAGTACCCCGGGATCGGCACCACAGCGTTTGTCGTCTTATCAGGCAGCCCTTTCAATCAGCAAGAGGATCTGGTGATCGAGATCGTGAACTCGGTGCGCCCGCTTGCCGACCAGTCCAGCATCGTGCTGCCCACTATCGCCGTGCCGACGGGGGTGATGCCCACGGTCGTCCTCCCAACGGTCATCTTTTCATCTGAAGAAATCTTGGCGACTGAGGTCGCAGCGACCCTGATGGCCGAGACGATACCGACGGTAGAGGTGACGGAGGAGGCAGCCGCGCCTCAAGCGACGCCCACGGCCGCGCCAGCGGACACGGACGCAGCGGCCAGCCCGCTCGCCGAGATCCTCGTCCGCGCTGATGCGGGTTTCAGCATCCGCTATCCCGAAGGCTGGATAGCAGCGCCGCAGTTCGAATTCGAAGAAGAAAGCAACCTGATCGCCAGCAGCGCCGCTGCGACGGAACAAGACGGCGGCATCTTTATCAGCATCAGCACCGGTGACGTGGTCATCCTCTTCAGCATTCCGGCAGAGCTCAATCAGTTTTACCGTCTCGGCCTTAGCCCTGATCCTGTTGAGCTTCTGCAAGCGGCGATCAGCGAGGCTGGCTATACCGGGGTGGATATTGAACGCTATGAGCAGCTTGCGACCCCGGCCGCCATCGCCGGACCGCTTGAGGCGCTCGCGCGCGAAGCCAGCCCAGGGGCATTTGCTACTGCGATCACCGTGCAGTATCCTGAAATTGGCACGCTGGCGTTCATCGTTCTATCAGGAGAGCCGTTCGCGCAGGTCGAGCCGATCATCGTCGAGATCCTCGCTTCGGTGCAGCCACTCGAGGCGAATTAGCCAGAACTGCGGCATCGTCGCAAGCAAAAAGCGGAGGACGCGCACCAGCGCGATGCCTCCGCTTTTGCGATATGTCTCACCATGCTGCTCGCGCTGTTCGCGATCAAAAATCATACTGTAAGAAACGCTGCAGCCAGCGGCCGCGCCATGCCGCCCGCAGCAGCAGCATCCATATCAGCGTTAGCCCGCC
>DAOTYT010000142.1:0-19303 GCA_034434615.1 Anaerolineae bacterium | reverse complement strand
GACATAGAATGAAGTTGAAGTCGGCAGGCCATCTCGCCAAGCCAGCAAGATGAGGAGCTAAGAGGGTGCTGCGTCCATTCCTTCGAGTTGTGCTCACACTTTTCGTGGTGACGTGCGTCGCCATAGGCGTTTACGCTGAAAGCGAGACGATCACCTATACCGGTTTCATCGATTCCAATACCACGCTGAAAGAATATCCTCTACCCTTAGAGGCGGGCCAGTTCGTCTTTATCCTGGCCGAAGCGACCAGCGGCGATTTGGATACTTACCTGTATCTGCTCGACCCTGGCGGCCAGATCGTCTCCAGCAATGACGACCGCGGCCAAGGCAGCTATGACTCGGCGCTGGGATATCAGGCCCCATTCACCGGCGTGTATACCGTGCAGATGACGCGCTATCCCGGCTATGAATCGAGCGGGACGTACCGCCTTCAGATCACGATTGGCGATGACAGCAGCGTGCTTGACCCGCTGCTGGAGCTGACGCGCATTCGGTTGAGCGGCCCCGTGCTGGTGCGCGATACACCGCACTTCCGCATCCACTACACGCTGGAAGGCAGAGACCGCGTGACTGAGGCGTATGTCGAGGCCGTCGCGCAGGCGCTTGAAGAGGTGTGGGACATCCAGATCAACCAGATGGGCTGGCCCCCACCGCCGCCAGATGGGTTCATGGGCGGCGATTCGCGCTATGACGTTTATCTGATGGATCTGCTTGGTTCCGGAGAAGGGTCGCTTGGTTATGCCACGGTCGAGTCGATCATCGGCAGCAATCCCAATACGGATTTTAATGAAATGTGGGCGGCGACCAGCTATATCGTCATCGACAATAACTTCGACAATATCTCGCGCAGCTCGCCGCTCAGCCTGATGCGCGCCACCGTCGCGCATGAGTTCCATCACGCCATCCAGTTCGGCTTCGACGCTAACGACCCGCACGCGTGGTTCTATGAAGCGACGGCCGTTTGGATGGAGACTGCAACCGTCGGCAAGGATGAAGACGCAACCGGCTATATCGAATATGCCTTCATGTATCCAGAACTGTGCTTTGGCACCGACAACGACCCGGGGCGAGGGCAGCTTATGTACGGCGAGTGGACGTTCATCCAAATGCTGGTCGATCTTTACGGCGATGACATCGTCCTTGAGCTGTGGCGCAATATCGCGCTGTACGATGGTTTTGAGGCGCTGGAACGGACTCTTGCCGCGCACAACGCGACCATCCCACAGATTGTCGCTGAATACCGGGTGAAGAACCTCGCGCGCGATTATGCCCTCGCTCCGCGTTTCAACGCGACCGTTTGGCTGGAGAATACCATCAACGGTCTCGGCCGCTGGAGCTACTCAGGACGCGGCATTCAGGGGTTGGGCGCCAATTACTTCCGCCTGAATGCGCCTGCCGGTATGTATTACGCCGGCTTAACCAATGATGGCGGCGCGCTGGAGCTGTACGCCATCGGCGTGGTGGACGGCTTAGTCGAGGCCACCGCGCTCGGCCGCGGCGGGACGATCGATACGAGCCGCTACAGCACCACCTATCTGATGGTCTTCGACCCGACCTATTCGGAAGATGTGAGCAACTGCTTCTACCGCGATTACAGCATCGACCTGATGGCGACCAAGAGCGCCCCGCCGCCCGTCTCGTTCACGTTCCCGTCGACGTATTATCAAACCCTGCGCTGATCGGATCTGATCGCTGGGAGCGGGCCGGCCCGCTCCCAGCCTCCGCCTCCACCCTGACCGCCAAGACGGCATCCCTGCTCCATCACTATCAAAGAGGGGGCCACAACCATGAACACAGGCGGCTGGAAGTGAAGAAAAGCGGCGCAGCCGTTTCAAAATCACAAATCGATTGTCCGATAGGGCCGCCTCGCTATTCCCATCAGTCCCCAATTCTTGTAAAATTTCGAGGAATGTTGACCCCGCTTCCGCGGGTCATTTACTTTGGAAAGGAAATGCCCAATGCCAACGGAACCGCAGCGCGTCAGCGACGGGATGGTGGTGAGCCTCGCCTATGTATTGACTGTGGACGGCAAAGAGATCGCGCGCGTCAACGACCAGGATCCGCTCGAATATTTGCACGGCGCGCAGGATATTCTGCCAGGGCTCGAAAACGCACTGGAGGGCAAAACGGTCGGCGAGAAGCTTCAGGTGACGCTTCAGCCAGACGATGCCTACGGCGAGTACGACGAAGACAATATCGAGGAGATCGACCGCGCCGATATTCCGGATGCCGACCAGCTCGAGATTGGCATGGTGGTCGAAGTCGAAGATGAAGATGGCTACACCTACATGGCGCATGTCCGCGAAATGACCGCCGATACCGTCGTGCTCGATTTCAACCCGCCGCTGGCTGGGAAAACGCTGACCTACGACGTGAGCATCATCAAGATTCGCGAAGCCAACGAAGAGGAACTGGCGCACGGTCATGTGCACACCACTTGGGATGACCAAGAGGATGAAGCATAAAAGAGGCCCCTTGCGGCCTGCTCAAGGCGCAGCGAGCGTCGCTGCGCCTTGAGCGGGGGCCAGCGCTATGAACGACCTGTTCATCCTCGCCTCAGGATCGCCGCGCCGGCGCCAGCTCCTCGAGGCGCTTGGCATCCAGTTTATCGTGATCAAACCTGAGATTGACGAGGTGCAGCGCCCCGGCGAAGCGCCGATCGACTACGTGCGCCGCCTCAGCGTCGAAAAGTGCGCGGCTGCCAACGACCGCGCAGTGGCAGAACACCCGCAAATCACAGGTGGCAGCGCAGACGTCATCACGCTGGCGGCCGATACGATCGTGATCCACGAAGGCGAGGTGCTCGGCAAGCCGGCCGATGCTGCCGAAGCGCGCGCCATGCTGCGCCGGCTGCGCGGCCAGGCGCACACGGTCTGCACTGCGCTAACCCTGTGCCGCACGAGCGGCGACGATGCGCTCGTGCAGCTCACAGACCACGCCTGCACGACCGTGATCATGCGCAGCTACAGCGATGACGAGATCGAGGCTTACATCGCAACCGGCGATCCGTTCGACAAAGCCGGCGGCTACGCCATCCAACACGAGGGGTTTCGGCCGGCTGCCGCTGTTGAGGGCAGCCGCAGCAACGTCGTCGGCCTGCCGCTCGAACTGCTGAGCGATCTGCTCGCCCGAATCGGCCGGCCCCTTTCCATTTCCCCCGGCTTGGAAAAGTAAACGAACCCTTGAGGTTCCCTTGCGCTATACTGCAAACAGGCGCAGTATCCGCAGGAGCAGTTGACCATGCGTTTCCAAGATTTGAACTGGATGGACGTTGAGCGTTATTTGCAAACGGACACACGGATCATGCTCGTCACCGGCGCGACCGAGCAGCATGCCTACCTCAGCCTGGTGACGGATGTCCTCATCCCGGAACGCATCGCGCTGGCTGCCGCCGAGCAGGAAAGCGTATTGGTCGCGCCGCCGTTCAATTTCGGCGTGAGCGGCTATTTTGCGGAGTTCCCGGGGACGATCAGCCTCAGCCAGCTCACTTTTGAGCAGGTGCTGCTTGAGGTTGTCACCAGCCTGCTGCATCATGGTTTTGAGCGGTTCCTCATCCTCAACGGCCACGGCGGCAACGCCTTTCCACAGCGGCTGCAAGACATGCACATAGAGGGCAGCGCTCGCATTTTATGGTACGACTGGTGGCGCGAACATGCAGCCACGCAGTTCGCCGCCGAACTGCGTTTGGCCGGCGATCATGCGAATTGGATCGAGAATTTCCCCTTCAACCGCGTCTCTGAAGTTCCCTCTGGAGAAAAACCGCCGGCCAACCTCGCGCTCATTGACGAGGGGCTGTCGGCGCGCGAGGTGCTGGGCGACGGCAGTTTTGGCGGGCCTTATCACGTTGATGACGCCCTTATGCAAACGCTGTTTGCGCGGGTAGTGACCGAAGTGGTCGAGTGGCTGCGCGGCCTGCGCGAATTGTGAGACGTAGGTGCTTTCGTTGACTGCCCTGCGCCGCGCGCAGACCAACATCACCACCGGCCCGATCGCCCGCGCCGAGCGAGCGCACCAACGCCGCCTGTTCCGGCGCGGACGTTTTGTGCTCGCCAGTTACGGCGCCTGCATCGGCGCGCTCGCCGCGATCAGCCTGGCACGTTTCTTCGAGACACCGATCGGCAGGCTGCTCGCGCTGCCATCGGAACAAATCAGCGCAGCCGTGCAAACCGCCGAAGCGCTGGTCATGCTGATGACCAGCTTCTTAGTGCTGATCGCCCATCTGCTGATCGTCTCGTTTGCGCTGCAAACGGCCTCGGCGGCGGTGGCCCGCGAAAAACGCGCCCGCACATGGGAAAGCCTGCTGCTGACGACCATCGACGCGCGCCAAATCGTGCTCGGCAAATGGTGGGCAACGGTGCAAACGACGTTTCACCTTTACGGCTGGCTGCTGGTGTGGCGCGGCGCTGTCGGCCTGTGGCTGGTCGCGACAACTCAAGATGCGCCGGCCATCGCGCTGTTTGGGGCTGGGCTGCTGGTCGCCTATCCGTTCTTTAATATGGGTGTCGCCGCGGCGCTCGGCATCTTGGCCTCGACGGTCGCCCGCAAGGAAGGCACCGCGCAGCGCTTGGCGGTTGGCCTGCATTTCAGCATGATCGCCGGCGGGGTGCTGGCCGCGCTGGGGTTGATCGCGCTTTCGCCGCTGAACGCCAGCACGCTGTGGGCAGCGGCCCTCTCGTTGGCGAGCTTCGCGCCGCTCGACGGCGGCCTGCTGCTGTTCAACCAAATGCTGAATACGAGCGCGTTTCTGCTGCCGGGGCCGGCCGTCTACGCGCTTTCAGCCATCCTGTTCACCGCGGTCGGGCTCGCGCTCATCTGGAGCATCCTGCTGGCAGCTCAGCGCATCGCCGTGTGGCAGCGCGCGCTGCCGCCTGAACGCTGAGACCTATTCGCCCTCATCAACCTCTGGCGAGAAGCCGGTCAGCCGCATGAACGCGCGTTCCTGTGGAGACATATCGACGGGATACTCGGTCTCATCATAAGCTTCAAGGATGCGGTAGCCCTCTTTGATATACGACCGGATTGTGTGTAAGCTGATGCCCATTTCATCGGCAGCCAAGTGAGCGGGCATCCCTTTGACGACGCACAACTCGATGGCCTGACGGATGCGCTCCGTCAGTTCCGGATATTTGCGGCGTTTGGGCAGCGTTGCGACCGAGCGGGCATGGGCGCTGAACGAGCGCTCGCCGACGCGCGCGATCGTCGGCGTGACGATGAAAGCGTGGTCAAGTGCATAGACGATCGCCCAAGCAATATGCAGCCGCACCTCCCCTTTGAGCAGATAGCCGCGCGCCCCGGCGGCCACAGCGGCTTCGATTAGGCCTGCATCGGGCGCCTGCGCCAGACAGATCACCATCACGTTCTCGATGCGCGCGCGCAGCCGCTCGATGTGAGTGCGCAAGGCCTCTGGCCCTCCAATATGATCCGAGTCGAGCAGGATGACATCGGGCAGCTCGGCCAGCGGCGTTCGCTCGATATGCTCCCACATGGCCTCAACGCTCTCGACGAGCGCCGTCACGCGCGTGCGCCGGTCCCACGCCAGATAGCTGTTGATGGCTTGCAGCGCATAATAATCTGTATCCAGCAGCAGGACCTTGAGGTTGATGTTGCTGATTCTCATGACAGATGCTCTTCTGCCAGTGCCGGTTTTCTATTCACAGTATACGTCCAACTGCGCCATTTCGCCGCTAGGGTTCGCGCCGCGGCGGCTCGACGCGCCGCCAGTCCGGCGGCCGGTTGCGCAGCCGCCACGCCCAGCCGGCCGGATAGCCGGCCATCTTGGCAAAATCGCCAACGACGCGGATGAGCGGCACCAACGCGATCGCGTACAGCCAGCGCGTCAGGCTTAGGCGAAAGCGGCCGGCGCGCACTGCCGCCGCCAGCACGGCCCCTAAGCGGCGGTACGGCGCACGTAGATAGACAAAGGCGCCTATCGCGAACAGCAGCCAGAACGCACGGTGCGCGCGCCAGCCTAACAGCGCGATCAACGGGGCGGCGAGGAAATAGGTGCCATAACGGATGGCGTGTCGTTTGCGCCAAAGATCGGCCTTGCCGTCGCCGCGCGCGTAATAGTAGTACTGCCAGAAGAACGCGCGCAGCGACCGGCGGGGACGAAACAACACCACCGCTTCGGGCGCAAACGCGAACGGCGCACTGATCGCTTTTAGGCGCAGATCAAAGATCAGATCCTCGCAGTAATCGAGCCATTCCGGATAGCCGCCGACCGCTTCCCACGCCGATTTGCGAAAAGCGACGCTGCGGCTGCTGGGCAGGAACGTCGCTGGGTCGATCTCATCGACAGCCGGCAGCACTGTCGCGCCCATCGCTGCTTCGAAGACGGTGTGCACGTCTGGCCGAAAAAACCCGGCGCTCACTTCGATCGCCGGGTCTTCCAGCAGCGGACGGACGATCTGGGCCAGCCACTCCGGCGGCAGCACGACGCCAGCATCAGTCACGGCGATCACATCGGCGCGGGCGGCCTCGATCGCGCGGTTGCGTCCGGCACTGATGTTAGCGCCCGGCGCCACCAGCACGCGCAGCGGCAGCCGGTCTGTATACTCGTGCAGGATAGCGACGGTCTGGTCGCGGCTGCCCCCGTCGACGATCACGATCTCGTCGGGCTGGCAGGTCTGCGCGACCAGCGACTCGAGCAAGCGGCGGATGCTCTCGCCTTCGTTGAGGACAGTCGCGACGACGGCGATCACGGGTCGTTTCTTCCCCCTAAGGCCGTTCATCCAGCGGCCGGCGCGCTGTGTCGTTCGCCCCAGCGCGGCGCATCGGCCGGGATCTCGCGCAGCAGGGCGTTGCGGTGGTCAAAATACTCGACCTCCAGCGTATGCCGGTCCGACTTGATGAATTGACGCGCGCGCCGATCCAGCTCGCGGGCAATGCGCGCGTGAATATCGGGTGGAGGGGTATAGGTGCCGATGATCGCGTTCGCGGCCAATTTGGCTTGTAGATCGCTCAACGGCCAGATCGAGCCGAGCGGCTGCACCAGCCCACAGAAGAACAGCGACGGGTGATCGGGATGAATGGTGAGCAGATGCAGCGGCACCGGCTTGCCCGCGCTGAAATCGATGAATTCGCGTTCAAAGAACGGGAAACTGATGTGAAAACCGGTCGCTGCGATCACGACATCATACGGCTCAACGCGCCCATCAACGAAATGCACATCATGCCCGTCGAAGCAGGCGATATCGGGGCGTGGGTGCACCTTGCCGTGGCGCAGGTAATAGAGCAGCTCCGAGTTCATCGTCAGGTGCGCGCTCAGAATGCCGTGCTTGGGCCGCTGCAAGCCGTAGGCGGCGTAATCGCCCACATTGAGCCACAGGGCGATGCGCAGAATCTGCTTATAGAGCGGGCGCGGCAGCCAGTTGAAGCGCGCCGCCATCACATCGGCCGGCACGCCGAAGACGAACTTGGGCACAATGTAATAGCCCCGGCGCATGCTGATGGCGGTGAAGGCCGAGACGCGCGCTGTCTCCACGGCGATATCACAGGCGGAATTGCCCCCGCCGATCACCAGCACGCGCTGGCCGCGGAACGGGGCGGCCATCTTGTACTGGTGCGAATGCAGGTACTCTCCGGCGAATTCGCCTGGATAGCTGGGCCAGCGCGGGTCCCAGTGGTGGCCGTTAGCGACGATCAGATAGTCAAACCGCTCGACCGTGCCATCCGCCAGCGTGATGCGCCACGTTTCATCGGGGTCTTTCTCGGCGCGCACCACTTCTGTATTGAAACGGATCAGCGGCGTGACACCAAAATGATCGGCATAACTCTGAAAGTAGGCCAAAAGCTGTTGATGCGATGGATAGTCAGGGTAATCAGCCGGCATCGGGAAATCTTCGTACTCGGAGAGCCGCCGCGAGCTGATGATGTGCGTCGTCTCGTAGACGCTCGAATGGCTGAGGCGAGGCGAGAATAACCAGTTGCCGCCCACTGCATCCTGCTTCTCGTAGACGACGATGTTCGTTAGGCCCACTTGTAACAAATTTTTCGCAGCTGTGATCCCAGACGGACCGGCACCGATCACGCAGACGCGGGCAGAACGATCGCGTTTCATGAATTTTCTCTCAAAAAACTATACGCATCTTCACTGCTAATCATCATAACAAAAAATGCTTAATCACCGGTAGAGTCACGTGCAGGCGCGGGTTTCCCGGCATAGGCCAGCACCGCGCGCGCCAGCCGCCCGTAATCGCTGTGGGCGCGGTTGGTCAGCCCGATCACGCCGGTGAAACCCTCGCCGGCGAACAAACCAGCGATGCGATAGTAGACCGGCAGCGACGGGATGACGAGCAGCAGCCCCTCAGCCGGGCGATAGTGGGCGCGCCCGGCCAGCGCCCGCCGGCCGATCTCCGCGCCTGCTGGCGGCAGCAGCGGGTTCGGCTTGACGGCACGGATCTGATCCCATGCGACCGATCGCCCCGGCCACAGCACCGGCCTGATCAGCAGCCCCTGCGGCGTGACGGTGACCGCGGGCGTGATCGTCGTCAGCATGACGACCGGGGCGGCCAGCAGCAGGGTGAACAGCCCCATGATGAAAACCAGCGGCAGGCCGAACAGCCCCAGCGCAAACTGGGCGAGAGAGGCTAACAGCATCGCGATCAGCAGCACCAAGGCGCCGCACTGCGTCAGGCGCTCTCGCGCTGGCCGCGGATGGCCATGCTCAGACGATTCAATGTGCGGTGTTGGCGGCACCTCAGGCGCGTTTTCAGCCGACGGCATCGGTCTCACTGATGATATTGAACCAATAATTGCCCGGGCGCCCTTCGGCCAGCCAGCCGCTCAGGTCCGCGCCGAGCACGCGCACGGGGAACCAATTATAGCCATCGGCGCACACCGGCGCCCCAGTGATCTCAAAGGCGACGTTGTTGATGAGCGGGGCGATGACCTCGGCCGAGAGCGACGGCGCGGCGCGCAGGCGGCGCGGGACGCCATCGCTGTAGGTGACGGCCGCGCGCGCCCCCGGCGGCAGGCGCAGCGCCCGCGCGCACGAGACGGCCTGCGCTGCGGCCGGGGCCGGGGCTTCCAGCCAGTAGTTATCCGGGAACCCCTCAGCGACCCAGCCTTCGATCAGGGTGCCATCGAACGGCACGCGCACCTGCCACCAGTTGATATCGTTCGCGCAGACTGGCCCGCCGATCACGTTGACCATCTCGTCGATCAGCATGACGGTCAGCACGCGGGCGCGCGCATCAGGGTTTTCGCGTACGCGCACGCCAGTGATCAGCCGGGTTGTGCCGCCGATAGTCAGGTTGAGCGGCTCAAAGCAAACGCTGTCAACGAGGGGCGCGGCCGGCGCGAGGAAATAGCGCCCTGGCCGTCCCTCGACCACCCAGCCCGGGTTGCCTACCCCGGCCACGCGCCACCAGTTGTAACCGTTGGCGCACGAGGGCCCATCGGTGATGCGCAGCACCACTTCTTCGGTGTAATAGTTGACGACCCCGCCTGACAGCGAGGGTAGGTTGCGCACATTCACGCCCGGCGTGAGGACGACGCGCTGGCCAATCGCGAATAGCAGCGGCTCGGCGCAGGCAGCTTCCGTCGGCGTCGCCGGGATGAGGACGGTCGGCACCGGGGTAGGGGTCGGAAAAGTCTGCGCGGCGGCTGGCACGATCAACGCGACCAGCAGCGCCAGCAGAGTGAACAACGCGAGCATCGGGCGCATGGGCGAGCCTCCTCACTGCTTTCTCATTGTAGCGCGTTCTCCGCCTTTGGTGTTATCCGATCGGAGCGCGCGGCTGGCCGCAGGGCGATCGCGCCCGTCGCCAGCGTGCCGCGCCGGCAGATCAGCCCGATCGCGCCGCGCAGCAGCGGCCGGTCGCTGTCTTCGAGCGCGAACAGCGGCTCGCCCTCCAGCCAGGCGCTCAGGCGCTCAGCTTCGACGCGCAGCCGCAGCCGGTAAGCGCCATCGATCTGCCAGTCGAACGCTGCATCGGCCAGCACGGTCGCAGCATCGTCGAACTGTTTGACCCACTGAACGCGCCCATCCGTTTCGAACATTAAGGCGTACCAGCGGCGCATCCCGCCCACGCGCACTGCGATGCCCGCTGCCTCGCACAGGCCGAGGTGAACCGTCAGCTCAATCTCGTAGTCGTCCCACGCGCTGTCGCCGTAGATGGCGAGGCCCGTCCCTTCGTTCTGAACGATTTGGACGGTATGGGCACCAAAATCGGGCATGCCGTCGACGCCATCGACCCAAACGCGCCGCCACAGCGCCCCGCCGCCTGCCGGCCGCTTGAGGGTCAGCTCTGGCAGGCCACCCCACGTCAGCCAGTCGAGCAGCACCGCCGCTTCTGCTGTCTGAGGCGCGGCGGCGCGCAGAACGAGCCCCACGGCGCAGATCGGCGCGCCGTCCATCTCGGGGATGCGCCACTCGAGCGTCCCCGCCTCGCCGGGCGAGAGCGTGATCGCTGGCCCATCGACGCGCTCGACGGCATCGCCCGTCCCATAGACGCAGACAGCAAGCTGAGCGATCACCTCGGCTGCGCCTTCAGCCGGGGCGCGCAGGGCGGCTTGAACGCGCTGGCCGGGGTAGAGCGACGGCGAAGCCAGCAGCGGGTAGCCCTCCATGGCGATCGCCTCCGGCGGGATAAAAGTTGGCGTCTCGACCTGCGCCTCGCCGTGAAAGCGGACGCGCAGCGCGCCACCAAGGTTATCGAGCCGGGCCGTTCGGCTGCGGAAGCCGTGCAGTGAACCGGGCAGCGCGAAGTGACAGCGCGCGCCGTCCTTGGGCAGCAGCGGCGGCGCGCCGGCCAGCGCCCGGCCCCGGTTGGCGATCCATACCGCTTCGCGCGCCGCATCGGTGATGGCACGGCCGCCGTCGGCCGTCGGCAGGTAGAGCTGGTCGGCCAGCGGCGCGCGCAGGTCGGCATCAATGGCGGCCAGCCCGCCCCTGATGCCGAGCAGGCAGCCGACGCTGCCTGCGTTGCAGTCGGTATCCCACCCGCAGGTATTGGCGATCATCAGCGCGCGCCGGAAGTCGTCGACGCCGTAGAGCAGACTGAGGTGGATCACGCCGTGATTGGGCACGATATGGCAAACGCCCCCATAGCGGTCGTAGCCATAGCGCTGTGCCAGCAGCGCCCGCGCCGAACGCCAGTCCTCAGCAGCAGCGCGCTGCTCACGCAGGTCATCGATCAGCCGAGCAATGATCGAGTCTGCTGGGATCAGCCGCAGCGCTTCATCATGCAGGCGCTCCAGCCGCGGTTCGACGAACGCCAGCGCCTCCATCGCCGCGATCACCTGCGCGCCGTAGATCGCCTCGCCGTCATGGCTAACGCTGGCCGCACGCCGGGCCAGATCGGCTGCCCGTTCCGGATCGCCCGGCGCAACCATTGCCCAGCCGTCGATAAAGATCTGCGCGCCAATCTGCTCAGCGATCACGCGGCCGTTGCGCCCCGCTGAGCCACTTTCCGGCGCTGTGATGCCCGCCTTAAGCCGCAGGTAGGCGGTATGCTCAGTGGAGACCCCCAGCCCGCCCCACCACAGGATCGTCTTGCCTTCGACGATGTTGTTCAGCCACGTTTGGCCGATCTGCGCTGGCGTCGGCGCCCGGTCTGGGCCGTGTTCCGGCAGCGCGCGCAGGAACGCCAGCGTCCCGCTGATGTCGTCATCCGTCACGACGAGGGGAGCACCGAACCGATCGTGCAGGTACCCCCATACCTCACCGATCTCGGCGCTGATCCGCTCATACGTCCAGCCCTCGATCGGCCGGCCCATGTAGACGCCGATCAGCTTGCCCAGCAGGCCGGCATAGACGCGCTCAAGATAATCAGGGGGTAGGTTCATCGCGTTCCGATCCTTTCCGCTTCGCAGCACGCTGTCGGCTGATCAGAGTCTCTATTCTATCCACACCCAGCGCATATCGCAGCGACATGCCGCCGGCCCGCGCGGCTTTGACAAACCAGCGGCGGGAGGGCTATAGTCTGCCCCGAAATTACCCGAGTCGAAATGTCCTGATCGCGATCAATGAGGCTTTGATGAGAGTAGAGAACACGGCAGCGGATGTCTTGTCGCTCGATGGGACGTGGACGGCCGAACTGGCTGGCCAGCGCCGAGAGGTCGCCGTGCCCGGCGTTTGGGAGCTGCACGGCTTTCCGCTTGAGGCGACTGGCCCAGCGATTTACACGTGCGCCGTCGATGTGCCGGCCAGCTGGTCGGGCGCGCGGGTCATGCTTCAGTGCGACGCGGTTAGCTACTACGTCGAGCTGTTCGTCAACGATCAGCCGGTCGGGACGCATGAAGGCCTGTGGGACCCGTTCGAGGTCGATGTGACAGCGGCGCTGCGCCCCGGCGCAGCCAATACGATCGCCCTGCACATCACCAAGCCCGGCCGCGACGGCGATCGCTTCCCCTATCGCGACGTGATCGTCGGCTTCATCCCTTACATATCGCTGCCGTTCGGCGGGCCGTGGGGATCGATCCGGCTGGTGGCCCACCGCGCCCCGGCATGGCGCGACCTGCAGGTCGCGCCATCGATCGACGGGACGGTGCGCGTGCGCGCGCAGATCGACCCACACAGCCGGCCGCTCGCTGGCCTGACCATGCGCGCGGCCATCGCCGCGCCGGACGGCCAGACGGTCGCCGAGGCGGAGCAGCCCGCCGTCGATCAGCTCGACCTGGCCTTAAGCGTCGCTGCGCCCACCTTATGGGCGCCTGCGCAGCCGGCGCTCTATCGCCTCACCTTCAGCCTGCACGATGGCGACGCGCTGCTGGCGCAGGCGGAACGCCCCTTCGGCTTCCGCCAGCTCTCCGCCAGTGGCGACCAGCTGCTGTTCAATGGCGCGCCCGTCCATCTGCGCGGCATCTTGAGCTGGGGCTGGGATGAGACGACATTAGCGCCTATGCCGAGCGAGGCGCAGATCCGCGCTGAGTTCGCCCGCGTCCGCGCGCTCGGCTTCAACCTGATCAAGCTGTGCCTGTTCGTGCCGCCCGACCGCCTGTTCCAGATCGCTGATGAGGAGGGCATGTTCCTGTGGCTGGAGCTGCCGCTGTGGTACCAGCGGCTGGGCGACCATCTGCGCCGGCAGGCCCAGGTCGAATACGCCCGCATCTTACAGACCGTCCACCATCACCCGTCGATCATCCTGTACAGCCTCGGCTGCGAGCTAGGGGCGGCCATGGCCGACGCGCCTTTGCTCGAAGCGCTCAACCGGCTGGCGCGCGCGAACACCTGCGGCGCGTTGATCTGCGATAACAGCGGCTCTGGCGAGGCCTATGAGGGCCTCAGCTTCGATTACGCCGATTTCACCGACTATCACTTCTACTGCGACCTGCATTACTTCCGCCCCATGCTCGACCATTTCCGGCGCGACTGGCGGCCACCCCGCCCATGGATCTTCGGCGAGTTCTGCGACTGCGACGACTTTCGCGATACGCGCGCATTGACAGGCGATCAACGCCCGTGGTGGCGCGATCTGCTCGGCGTCGATGGCTCGCTCGAACGCTGGGCCTATGCCGTCCAGGAAGAACGGCTGGCCGCGGCTGATCTTCCATTCACGCCCGCCGAGCTGGAGGCGATCGCGCGGCGCGGGTCGCTGCTTGTGCGCAAGACGATCGTCGAGTGGGTACGCAGCCGGGCGGGCATGGGCGGCTACGTCATCACCGGCCTGCGCGATACGCCGATCACGACTTCTGGCATCTTTGACGATGCCGGACGGCCGAAGTACGATGCCGCGACCTTCACGGCCTTCAACGCCGAGAATGTGCTGATCCTGGAGCAGGGGCGGGCGCGCGCCTGGCGTCATGGCGGCGACCGGCCAGCGCCTGTCGATCGCTTCAACCATTTCGCTGGCGCCGTCGTCGACTTCCGGATCGTGCTGGCGCACACGGCACCGATCGCGGCGAACCGCCTGCGCTGGTCGCTGTGCGATCAGGCGGGCATCGTGCTGGCCGATGGGGAAAGCGCGACACCCGCGCTGGCAGCGGAGGCCAGCCCGCGCGAGCTTGCGGCCATCAGCTTCGCGCTGCCCGAGACGGACTGCGCCCAGATCGTCACGCTGCGCGTCGAGCTGCCGGGGGTGGCCGTTAACCATTGGCCGCTCTATGTATACCCACAGCCGCAGTGGCCGGTCGCTCTGGCGCTGTACGATCCGGCTGGCTGTCTGAGCCAGCTCGACGCGCTGCCAGCCGAGCGGATCGCCGATGTGGGGGAGGCGGCCGGCCGGCCGCTGATCGCCGGCCTGATCGACGATGCGGTTCTCGCATACATTCGGACGGGCGGTTCGGCGATCGCGCTGCAAACGGGCGCGGGCCGGCTGCCGACGGTCGGGCTGCCATTCTGGCGCGAGTCGATCAAGCTGCTCTACCCGCATCCCCTGCTGAGCGGCTTTCCGCACCACGGCAGCGCCGACTTGCAGTTCTACGCGCTGGCGACCGACCACGCGATCGACAGCAGGCAGCTGGCGGCGGCGCTCCCCGGCTTACGATCCCTAGCGCCAGTCATCGGCCGGCTGGATGCGCGGCTGTTCACCGTGACGGACTATCTGATCGACCTCGCGATCGGGCAGGGCCGGCTGATCGCCTCGACGCTGCGCTTCGGCGGCGGCGCGGGCGACCAGCCTGTCGGGCTGAGCGCCAGCCCGGCCGCTCAGCATTTGTTAAACGCGATGGTTGCCGCGTTGGGAAGCACAGGGCGATCGATTTAGTTTGTTGGGGCAGAAACGAGAGATAGGCCATGCATTTCTACAGTTTTGAACAGCACGACCCACTCTTCACCATCAACGGCTGGGCGCTCAGCTTACAGATCATCACGCTGGAAAATGTGTATGGGTTCGCCCCCGAGAGCACGATCGTCACACAAAAAGTAGACTGCTGGCATATCGAATGCGCCCAGTTGAGCTGGGCGGGCGGCCAACAGCGGGCGCGCGGTTCCGCAGCAATGACGATCGAACAGGAGGGCGGATCGCGGCTGCGCATCAGGGCGCGGGCGACGGCCGAACACAAGATCACGGCCATCAAACTGCTGCTGCGCGATTTAGACGCGCTGGAGACGCTCGACATGCTCGATCAAGCGCGGCCCACCCCGCCCGACGGCCGGATCGAAAGCTATCCGTATCCGCTGCGGCTGCCGGTCTGGTTTGCGCGGCTGCCCTCTGGAGAGCAGATCGGCATGCGCTGCGAAGATGAACACCTGCGCGCCAAACGCTTCTGCGCTTATCAGGAGCGGATGGGCCGGCTGGCCGGCCGCTATGCGATCGAATGCATTCACGAGGAGGATGCGCGGCATTTCGATACTCAAATCGAAACCCCGCCATGGGTGATCGAGCGCGGCATGGAGCCGGCGGCCTTTCGCGCTGAACAGCTCGCTTTCAACGAATGCGCGATCGGCGTGAAGCCGTGGGATGAGCGCACCGACGTGCCGGGCTGGGCGCGCGGGCTGCGCCTGGTGCTCACCCTGCATGGGATGCATTGGTCAGGCTATGTGTTTAACACCTACGCGCAAATGCTGGAGACGATCCGTTTCGTGGCCGATCGGATCGATGGCCAGCGGGTGCTGGCCTATCTGCCCGGCTGGGAAGGCCGCTACTACTGGCAGTACGGCGACTTTCGGCCAGAGCCGCGGCTGGGCGGCGCAGAGGGCTTTGCCGATCTCTGTGCCGGGGCGCGCGCCCTCGGCGTGCATGTCATGCCGATGTTCGGCGGCAACTGCGCGAATGCCTGGGCGCCCAACTTTCACACCTTCGGCCCATCGTCGCATATGAAATCGGCGACGCGCAATGTCTTCCACGGCAATCAGCCCGATTGGAACACCAGCCGTGCTCACGATACTGGCTGGCAAGCGTGGTTGAACCCGGGCGCGCCCGCCTGGCAGAATGAACTCGTCCGCCAGATCACCGGGTTGATCGACCGCTACGGGTTCGATGCCGTGTTTCTGGATACCGTCGAAGTCTGGATCAACGATCCCGATTTCAACCTGCGCCAGGGTTACCGCCAGCTCGTCGATCGGCTGCGGGCTGGCCGGCCGGAGCTGCTCATCGCCGGCGAGGACTGGTGGGATGGGCTGCTCGATATCTTCCCGATCTATCAACGGTCATCAAAATGGCGGCAGGTGCCCGATTGGATTGGCCGCTATGCCCGCCTGATGGGCCACATCTGCGATGGCGAGCCGAGCCGCGGCAGCACCGGCGTGTTTGAGTCCGGCTATGCTCACTATGAACGGCTGCCCGACCAGCCGTTTTACCTGCCCACGCTGGCCTTTGTCGATGGCACGCTCGAGGCTGCTCGCGAGGAGATCGAGGCGGTCATTGCATTGGCGCGCCGCGCGCCTGAGCTGCCCTCGACTTGAGCCGGAGCGCTCTTAAGAGACCTGCCGCAGCGCGCTGTAGAGCGCGTGTTCGTACGAGTCGACCAAGGTGTGCAGCGCCTTCAGGCTGGCGTTCGGGTCGCCGGTGAGCAGCGCCGCGCGCAGCGCTTCGTGCAGAGCGATGAAACGCTTCAGCTCGTCAGCGTGAAGAGGCACGCGCGATTGGCGCAGCGCCTCGATCAAACGGACGCGGTTGTACAATCCTTTGAGCAGGTCTGCGGTGAGCGGCAGCGTCGACAGGATGCCCACTTGTTCGTGAAATTCGAACAGCGCTGCGATCGCAGCGCCGCGCTGGCCAGCTTCGGCATGCCGGCGCGCCTGCTCGAGCGGCTTGCTGAGCGTCGGCTCGATAGCGCGAGCGGCGCGCTTGGCCACCGCCAGCACAGCGACCTCTTCAACGGCGCGGATCAAAGCAAACAGCTCGATCACATCGACCGACGAGAACATGCGCACGAACACGCCGTGACGCCTGCGCCGCACGACCCAGCCCTCCTGCTCGAGCCGGTAGAGCGCCTCGCGCACGGTATTCTGGCTGACGGACAACTCCTTCGCCAGCGCGATCTCGACCAGCCGCTCGCCGCTGAGATATTCGCCATCCAGGATCGCTGCGCGCAGCGCTGCTGCGACCGCATCCGCTCGTGTGCTCATGGAAGCCACCGTCCACTATACGCGCCGCGCGATGTGACCGCCTGCGCATCATCGCCATCGACGGTCATCACATACAGCTCATCGCGCCCAGTCGCATCAGAAGCAAAAGCGATGAAACGCCCGTCTGGGCTGATGTCGATCCCCCATTCGAACCCTGGACCATCATAGACGATCTCACGGTTACGGCCATCGCCATCCATGCGCGCGATGGCCGAATAGCCCTCACCCATGGTCTGAAAAAAGATCGTGCCATCGGGCGCGTAAACGGGCGCCCAATTTTTGCTCACGCCGGTGGTCAGCGGCGCTGTCGTGCCGTCGCGTAAATCGAGCTGCCAGATCGACCAGCGCGTAGCATCAACCGGGCTGCCAGCGGTGTAAGCGATCAAGGCGCCATCAGGGCTGACGGAAGGATCGGTCGTGCGTTCGGGGCCGCTCAGCAGCACTTCGAGATCGGTTCCATCCGGCCGAATGCGCATTAAATCGTGAGCGCCGCCGCCGCGCGTATCGGTAGAAAAGACGATCCACTCGCCGTCAGGCGTCCATGTGGGCGCGCGGTCATCGACGCCGTTGTCGGTCAGGCGAATAAGGCCGCTGCCGTCGGCATTCATCACATACAAGTCATAAACGCCGCTGCGGTTGCTGATAAAGGCGATGCGCGCGCCATCGGGCGAGGGGGCTGGCGCCAGGGAGGCCGCCGTCCCATCGGTCAGCCGCGTCTCGACGCGCGTCGCCAGATCGAGCCGGTAGATGCTCGCCGGGCCGCCGCGCTCGGCGGCATAGATCAGCGATTGTGAGGGGCCGGCGCTCGGGTCGTTTGCGCTGCCGCCGGGAACGGTTTCAGCCGTTCGAGTTGGCGTCGCCGTAGGCGCGTTGGCGGCCGTTTCCGTCGCCGCCAGCGCCTCGTCCGTCGCGATCGCGATGTTAGAGCGCCGCTCCGACTCGCTGATGATCAGCACGGCGGCCAGCGTCACCAAAGCCAGCAGGCCACAGCCGAGCAGCCCCCCAACCAGCGCGCTGACGAGCAGGTTCGTACTGCCCCTGCCGCGCACCCGCCGCCAAGGCGCGCTTTCAACCGGCACCCGTTCGATCGGCGGCAGGCTGCCCGTCGTCGTGCCCGGCGGCGGCGCGGGCGGGACATAATCGGCCGCCGGTTCTGACGGCGAACTCGCCGGCAGTTCGGGCCGGGCGAAGCCTGGCTGGGTATCATGGATATTGAGCGCCGCATAGTCGACCGCTCGCTCCAGCGCAGCGGCCAGCGCGGCGGCATCGGCATAACGCGAATCGCGGTTCTTGCTAAGGGCAGTCAGGATGACATTTTCGACAGCGGCCGGCAGGCTCGGGTTGAATGAGCGGGGCGAGGGCGGCGGCGTCGTCACGTGCATCACGGCGACGCCGTAGGGCGTCTCGCTCTCAAACGGGCGGCGGCCGGTGGCCATCTCGAACAGCGTCACGCCCAGCGAGTAGATATCGCTGCGCGCATCGAGCGGCAGTCCCTGCGCCTGTTCAGGACTCATGTAGCTCGGCGTACCGACGACGCCCTGCGTCGTCAGGGTGCTGCTCGCCTCGCCCAGAATGCGGGCGATGCCGAAGTCGGTCAGGTAGGCGCCGTCGTCGTCATCGAGCAGGATGTTGCTCGGCTTAAGATCGCGGTGCAGGACGTGGTGCGCGTGCGCATAGTCGAGCGCCGGCGCGACCTGCGCAATGATGCGCACGATCATTTCGATGGGCAGCGGCCCATCGCGCAGCCGGTCATCGACCGAACCGCCCGCCATATAACGCATGGCGATATAGGGCTGGCCGTCTTCCTCGCCGTAATCGTGCACCGGGCAAATGCTGCGATGTTCCAGCTGCGCGATGATCTTGACTTCGCGGTGAAAGCGCTGCAAATAGGTCGAGTCGTTGACGAGATGGCGGGGCAGCACTTTCAGAGCGACGATTCGGTTCATCGATACCTGCTGCGCGCGATAGACCGTCGCCATGCCACCGCGGCCGATTAGGTCGAGGATCTCGTAGCCGCCGATTCTTCTGCCGATCAGTTCATCCGTCATCTGGGTTCCGGCCGGTCGCCCGCACGGGCAGCCTCATCGTTGAAAAGCGGCGCGCTCATCGCGAACACCCACGGCGAATTATACAGTGAAGGACGGTCGCTCGTCCAAGCGCGGCCGCAACATTTTACATCGGCGATCGCAGCGCGGCCTGCGCCGCGCTGGTATCGATCTCCGGCGAGACGAGCGCCAGTCCATCGAGCAGCAGCGCCCGGCACACCTCGACGGCTTCAAGCCCCCCCGCGCACAAGACCGCCTGGAGCCTCTCTCGCCAGCCGGCCGGCATGCGCGGCAGATCGGCCGC
>DAOTYT010000141.1:0-3977 GCA_034434615.1 Anaerolineae bacterium | reverse complement strand
GCGTTGAACGTTCAGCCGCTTATCTCCCTGCTGCGGCCGGCACAGCATCCCAACGCTGTAAGTGTCGCGGGGTTCCGCGCCCGCAAGTTCAACCAGCCTGCCGAAACCCACCCGACCGTTTTCGGGGGTGCTCCGCTATAATCGCAGCCATGACTGTACGCACACGTTCCCTGCTGATCGCTGGGCTGGCTCTACTTTTCACCCTTTTGTTCGCGCTCGATCTCGCCAATCGCGGCCTCGCATGGCGTCTGTTCTGGTCGCTGACTGGGGAAGAACGCCCGCTGGCGCAGCTTCGCGGTGTGGTGGAGTGGGCCGGCACGCAGATGCGCGTCCCCCCGCGTACCGAGCCGCTGATGCCCGTGCAGCATGCCGGCGTCAACCCCTTTGGGATCAATACCTTCCTCGAGCAGGAGGTCGAAATTGAGAAGCGCGAGCAAACGTTGCAAATGATCGCCGAGGCAGGTTTCGGCTGGATCCGCCAGCAGTTTCCGTGGGAGGATATCGAGATCCATGGGCGCGGCGATTTTGAGGATCGGCGTAATATCGACGCCGTCGGCATCATCAGCGCCTGGGAGAAGTACGATAACATCGTGGCGCTGGCCGAGCAGTATCAGCTTCAGATCCTGGCGCGGCTCGATAATCCCCCAGCATGGAGCCGCGCCGATCCCGCCATCGGCCCTTATGCCCCGCCCGATGACCTGAACGACTTCGTCCGCTACGCCGTCGCGGTCGCCGAGCGTTATCGCGGCCGGCTGCGTTATTATCAGGTCTGGAACGAGCCGAATATCTATCCTGAATGGGGCGAGCAGCCCGTCGATCCAGAAGCCTACACCGAGCTGCTGTGCCGAACTTACGATGCGCTCAAAGCGGTCGATCCCTCGATCGTCGTCGTCAGCGGGGCGCTGTCACCGACCGTCGCGCTGACTGGCCGCGATCTGAGCGACCTCATCTTCTTGCAGCGTATGTACGATGCGGGCGCCGCTGCCTGTTTCGATGTGCTGGCGGTGCAGGGCTATGGTTTTTACAGCGGGCCAACTGACCGGCGCCTGCGCCCGATGACGCTCAACTTTAACCGCAGCCTGTACATCCGCGATATGATGGTGGCCAATGGCGATGGTCACAAGCCGATCTGGATCAGCGAAGCGGCGTGGAACCCGATCGATGCGCCTGAAGTGCCGCCCGATGTGAGCGGACGCGGCAACTACGGCATCGTCACCCGTGAGCAGGCGGCCGAATATATGCCGCTGGGCTACCAACGCGCGCTTGAGGAGTGGCCTTGGGTCGGCATGATCAGCTACTGGTTTTTCAAACGAGCGGCCGATCACGAGCGCGGGCAATCGTGGTATTACTTTCGCATGGTCGAGCCGGATTTCACCCCGCTGCCCGTCTATGAGTCGATGCGCGCGTATACTGCCAGCCTCACGCCGACGCTCTACCCTGGTGTCCATCAAGCGGAGCATTGGGCGATCCAGCATGGCGCGGGGGTGCAGGAAGTCGCGCGGGAGGACGCGCAGTTCGATACGGCGATGCAAACGTCGGAAGCGCTCTTCACCGTTTATGGGACTGATCTGGTGCTGCGCTGGGAGGCTGCATCTCCGATCAGCGTCTGGGTCAGCGGTGCGCCCGATGCGGTCGAACGCTGGCGAGCGGGCGAAGATGTGGATGCTGTTGGTTGGACGTTAGCACGAGGAAGCGGGCTGCAAGAGGCCCATCTGCCTGTCAGTGTGGTGGCGCGCGCGCTCGCCGTCCGCATGCTGCCGGAGGAAGGCAGCGGCTCGGTCATCTTTGACTCGGTCATGGTCACCGATCGCACCGCTTATCATCTGTTCGGTTGGGCTGCCGCTGCTGCGATAGGGATCGGAAGCGCGATCGGGGTCGCGCTGTCTGCGCTGCGAGCGCGCCGGGCATGAAGGAACTGCGCATCTCGGCTTCGGCCTTCACCGCGTTGATGGTCGCTGTGCTGCTGCTGGCTGCGGCGCTGCGGTTCCATGCGCTGGGCGCGCAGTCGCTGTGGAACGACGAGGGCAACAGCTACGTGCAGGCGACGCGCGGGCTGGTCGAGATTGCCGAACACGCTGCGCGCGACATTCACCCGCCGGGCTATTACTGGCTGCTGGCGATCTGGCGCGCGCTGGCGGGCGACAGCGAATTCGCGCTGCGCGCGCCGTCCGTCTTCGCCAGTCTGCTCGCGATCGCCCTCACTTTTGCGGTCGGCCGGCATTTGCTTGGCGCGGGGGTGGGGGCGCTGGCGGGGCTGTTCACCGCGCTCAACAGCTTTAACATCTACTACGCGCAGGAGGCGCGCATGTACGCGCTGCTGGCGTTGTGGGGCGCTGCCGGCATGTGGGCGCTGCTGGTACTGCTCCGCCGTCCCTCGCTGCGCGCGGCGCTCGCTTTGGGGGCGATCAACGCGGCGGGATTGTATACGCATTACGCCTACCCGCTGATGCTGATAGTGCAGGGTATGGTCGGCGTCCTGTGGCTGCTGGCGCTGGCCCGCCGCCCACATAAGCAAAAACACGGCGCGGTTGGCGCTTTTCTAGGGGCGATGGCTTTTGCGCTGCTGCTGTTCGCCCCGCTGCTGCCGACCGCGCTCGCCCAGGTCACGGGTTGGCCGAACACGGGCGAAGCGCTGCCACTAGCTGTCGCGCTGGCGACGACGCTGCGCTGGCTGATCTTCGGCATCACGGTGGGCGTGCCGCTTGCCATCCCGCTTATTCTGCTGCCGTTTGGTCTGCTTAACCCACGAGATCAGCGCCCGCTTTCGTGGTGGCGCACCTGCGCCCCGGCGATCTGGGCTGCGCTGCCGCCAGCGATCTTTCTGGCTGCTGGGCTGTTTCGAGAGGCTAACTTAAAATTTCTGCTGCCATCCCAGCTGGGCATGGCGCTGTGGCTGGCGGGGAGCATCGGGGCGCTGTGGCGCATCTCGCTGCGCGCCTCGTACACGCAAGGCCTCTATGCGGTTTTTTTAAACGGGGCGCCAAAGTTAGCCGCCCTCACCAGCGCGAGTTGGCTCGTGTTGATCTTATGGTCGGGCGTCATGCCATTGCACCTTGATCCCGCTTACCAGCGCGCCGATTATCGCGCCCTTGCGGCGGAAATCAGGGCGCAGGCGCGCCCGCGCGATGCCATCATCCTGAATGCCCCCAATCAAGCCGAAGTGTTCGGATACTATTTCGATCCTGAGGCCGTCGGCCTTCCCCTTCATCCTCTGCCAGAGGGTTTGGGCGGTGACGATGAGGCGACCCAGCGGGCGGTAGAAACCCTCATCGCGGGGAGCGACCGCATCTACGCGATCCTTTGGGGTGAGGATGAGCGCGATCCAAACCGGATCGTGGAGACGACCCTTGAGCGGATCGCCTTCGGCATCAGCGATGATTGGTATGGTGACGTGCGGCTCGCAGTTTATGCCGCGCCTGTGCCGCCGCGCATCGATGCGGAGATCGAAGCGACGTTCGGCGAAACGGACGGCGGAGATCGCATCGGCCTAGTCGGTTACACCCTCAGCGATACGCGGCTTGCGCGCGGCGATGTTTTGCAGCTGAGGCTGCACTGGCGACCAGAGACGCCAATCGGGCGCCGTTATAAAGTGTTCGTCCAGCTTTTGAACGACGAGGGGAGGTTGGCAGCCCAACGCGACAGCGAGCCGGGCGGCGGCCTCGCGCTGACGACCACCTGGACGCCCGGCGTCGTCGTCGTCGATCAACATGGGCTGCTGATCCCGGCAGAGCTGTCGCCGGGGATTTATGCTTTGATCATTGGGTTGTACGGCCTGGATGATCCGGCAGCGCGGCTGCGTCTCGACAGCGGCGAGGATGCGCTGTATTTAGACACAATTACGGTTGAATAAACCGGCATTAATCGCGTATTCATGACAACTCAATATACTTCAGAGTGCTCATCTTCTCACGGGGAGGCTTAAGATGGCAGTGTTAGTGACCGGCGCAGCCGGATTTGTCGGCAATAATACCGTTCGT
>DAOTYT010000140.1:0-10140 GCA_034434615.1 Anaerolineae bacterium | reverse complement strand
ACTGACGGCCGAGATGCGCCAGGAATTCAGAACGCGTCACGCTGTCCTGATGGAAAGTGCCGAGCATAGCGCTGGTCGTCATGCTCGAGTCGCTCTTCTTCACGCCGCGCATCATCGAGCACATATGCACGCCTTCGGCGACCACGGCGACCCCCAGCGGGTTCAGCACTTCGTTGATGAAGTCGGCAATTTGGCGCGTCATGCGTTCCTGCACCTGCAGCCGGCGCGCGAACATATCGACGATGCGCGGAATTTTGGATAAACCAACCACTTTCCCGTTTGGAATATAGGCAACATGAACGTGCCCGAAGAATGGCAGCATGTGATGCTCGCACAGGCTGTAGAATTCGATATTCTTGACGATCACCATATCATGGTAATCGACATCGAAAACCGCCTCATTGATGAGCTTTGCCGGGTCGGTTCGATAGCCGCTCAGCAGTTCATCATACATCCGCGCGACGCGGTTCGGCGTCCGCATCAATCCTTCGCGGCTCGGATCTTCGCCAACCGCCTGCAAAATGCCGACGGTGGCCGACTCAATCAAGTCATGGTCAACAGGCGGCAAGCCAAGCTCGAAGGCGCGTTGAAACTCCTCAGAGTAAAGCTTCATGTTCATCGACGTGAGCAGATCAGTTTCGTCGTCGTTATGGCCATTGCTGCCGTTTATGCCGAAGAAGTGTTCCATTTGGGCATCCCCAATCCATGTAGATTCGACTTTGAAAGATTACGTCACAAAAATAAACAGAACGTTAAACTGCCCTCAAGTCTCATCAGTTGCTCACTCGATGCGGTCAGCATGACCAGCGAATTATTACGATTTTTCTTCGGCCAGCATTTTTTTGATGCTCACATTTTAGCAATTCTTACCTGGTTCGTTTTCCGCCCTACGCCATAAGCCCTGCTTTCGACTACAATAGGTTAGGTTTGCCCGTCGCAAGCGGAGGACTAATGAATCTATTCGAGTATGGGCGGATCTTACTGCGGCGCGGCTGGATCATCGTTCTGCTGGCGGTCGTCGCAGCGGCGAGCGCTTTCCTGCTCAGCCGCACACAAACGCCGATTTACCGCGCAACGCAGGTGATCATCATCCAGCCTTCCCGCAACGATCTCGGCCTAACAGAAGCCACAACGCGCCTGATGAATTCCTATCAGGTCTATCTCAACAGCACCCTGCGCGCGCAGCAGGTCATCGATGAACTGCAGCTCGATATGCTGCCCAACGACCTGCTGAGCAGGGTGACGATCGCTTCTGACCGAACCAATTTGACCGTGCAGATTGACGTTGAAATGACCGACTGCGGCATCGCCAATCGCGTCGCACAAACTTGGGGAAATTTGCTCATTCGCTATCGCAACGTCGAAAACCAGACGGTGCGTCAGGAAGATCGCATTTCTGCCATTCCTGCTGATAACGCCCGCTGCCCAACGGCCCAGCGGCCGAACATTGCCGTCAACACGATCGCAGGCGGCCTGCTCGGCGCGCTGATTGGCGGCGTGATCGTGTTTGCGCTGGAGTATGTTGAGAGCAGTATCGTGAGGCGGCGCGAGGATATCGAGCGATCGCTGGAGCTGCCGGTGCTGGCGAGCATCCCCTACCTGGATTGAGGGACCCGTCCTGATGACAATGACTAAACTTGTGACCCTTACTGACCCCCGTTCTGCGGCTGCCGAGGCGTTTCGCGAACTGCGCACCAATCTAATGTTCATCAGCGTCGAACGGCCGCTGAGCACGATCGGCGTGACCGCGGCGGCGCACAGCGAGGACAAAAGCCTGGCGCTGGCCAACCTCGCTGTGACCTTCGCCCAAGCCGGTAACAAAACGATCATCGTCGATGCCGACCTGCGCCGCCCCATACAACATGAGATTTGGGGTATCGACAATGCGCGCGGTTTGACCACCATGATGCTGGAAGATGCAGCGCTGGCCACACCGCCGCTGGCAGCCACACCAGTCGAAGGGCTGCACGTGCTGCCAAGCGGCCCGCTGCCGCCAATTCCGGCCGATGTGCTCAGCAGCCAGCGCATGCTAGAGGTGATCGGCCTGCTCAAAGCGCGTGCCAATTATATCCTGTTCGACAGCCCGCCGGTGCTCGCTGCGACCGATGCGGCCCTCCTAGGTGCCAAGCTCGATGGCATGCTGATCGTCGTCCGTGCCGGCAGCACACGCCGCGATCACGCGGAACGGGCGCGGCAGGCCTTGGAACGCGTCAACGTGCGTGTGCTTGGAGCAGTGCTCACCAATGCCGTGCGCGAGCGCGTAGGCAGTTACTGATCGATCGTTTTATGCATGATATTCACGGAGGTCGTCAGATGCCCCGCGAACCTCTCCCGCCTGATCCAGACTCGGTTGAAAAATGGGAACGACTGCCGCAAAATAAACCGTCGAGACAGGCCCTCCCTCCCATGACCAGCGGCGGACGCATGTGGGGGATGCTCATCCTGTTCGCCTTTATTCTGCTCGCCCTCAGCCTGCTGCTGAGCCGTGGCGCTTGAAGCGGAGCACTTTATGAAAGGCCTCATCCTGAGCGGCGGCAAGGGCACCCGCCTTTATCCGCTCACTTATACGCGCGCCAAACAGCTCATTCCTGTGGCCAACAAGCCGATCCTAATCCGCGTGATCGAGTCGATCCACGATGCTGGGATCGATGAGATCGGCATCGTGATCGGGCAGACTGGGCCGGAGATTCGCGAAGCAGTCGGCGATGGCAGCCGTTGGGGCGTGCGCGTGACGTACATTCCACAGGAAAGCCCCGATGGCCTGGCGCACGCCGTTAAGATCGCGCAGCCCTTCCTGCGCGACGAGCCGTTTGTCATGTTCCTGGGCGATAACGTCATTCAGGGGGGGATCAGCAGCCTGATCAGCGATTTCACCAATCACGCGTGGAACAGCCAAATCGTGCTCAAAGAAGTGCCAAACCCCTCTGCTTTTGGCGTGGCCAAGCTGAGGCCAGATGGCACCATCGAGCGGTTGATCGAGAAACCAAAAGACCCGCCGAGCAATCTTGCTTTGGTAGGCATCTACATGTTCGACACGCATATCTTCGAGGCCGTGCACGCCATTCAGCCTTCATGGCGCGGTGAGCTCGAAATCACCGATGCGATCCAGTGGCTGATCGACCATGGCTATACCGTAACGCCGCATATTCATACCGGTTGGTGGATCGATACCGGCAAGCCGACCGACATGCTCGAAGCAAACTGCGCCGTCCTCGATGAGATCGTGCCCTCGCTGGCGGCCGATGCGCACATCGAGAATTCACAGATCGACCGGCGTGTAACGGTTGAAGCCGGCGCGCAGATCATCAACAGCGTCATCCAAGGCCCGACGATCATCGGCGAACAGGCCCAGATCATCAACAGCTACGTTGGCCCCTACACCAGCCTGTACCACCACGTCACCATTGAGAACTGCGAGATCGATCGCAGCATTGTGCTCGAACACAGCACCATCCGCGACTTGAAGACGCGGCTGCACGGCAGCTTGATTGGCCGCAACGTCACCATTCAAGATAAAGTGGAACGCCCCCATACCTTGACGATGAACCTGGGCGACTACAGCAGCGTCTGGATCGTTTGATAACAAAGGATAATCATGACCCAACAACCCACGATCAAAGCCGTCGTCGTTGACCTTGACGGCACCCTGCTCAACAGCAGCCATGAATTGACGCCGCGCACTGAAGCAGCGCTGCGCCGCGCCATCGATGCGGGGATCATCGTTATGCTGGCGACCGGAAAAACGCGCAATGCCGGCCTGCCCTTTATCGAACGGCTGGGTTTACAAACGCCGGGCATCTTTTTGCAAGGTCTGGCCGTTTATGCCGGAGATGGAACGCCACTGCGCCAGCAGTACCTTGACGATCAGCTTGCGCGGCAGGTCATCACGTTTGCTGAAGACCGCGGCTTTCACGTGGTCGCCTACCACGGCACGAACATTTACATGAAAACCGCGCAGCCAGAGGTTCAAAAATGGGTGACCAACTACCATGAACCCGAGCCAGAGATCGCCGGCCCGCTGCAGAATCTGCTCAACCGGTTTTCATTGAATAAGCTCATGATCGTCGGCGAGCCGCGCGCGGTGACGGCGTTACGCTGGCAGTTGAATTTGCAGATCGATGGCGCAGGCCGAATCGTACAGGCGGGCATCCCGCAAATGCTCGAAGTGCTGCCCGCAGGCGCTTCCAAAGGGGCGGCGCTGCGTTGGCTGCTCAAGGATATGAAGATTGCGCCAGAAACGCTCGTCGCGATCGGCGATGCTGAGAACGATATCGAAATGCTGCGGCTGGCCGGCATCGGCGTCGCCATGGGCAATGCGGCTCAGGCAGTGAAGGATGCAGCCGACGCCGTCGTCGCCAGCAACGATGAGGACGGCGTCGCCGAGGCGATCGAACGGTTTGTGCTGCCCCCAGCAGCTCAGGCGCCAACTAACGGCTTAGGCCCAGCAGCGGCAGAGCGCGCAGCAGAGGAGAAATCGACCTCATGAAGAATATCCTCGTCACTGGCGGAGCGGGGTTCATCGGCAGCGCGTTCGCGCGCTACATGATCGAGCGTTATCCCGATTATAATATCGTCGTGTTCGACAAGTTGACATATGCCGGCAACCTTGACAATTTGCTCCCAATTTCAGATGAACCGCGCTACCAGTTTGAACGCGGCGATATTGCCGACCGCGCAGCCGTTCGCCGCGTTTTAAAGGCATACAAGATCGACACGATCGTCAATTTCGCCGCCGAAAGCCATGTCGATCGCAGCATCCTTTCGGCCGATGCGTTCATTCACACCGACGTGGTCGGCGTCTACATCCTGTTGGATGAAGCCAGTGCGCATGGCCTCGAACGTTTCCTGCACGTTTCGACCGACGAGGTCTACGGCGATGTCGAAGAAGGCTTTTCTGTAGAAACGGATGCTTTCGCCCCTAACAGCCCCTATGCGGCGAGCAAGGCCGGCGGCGAGCTGATGGTGCGCTCGTATTTCGTGACGCATGGCTTGAATGCGGTGGTCACGCGCGGGAGCAACACCTTCGGCCCTTACCAGTACCCGGAAAAGCTGCTGCCATTCTTCATCACAGAAGCGATCGATGACCGGCCGCTGCCGGTCTATGGAGATGGGATGCAGATCCGCGATTGGCTGTATGTTGAAGACCACGTAACTGGGATCGACGTCGTGCTGCACCGCGGAGCGGCCGGGGAGGCGTACAATATCGCCGGCGAAGATCTGCGCCACAACATCGATGTCACGCATCAGCTCCTCGAACTGCTCGGCAAGCCGAGCGCGCTTATCAAACATGTCCCTGACCGGGAAGGGCACGACCGCCGCTACGCGATGAACTGCGATAAACTGCGTGCGCTGGGCTGGCAGCGCGCACACCGTTTCGATCAGGCTTTGGCGGCCACTGTGGACTGGTATCGCGACAACCAATGGTGGTGGCGCAAGATCAAGACGGGCGAGTACCTTGAGTACTACAAACGGCAGTATGCGGCCCGCCTGGCAGCAGCAGAAGGAACAACATCCTGATGGCGTACGTTCGTCAGCCACAGCCTCGGCGCCGCTCATCGTTCTCCATCGCAGCCTGCGGCTGCCTAACCCTGCTCATCTCAACGTTGGTCGTCGTCTTCGTTTCGGCTTTCTTTCTGCTGCCGCGCCTGCCCAATCTGGCCGCCGAGGCGGTCGGTTTTCGTCCGCTCGGCGATGCCGGCCAAGCCCTGCCCGCCGTTACACCGCTGCCGACGCTGCCACTGCAAAACCCTGCCGCGCCGCCAACCTTCCGCGTCGATGCCGGCGATTTTGGTGCCCAAACCTTCAACGCGCAGCCCGGCCAGTTCATGGTGCAAACTGGCAGCGACCCCGCCGGCGCGCCAGCAGCAGTCGTCACCTTGACCGAGGCGGGGATCATGGATCTGTGCCGCCAACGGACAGATTTCTGCGGGACGGGTGATCCGCGCATCCGCAACGCCAGCATCAACCTGCGGCCGGGCGGCGCTGTCGTCTCGGCCGATGTAACGCTGCCTGAATTAGGCGGGATCAGCCAGCGCGTTTCGGCGGTGCTGCGCCTCGATGCCGGCGGACAGCGCTTTTCCCTGGCCGGCATCGATATTGGTGGCACTTTGTATGCCGCCCCATCGAATGAACTAGGCGCCACCCTAGCTGAAGTTGAACGGACAGGCAATGAAATTCTGCGACAGCTCGCGCTTGAAGCAGGTGGTGGACGCTACCAGCTTTCCTACATCAGCATTGATCACGGCCAGTTATCGGTCGTTTTACGCTGAATGAGAACGTTATCGATGAGCGCACGCCCGGTTTATCGCCTGACGACGGCCGAACGCGCTGAGGTTAAGGAAGCGATTCGGTCGATTCTGATCGATCTCGCTCGCGCGCGCCGGACGATCACCTATACTGAGCTGTGCCTGCTCATTCCGATGGTGCGCCTGCATCCCCATTCGTTCGTCTTTACAGCCCTGCTGCGCGAGGTATGCAGCGAGGAGGAAGCCGCCGGTCATGGGATGTTGTGCGCGCTGGTCGTCAGCAAATTGACCGGAATGCCCGGCGCTGGTTATTTCCGCAGCGCGGCCTTTGGCGACCGAGACATCTCCGATCCCGAAGCGAGCTGGCGCGCCGATCTGGAAGCGGTCTTCGCCTATTGGGCGAACCGATGAGTAAAGAAAACGTCATGTCCGGTTTCGACATCGACGCACTGCTGCGCTTCTCGCCCGCCGAATATCTGTGCGAGCGCTGCTATGCGCTTCTCCCTACCACGACGGGCATTACCTTGCAGTGCCCGTGCTGCGGCGCTCGCTATCTGCCCAGCGAGGCTTATCCCGATCCCCGTTTGTATCTCGCCGAGCGGGGTTTCGGCATTCAGTCGCCAGATTTGATCGAGCACAGCCGGCGGCTGGCCCGCATCGCGCGCGATCTGCGCGCTTCTCTAAACAGCGGGGCTCATGGGGGCTACCCACCCCTGCGCGCGCTGCTCGAAGCGCTCGATACAGCCCAGCACTTCGTCCACTTCACGACCTACGGTTTGAGCGCGCTGCTGCTCGGCGCGCTCAAGCTGACGTCACTGCGCATCGACGTGCGCGGGGTGGTCTCGGGGTTAAAACAAGAGATCATGATGCGAGAACTGATCGATTTTGCGGCCGAAACACCGCGCTTGCAGCTCCAAGTTTTTCAAACGGAATCAACGGCTTTTCCGCATCAGAAGATCGTCATTGTCGATGGCCTTCTGGCCTTTAAAGGCTCGGCCAACATGACCGATTTTGGCTGGCGTAAAGCGGCTCGCGGCCGCGAAGTGATCGAGCCAGTCACCAACATCGCCGAGGTGATCGAACTAAACAACCGCTTCTTCAGTCCTTTGTGTGCGGCGCTGTTTCACGACCGCACCAATGGAGCAAGAGGGGCTGTGGGGTCGTAGGCAGATGCGCGTTCTGGTCACGGGGGGTGCTGGACGGCTGGGCCGGCGGCTGGTCGAAATGCTGACGGCGCGCGGCTACGAGGTTGATGCCGCCGATACCACCGATTTCGACATCACCGATTACGAGGCGACGCGCGAGAGGATCGGCGCCTCTGGCCCGCAAATCGTGCTGCACACGGCCGCTTGGACGGATGTTGACGGCTGCGCGCGCGATCCCGAACGCGCAGTTCGCCTGAATGGACTGGGCGCAGGCAATGTCGCACTGGCTGCGGCGGCTGTAGGCGCCGCGCTGCTTTACGTCAGCAGCAACGAGGTGTTCGACGGGCGCGCCAGCCGCCCTTATGGCGAATATGACCGGCCCGCCCCGATCAATCCTTATGGCTACAGCAAATGGGTCGGCGAGCAGGCGGTCATGCAGGCGCTGTCGCGCTGCTATATCGTGCGAACGGCGTGGCTGTTCGCCCACGGCGGCAAGAATTTCATCCACAGCATTTTACGAGCTGCCCAGGCGGGTCAGCCGCTGCGGGTCGTCATCGATGAGATCGCTAATCCCACCTACAACGATGATTTAGCTGAAGCGATCATCGCCCTGATCGGCACCGGACGTTTCGGTATTTATCATCTTGTTAATGAAGGCGCATGCTCGCGCTATGCGTTTGCTCGCTATGCGCTGGAGCGCGCTGGTTTAGGGCATATCCCCATCGAGCCGATCGCGCTCAGCCAGTGGGCGCGCCCCTCTACTCCGCCGCGCTTCGCCCCGCTGCAAAACCTCGCCGCCGCTTCGATCGGCATTGCGCTGCGCCCGTGGCAGCAGGCGGTTGACGCATTTTTGCAGCGCGAAGGTCTGCTTGACGGAAAAGATGCTGCCAACGATGCGTGTTAAGACTTTGCGCCTCTCCGTCGTCATCCCCCATTGGAACGGCGCCCATTTTCTCCCTACTTGCCTCGACGCGCTCGCACGCCAAACCCTGGCGCCGTTTGAAGTCATCGTCGTCGACAACGCTTCAACCGACGGTTCTCTCGCGCTGCTGCGCCGCCAATATCCGTGGGTGCGGCGGGTCGAACTGCCGAAAAATCGCGGTTTTACCGGGGCGTGTAACGCCGGCATCTGGCATGCTCGCGGCGATTTGATCGCCCTGCTCAACAACGATACCGAAGTGGATGCTAACTGGGCATCTGCGATAGTCGATGCCTTCGAGCGCTATCCGCAGGTCGGCAGTGTTGCGAGCAAAATGCTGCTGTTCGACCGCCGCGATCACTTCCACACTGCCGGCGATTACTTCACGACCGATGGGCGGGCGGGCAACCGCGGCGTGTGGCAGCGCGACTGCGGCCAGTTCGATCAGGAAGCCTTCGTCTTCAGCGCCTGCGGCGGTTCTGCTGTTTACCGCCGCGTCATGCTCGATGAGATCGGCCTGCTGGATGACGATTTCTTCTTCTCCGGTGAAGATGTTGACCTGGGCTGGCGTGCCCAGCTTGCGGGGTGGCGCTGTCTTTACACGCCCCATGCGATCGTGTACCATCATCTATCAGCGACGGGCGGCGGCGTGACCGCAAGCTTCTATGATGGCCGCAACGCGATCTACATCCTCATCAAGAACTGGCCGTCCCGGCTTTGGTGGCGCTATGGACTGTCCATCATGCGGGCGCAAATCTCTCGTGCGGTGGAAGCTGCGCGGGCTTGGCGAGGCGCTGCGGCGCGCGCGCAGCTGCGCGGAATGCTCGTGGGCATCATCAGCGCGCCCCGCTTCTGGCGCAAGCGCCGTCAGATACAGGCGGCACGCCGCATCGCAATTACGGAGTTGGAAGCCATTCTCGTGCCCCCGCGATCGCTGTGATCGGGTGGCACAGCCTCACCGCCTGACGGAGTATGTCGTTTGACTGTTCCCAAACCGCTGCTCTCGATTATCGTCCCTGCGCTCAACGAAGAACATCGCCTGCCCCCCACATTGGCGAAGATCGACGCTTTTTTGGCGACACAGCCGTTCAGAGCGGAAGTGATCGTCGTCGATAATGGCAGCACCGATCGCACGGCGGAGGTGACGCTGGCCTATGCGGCCAACCACCCCTACGTTCGTTTCCTGCAGTTAGATCAGCGCGGCAAGGGGCGCGCGGTTAAGGCGGGTATGCTGGCAGCGCACGGCAGTTATCGGTTTATCTGCGATGCTGATCTTTCAATGCCGATAGAAGAGATCGTGAACTTCCTGCCGCCGCATTCCGACGGCTATGACATCAGCATTGGCACGCGCGAAGGGCCGGGCGCAAAGCGAATTGGCGAACCAGAGTACCGCCACTTGATGGGCCGCATCAACAATTTGATCATCAAATTGTCCGCCGTTTCCGATTTTGAGGATACCCAGTGCGGCTTTAAGATGTTTAACCAGCACGCGGCTGAGGATCTGTTCAGCGTCCAGCGCATGCATGGCATCGGCTTTGATGTCGAGATCTTGTTCATCGCCAAGCGACGCGGCTATCGCATTCGCGAAGTTCCGATCACGTGGTACTTCGATGCCGACAGCCGCATGCGGCTGGTTCAAGATTCACTCAACATCCTGCGTGAAATCTGGGAGATCCGCCGAAACTGGCGGCGAGGGGTCTATGCGCAGCAGCGCGTTGAAAACCGCCAGCCTGGCGCATGAGCGCGACCTGCGCGCCCGCGGGGTCAGCACCATCATCGGCCTTGATGAAGCTGGCCGAGGGGCGTGGGCGGGGCCGGTCGTCGCTGGTGC
>DAOTYT010000139.1:0-12115 GCA_034434615.1 Anaerolineae bacterium | reverse complement strand
GAGGCCCGGCACCATGGCATTCAACCAATCTGGCGCATTAGAGGCTGGCTTCTGCACCAAGACATCGCCGTGAATGGCTAATGCTTCGACCGTTTCATCGATTGCGGCTTCGTCTTCGGCATCTTCCTCGTCTTCGGCAAGCGAGTCGAATGCCGCAGAAGGGGTTTCAACGGTCGCGAAATCTGCCTCTTCATCTTCGCTCAGCCATTCAAAATCTTCATCTTGCGCGCTTGCTTCGTACTCGCCGAGCGCCAGCGGCTCATGCGCGGGCAGCGGCGTCTCGACGGGTGCCTCGATCAACCAATCTTCGTCATCGAGTTCCTCAGCCTGATCGTCCGACAGCGGCTGCTCTGAGCTTTCGCTGGATGCGTCTTCATGGTTGAAGTTCGTTTCGCTGGCAGTGCTGGCCGCAGCAGCCGAGCCGATTCCCGTCAACCAGTCTGCGCTCCCGCGCTCAGGTTCGCCGATGCTTGCTGCCGGCTCCGTCATGATGGCGTCGAAGTCAAACGCCGAGGGTTCGGCCGCTGTTTCTTCAGCCGGAGTGTGATCGTCTTGTTCGAACGGCTCATCCGGGGTCAGTTCAAGCAGCCAATCGGGCAGGTCGCTCACTGGCGGTGTCCCTGATGACGGCGGCTCGCCCGCAGGCGCGTTCTCGAATGCGAAGGTCTCCGCCGGTTCGGGCGTGGTTGGCGCGATCTCATCCAGCCAGTCTATACTTTCGGCGCTGGCGTCAGTGGCTGGCGTAGAGGCGTGCGGCTCCAGTTCGCTGAGCCAGTCAGGTACCCCTGCTTCAGGGCGGCGAGTCGCCTCGAGTTCCGCGGCCGCTTGTTCGGCCGCTTGCTCACCGACATCATCAAGCCATTCGAGATCGCCACCTTCGATTGGCAGCGCAGCCGCAAACGCGTCCTCAGGCTGATAATTGACAGTTTCAGCCGAGGGGTCGTCCTCTTGAACTGGCTGTGCCCCGAATTCGCCCAACCAATCGGGCACTTCAGGGAGCAAGGCTTCATCGCCAGCCCCCTGCGGTGACTGGAAACCGGCCGAAGACAAGCTCGCCTCGATGTCCGCAAGCTCCGCAGCGACATCGTCGACGTTCTGCGGCCAATCTAAGTCCGCTTCATCTTCAATTTCTGCTTCTTCTTCCACCTTTAGTTCAGCGAGCCAGTCATCTTGCGCGCTGAACGCGCTGTTTTCGAGGGACTCTCCAAAAGACATCCTCGCTGTCTCTGCGGGATGCCGTGGCTCTAAATCGGCCAACCAATCGGGAACCGCGCCCATCTCCGGGTCGGTTTCTGTTCCTTCATCTGGCTCGTCCTCATCGTCAATCGACATTACAGGTTGAGCGCTTTCGAACGTATTAGTGGGCTCAAGTTCAGCCAGCCAATCGGGGAGCGAGTCAGCAGGCTGGGCTTCATCGTCCTCTGCTGCGGGCCATGAGAACGCATCCGGTGATCCCCATTCAATTTCTGACTCTGACGACTCGCCCACGCTTGAAGCACCGGCTGTTTCATCGTTCGCTTCCGGCGGCAGCCCAGCCCCCCAGTCCGGCGGTTGATCGGGAGATGGGGGTTTCATCGGTTCATCGTTCATGGCGCTGTCCAATTCAACAATCCAATCCGGTTCATATGATGGTTGGTCTGGCAGGGCAGGGGTTGTGCTCCCAAATTCTGTCAGCCACTCATCCATTATAGAGTCAGTCGCAGAATCTTCTGCGCTCGATCCGTCATTTTGCTGGTCAGATAGCCAATCAAAATTCGATTCGTTCAGCAGCGCTGTTAAGCCGCGCCGCGGCCCGGGAACCGCCTGCGGCTCGTGATTCGAAATGTCGGTCAGCCAGTCAACATCGTCGCCCGGTTCGCTGCCCGCGGTTTCAGGCACGGCAGCCTCGTCATCACCGAAATCAAACAACGAGGTGGCCGGGGGCGATGGGATGGTGGGTGCTTCGGCAGGTGCCAGAGGCGCTTCAGCACCTTGGGCCTCGGCTTCAGCGGTCTTGAAGCCAGTTTCTGGGATGGGCAGCCAATCCGCCTCCGAGCTTTGATCAAGGGGGGCCGCATCGATCTTCGTTTGTCCGGCGGGCGCATTATCGTCATCAAGATCGATGCTGTTCAGCCAGTCCAGCGGATCATCCAGAGCGGAGGAGGCACCTTCCGTGGTGGCTGTTTGCTCATCCTCAATGAGGAGATCGTCATAACCGCCCAGCCAACCGAGCGGATCCGCATCAGCTTCAGGGAGCCGCATTTCTGCCGCTTCGCCTGTGTCTAAGGCGAAGGGGTCTTGAAACTCGGCCGCTTCATCGATCTCTATGCCGCTTTCGCGCAGCCATGCCAGCGGATCAGGCTGTGGGAAATCCAGGGCGTCATCATGGCTGGATTCTTCGCTCGCCTGAAAAGCGGTTGAGAATTCGAGGTTCGGCGTCATGGCCGATTCTGAGCCAGGAGGCACGCTTCCGGGGGCTGGTTCCCCGGTCAACAGTTCCCAAGCAGGAAACGCATCCTCGAGTTCATCCTCAAAGCTGAACTCTGCGGGTGTGTGCTCTACAACGTCGGACGCAGACGTTGACATGCCGAGCAGAGCTGCGTCGTCGGGCAGCTCATCCGCTTGGGTGGTTGAGCCCTCAACGATGCTTCTGCCAACCGAGGCCATCCAATCGTCGGAGAAAAGATCAGCGGCCTCCTCTTGCGCTGGTGCTGGACTGGCAGCTTCTGCGCCGGTGCCGCGCAGCAAAGCGCTGACCCAGCCGGCCGTGGTGCGCGCACCTTCTGGTTCCGTTTGAGCGACCAAACTCTCGTTATCGAGCGCTTGCAGCCAGTCAGGGCGATTGCGGGCCAATTCATGCTGTGCTGAGCGGGCATAGTCTAACTCGCGCAGTTTGAAGGCGTCGTCCGGCGCCGGCCTGCCAGTCGCCAGCTCAACGGCGAGATAAGGATCGACATCCTCAATATGGCTGAGATATCGTCGCGCATCGGAGGGGCGGTCTTCAGCCAGCCAGAGCTGGGTGAGGATGCGGTTGGCTGCCAGGCAGTCAGGCAGGAGCTGCAGAATATCAAGGGCGATCTCGGCCGCTTCGACCTGTTCGCCATGCGCCCACAACGCCTCCGCCAGCAGCAGCCGCAAATCAATGCGGTCGGGCTGGCGCTGTAAGGCGCCGCGCAGCGTTTCGATCGCATGGCCGTATTGTTGGTTGCGCATGGCCTGCCGGGCGACTGCCGCGGCCGTAAGTTGAATCTTGACTTGGTCGACATTGCGATAGCGACGGTAGAGCGCGCGAATGCCATCAAGCAGGTCGCGGTTGTATGGGGTTTGTTCAAACGCGCGTTCGAGATGCCAAATCGCGGCATCGGGCTGGCGTTTTGTATCGTAAATCTCGCTCATGCCGATGTGCGCGATGTAATCATCTGGGATCACGCCGAGCACGCGGCGCAAAGCGCTGGCGCCTTCGTCCCAACGCCCGTTCAAAATCAGCGCGCGTCCCAAGTAACGATAAGCCGCCACATTGCGTGGGTAATACTGCAGAATATGTCGACAGTGATGAATGACTTCGTCGGCGGCATTGGTGCTGAGAAGGGTGTCCAGTTGTGAGAAGTAGTCGCGCAGGCTTACTTCAGACATAACCCGCCTTGATCAAGCTGCACTCGTTTCTTGATAAGCATACCATAAAATGAAGCTGTAAATTGGCAGTGGCGCGTCAATTCAATCAACGGTCTGCTGGTCGAAACCGACGATAGTATGATGCTGCTTTTGTAGTTAAATTGTTTGGTAAGCGGTTGAACACAAGATAAACTTTATAAAGCAGCTTTAACAGCGCTCCAACAATAAAAGGAGGGAAGCATGGTTCGTAAGCTCTTGTTATGCTCGGTCTTGCTTTCGCTGTTCGTTTTGACGGTCGTGCCTGCGATCGCGCAGGACGAGTTTGTGTTTGGCGTCGTTCTCGTCGGTCCGGAAAATGATCGAGGCTGGAGCCAAGCACATTATGAGGGAGGTCTCTTCGTCGAAGAAATGATCCCGGGGACGCGCATGCTCTACTTCCCCAGCCTGAACCCGGCCGACGCCCCCGAGACGACGCTGCTCGATGTCGTAACTGAATTGGTTGACCAAGGCGCGCGGCTCATCTTCACCGCCTCAGATGCGTTCGAGGCAGATACCAATGTCGTTGCAGAATTTTTCCCGGATGTCGTCTTCATCAACATCTCGGGCGATGATGCATTAACGGGCGAAGCGCCGCCCAATGTTGGCAATTTGATGGGCCAAATGGAGTGGGGCAAACTGATCGGCGGCTGCGCCGCTGGTTTGACGACCCAGACCGGTCGCATCGGTTATCTTGGCCCGCTGATCAACGCTGAAACCCGCCGGCTGGCGGCATCGTCTTATCTGGGCGCGCGCTACTGCTATGAGGCTTATGGGCGAGGCGATCCAGACGATCTGGTGTTCACCGTGACGTGGATCGGCTTCTGGTTCAACATCCCCGGCGTGACGCTTGATCCGACCGAAGAGGCCAATACCTTCTTTGACAGCGGCGCCGATGTCGTCATCTCCGGCATCGATACGCCGAATGCGCTTGAGGTTGCCTCGCAGCGCGCTGCCGCTGGGGAGAACGTCTTCGCTGTGCCTTATGACTACATTTACGCCTGCGATGTCGCGCCGGAGGTTTGCCTCGGCACGCCGTACTTCCACTGGGGGCCCGATTACGCACGTATTGTCCAGGACGTGATCAATGGGACATGGGAGCAGTCGTGGGATTGGGTTGGCCCGGATTGGGATGACATCAACAATCTCGATACGTCCGCAGTCGGCTTCCTGATCGGCGAAGGCCTGAGCGATGAGGATGAAGTCGCTCTGCTCGATTTTATTGATGATCTGGCCGCTTATGCCACCAACCCGTTCGTGCCGCAAAGCTTTGCCTTGTGGAAGGGGCCGCTGCGCCTGCAGGACGGCACTGTGCTGGCCGAAGAAGGGCAGCTCGTTGATGTGCTCGATGTTTGGTATTTGCCTCAGCTTCTCGAAGGTATGATTGGCGCTAGCCAATAGCTTGCCTGAGCAGTGGAGCGCGCCCCAGCGCGTTCCACTGCCGTTCTCGCTCCCGCCGCAAAGCTGCGAAGAAACGGCAATGGAAATACAGCTCAAGCATATTCATAAGCGGTTTGGTTCTATTCATGCCAATAATGACATTAGTGTAACTTTTGCCAGCGGCCGTATCACTGGCATTCTCGGTGAGAACGGCGCAGGCAAATCCACCTTGATGAAAATTCTTTCCGGATACCATTCTGCAGACAGCGGCGAGATCTGGGTAGATGGCGCTCGCGCCCGCTACCACGAGCCGTTAGGCGCGCTTCAATCCGGGATTGGGATGCTTCAGCAAGACCCACTCGATATCGCAGCGTTTACGGTTTTAGAGAATTTTATTTATGGTCGCAGCGGCGGGCTGCTGCTGGGCGAGCGTGCGGCGCGGCGCGAGCTGGCTCAGCTTTGCGATCGCTTCGGCTTTAGGCTTGACCCTGACGCGCCTGTCACCACTCTCACAATTGGCGAGCGCCAGCAGTTAGAGATCGTGCGGCTGCTGGCGCTGGGTGTGCGAACGTTGATCCTCGACGAACCAACCACCGGCATTTCTGCTGAGCAAAAGGCGATCCTTTTCGATGCGCTTCGCGCGCTGGCGCGCACCGAGTCGATGAGCATTTTGCTCGTCTCGCATAAACTGGAAGATGTCATCGCCCTGTGCGATGAAGTGATCGTTTTGCGCGGCGGCGCTTTGGTGGGGCGCTGCGCAATGCCAGCGACCGCCGAGCAGCTCGTCAGCATGATGTTTGGGCAGACGCTGCGGGCCGAAAGCCGCGCCCCTATCGCGCTTGGAGAGACGGCTGCTCATCTTCAGGATGTGACAGTGCGGGGTAAGCGCGTCTCGGTCGAACATTTTTCGCTTTCAGTACGCGCTGGCGAAGTCGTTGGGCTGGCCGGCCTTGATGGCAGCGGACAGGAATTGATCTTGCGCTGTATCTCCGGCGTGATCAAACCCCAGCGAGGGCGCGTCAGGATCGGTTCGCAGGATTTGACCGGCAGGCCCTATCGCGATTTTTTACGACATGGCGTGGCATTTGGCGCGGCGGGTCGGCTCGAGGAAGGTTTAGTTGCAGGGCTAACCCTGACTGAGCATATCGCCCTCGTTAATGGCCACGGTCGTTTTCTCAATTGGACGCGCGCGCGCCTCCAAACGGCTGAGCGCCTAACCCTGTATGACGTTCGCGGCACGCCGGAGTCGCCCGTAGAGACGCTGTCTGGTGGCAACCAGCAGCGCTTGCTGATGGCTTTGCTGCCGCACCAGCCCGTGCTGCTCGCCCTCGAACAACCCACCCGCGGGTTGGATGTCGACTCTGCCCGCTGGATCTGGCATCAACTGCTGTTGCGGCGCGAGAGCGGCACGGCGATCCTTTTTTCCTCGCCTGAACTCGATGAATTAGTCACTTACAGCGATCGTATTTTAGTCTTTGTGTCTGGTCGCGTGTTCGAAATTCCCGATGCTTCACAAGTTTCGATCGAGGAGTTGGGGCGGCGTATCGGTGGTGATTTTGCGGATTGAATCATGAGAAAAGCACTGCTACAGGTTGGATTCATCGTGCTGCCAGTGGCGCTGTCATTTGCGATGGCAGCCGTCATCATCATCATCGTCGGCCGCGACCCGCGCGATGTGTTCCAGGCGATCTGGCAGGGCGCCTTCCGCAACACGAATGCATTCGCCGGGGTCGTCAATTTCTGGATACCTTTGGCGTTATGCAGCGTCGGTTTAGTGGTGACTTTCACTGCCGGGTTGTGGAACATTGGCGTTGAAGGGCAGATGGTCATGGGCGCGATTTTTGCCAGCTGGGCGGCGCGCACGTTGGTGCTGCCCTCTCCGCTGCTGATCGGCGTCGAAATCATGCTCGCAATGATGGGCGGGGCGTTCTGGGCGATCGTGGTCGGTATTTTGAAGACGCGGCTGGGGGTGCACGAAATTTTTGGCGGCGTCGCGCTGAACGCGCTGGCGAACGTTTATGCGATTTATCTGATCTCGGGGCCGTGGCAGCCTCCCGAAGGCGGCAGCGCGCAATCGACCGCCCCGTTCCCGCGCGATGCGCTGCTTCCGCCATTTTCGAGCGAATTCCCGGTCAGCCTATTGATGCTCCTGCTTGTCTTCGGCGCGATCGGTCTGGTGGCATTCATCCTGCGCGGCACCCGCTGGGGGCTGAACCTGCGCGCGACGGGCAAAAATGCCCGTTCAGCCCTGCTGCTGGGCGTCCCAACGACGCAAAGCGCCATGTCGGCCTTGATCTTATGTGGCATGCTGGCCGGTGTCGCTGGAGCCTATCGCGTCTTGTTCACGTATAACAGCCTGCGCCCGTTCGTCTCTGGCGGCATCGGCTTTTTGGCGCTGCTAGTGGTGCTGCTGGTTTCGGTTCGCATCTTGTGGGCGCCGATCATCGCTTTCATCTTCGCCGTGATCTTGGGCGGCACTACGCGCTTGCGCATCGTGATGCAGCTCGACCAGTCGCTGGCCGGGGTGCTGCAGGGCATGCTCGTGCTGATGGTGCTCCTCTTTAACGGAATACGCCAGCGCCTGTTGGAGCGTCGCAGCAGGCGTCCGGTCGCTGTCACTGAGCCGCCGCCGGCGCAGCAGGCGCTCGCGCCGCAGATGGCAAGGACGACGGAGGCAGTCACCCATGAATGAAGAACTGATCCGCATTTTGAACAGCGTCGTCGCAAATGCGACGCCGCTCGTCATTGCCGGGCTGGGCGAGACCGTGACCGAGCGATCGGGCGTCATCAATCTCTCGCTGGATGGCAGCCTCGCGCTTTCAGCGCTGTTCGGCTTCGCTGCTGCCCTTACGACGGGAAGCGCCGAATTGGGGCTGCTGGCCGCCGCGGTTACAGGGGGCGTCATCGCCCTGATCGTCGCCATTGGCGGCATCACGCTCAGGCAGGATCAGGTCGCTGTGGGCTTCGTGCTCACGCTGCTGTGCGCCGATCTCGCCCGGTTCCTCGGGCAGACCTATTCCGGAGTGAGCAGTACGCCGATGCCGGTGGTGCCGCTTGGCCCGCTGGCCGAAATTCCGATCGTTGGGCGCATTTTCTTCACGCACCAGCTCATCGTTTATTTCAGTTACGTCTTGCTGTTTGGGTTGTGGTTTTGGTTGTTTCGCACCCGGCCGGGGCTGGCGCACCGCGCAGTCGGTGAGCGGCCAGAGGCAGCATTCGCGCGCGGCACCCCGGTAAACCGCACCCGCTATCTGTATGCGGTGATTGGCGGGGCGCTGGTGGGTATCGCAGGCGCCTCATATTCGCTGGCGATCAAGCCTGGCTGGTCAAATCCGCCATCCATGCAGGGCGACGGCTGGATCGCATTGGCGATCGTCATTTTTGGTGGTTGGTATCCGCTTCGCGTCGCTTTAGGCGCTTACTTGTTCGCGGCGCTGCGCGCGCTCGCATCCGCCATTCAGCGCAGCCCCGATATCAATATTCCGCTCGTTTTGCTGAACGGGCTGCCGTGGCTGCTGATGATCGTGACGCTGCTGCTGGTCAGCTCAGGCGCGGTGGATCGTCTTCTGGCAGTCATGCCGCGTCCCCTACAGAAATGGACGCGCAACCTGCTCCGCTCCGATCCGCCCAGAGCGCTTGGCACGCGGTTTGAGTCGAATTAGAGCTTGTGAGCTTATGGGCATCGTAAGATGTAAAATGGATCGTGTGTCAAAATAACATACCGTTTTAGTTCTGGGTTAGTGCGAGCATTTCTAATATGCAAGGAACGCGCAGAGATCAATTCGTAAGCTGGACCTTAGGCGCGATCGCGGGGATCAGCATCGGCGTCTCGATCATCGACATGATCGGGATCACTCCCGGCTGGGCAGCACGTCTAACCCCGTTCTTCGTCGGTGTGCTGCTGCTGTATGTGGTGCTTGAGCGTGAGCGCGTCGACAGTGTGAAATACATCGTGCGACGGCTTGATAAAGGCATCGAGAAGCTGCGAGACGATCTGCGCACAGACGAAACTTGGCGCATGATTCGGCGTCCCAATGGCCATGAAACCAGCAATCAATACCGCTCCATTCCATGGAAGGGCATGATCTTCCGCTCGCAGTCGGAGCTGCGGATCGCTAAAGCGCTGGATCATGCGGGCGTCTTGTTCTTCCCGCCAGCTAAAGCCCGCCTCACCATTGGCAAAACAAGGCAAAGCCGCGAGATCGATTTTCTGATCTTTTCCCAAGGGCAGTGGGCGCTGCTTGAGGTGGATGGCCCATGGCACACGGCGGCCAACGATGAAGCGCGCGATCGTATGCTGCATAACCATGGCATCCGCACGATTTATCGCTACGACTCGCAGCGTTGTTACGACTCGCCGGCTGAAGTCGTGAGCGAATTTTTAGCGAAATTGCCAACAGCCGGCCAGCTTGATGAGCCGTCAGCCGGGTCGTTATCGACCAACTAACTGCGTTAGCGGAGAGTAGAACCGCTGTGGTTGGACGGCTAGTGTGTCATGCGCTGGCGACGATGGCGCGCAGTTGATCTAAGCGCGTCTCGGCCTCGGCCTGCTGGCTGAATGGGTAGAACTGCGCCCATGCCAGCGCCCATTCAAACTCGCGGAGCGCCCCGCTAAGCTCGCCCTGCGCCTCCAGCGCCAACCCGCGCAGATAGTGGCGTTCCGCTGTTTGCCCGCCTGCCAGCGCCGCGTCGATCGCAGCGAGCGCTGCGGCATTCTCTCCCAGAGCGAGATATGCTCGCGCCAGATATTCCTGAATGATCGGTTGCAGCGCCCGCGGGGTCGTTTCATCATTCTGCAGTTCAATGAGATAGCTCAACGCCTGCTGGTAGCTGCTTTCCCCGCTCCCTGGCCTCGCATCGTCGATGAGGATGCGCGCGCGCAGCAGTTGAAGCTCCGCATCGGGAACAACATCGCGGCCGGCCAACGCTTCAGCATCGGCCAAGGCAGTTTGGTAGCGGCCGTCTCGATAAGCGGCCACCATGCGCTGCGCACGGATAGCAGGATCATCGGTCAAAGCGAGTGCGGCCGTCAGGTCTTCACGTGCCAGATCGAAGCGGCGAAATGCGTTATACAGGTTGGCCCGAGCAACCAGCGCAAGCGCCGTTTCCGCATCATCTGTATCGCCGGCTACCGCCTGCGTGTAAGCGAGCAGCGCTAGGTCTGGATTACCCTCAGCCATCCGCGCGTCGCCCAGCAGGCGATGCGCAAGCACACTGCCAGGATAATGAAGCAGGTAGTCCTGCGCGTAGAGCACCGCCTGCCCGGGCCGCCCTTGAGCAAGCGCTGTCTCCACTCGCAGACGATGAGCGTCTTCATGTGTTGGGTCAACGTACAAGGCTAAGTAGGCTTGATAATCGGCGCGCCCGTAGTCGCGCTGAGCTAAGTAAACCCAGCCTTTCTCCACCAGCAGGGCGGTGTTGGCGCTGAGTTGGGCGACGTTCAAGCCTTGATCGAGGATGTCTAAGGCTGCGTCAAAACGGCGCTGTCTGGCATTCAGGCGGGCGAGCAGCAGGTACGGGTCAACCAACCGCGGATCGCGCTGAAGGGCCGCCTGGGCGCGTTCTTCCGCAAGGTCGAGATAGTCCTGCGCTGCGGAACGCGCCCCACGGTTGAGCGCATCTTGCGCCATGGCCCAGTAGACCTGCGCGAAGCCGCTGTCCACCAGCGGACGATAATTCTCATTTGGCGCTTCTGGTAAACGGCTCTCGGCCGCGTCAAGGATGTCGAGTGCGGCGTCAAAGTCGCCCAGCTGAAGGTGCGCGATCGCTTCGTAGTAATAAGGGTTCGGGTTGAACCGGTTGGCCGTCAGCGCTTGTTCTGCGCGCAGCGTGGGGATGACCGCCGCAGCCTGACCGCGGTTAAGCGCGTTTACGGCGTCTTCGAGCGCCTTCTCCAGCACAGGCGGGTAGATCGCCGTGGCCGCGACCAATTCGAATGGACGAGCGGGCGTAAGGTTGAGCGGTGGCGGCGGTGTCGGCGTTGGCGAACGCTGCGGGGTGAGCGAGGGGGTTGGGGTAAAGCCAGGCGTGAAGGTGGGCGTGATGGTCGGCGTGCGCGTCGGCGTCGCGGTCGGCGCAATGACGACGCTGCGCAGGTCATCATTGGTGAGCACAATGATCGTGCCGATGACGAAAAGCAGTACGACCATGCCGGCCACTGCTGCCGTCAGGTACAAGCGGTAAACGACGATATCCCCCTCGCCGGCGCGCCGGCGTGTTTTGTGGGTCCATTTCACATCGGAAGGCAGCGGCAGAACGTATTCGCGCAAGATCGCTTCGGCCTGTCGCTGTGCTTCGCTCACCTGCTCTGGCGCTGGCATCGGCACGCCGGGGGGCATGCCGAGCAGTTCCTGTTCGCTCATTTGGCGCGGGCGCGCGGGCGCTCCACTGGCCGGCTCAGGCGTCGTGGCAGCGCGGGCTGGCGCGTTTTCATCGGGCAGCAGGCCGAGGCTGCGCAGGGCTTTCAGCGCTGTGTCATTCTGAGGATTGATCTCTAAGATCTTCTGCAAACAGAATACGCGCTCGCGGTGGTCACGGGCGACACTGGCCAGCCACAGCCAGGCCGCTTCATTGTCCGGCTCAAGCCGAATGGACTGCTGGAGAAGCTGGCGCGCCTGATCTTTTTGACCCGCTTTCGCAGCCGTGATGCCCTGCTGTCGTAACTCTCGCGCCTGTTCACTGGCCACGATGAACGCACCTCTTCGCTGAGCGTGAAAACTGCCCTCATTCTATACCAGAGGCCATGATGAAAATCATAAAGAGGCTGGCAGTTAGAGGCTGGTGAGCGTCCTTTGGCTGGATTATCCCGTGCCGTCAGCGATCAAACCGGCGGCCACGGGTAATTGGGGCCGGGACCAGGCAGCGGGTAGCAGCGCTCGTTTAACAACCGGCGCAGGCGCTGGCGGTAAGCCTCGATCTCGGCCGGAGACAGCAGTGAATTGATGCGCTGCCGGTAGTCGCTGTTAGCAGCTTCAAGCGCCATGCACAGCCGTTCGAGGTCGCTCAACAAGGGATCAGGGATCGGCTGGCCGGCGAAATCCCAGATCACCGTGCGCAGTTTGTGCGCCTGATGAAACGAGATGCCGTGGTCAATGCCCCAGATATGGCC
>DAOTYT010000138.1:0-6039 GCA_034434615.1 Anaerolineae bacterium | reverse complement strand
TTCCAGAGGATGTGGCGCGTGGAGCGGCCGATCCCGCGCTTGCAGCGACAGGCGAAACAACACCCAGCTTAAATGCAGACTCCTGAGGGACGCTGGCCAGTCTCTTATGCCGGAATGGGCAGCGGACGCCCCACCTTGAGCTGAATTTCGCTCAACCCTTCGTGCGCGGCGGCGCGTACCTCCTCCTGCCGGTCGCGCAGCGCGTTGTACAGCGCGCGCGCCGTATTCGCGAGGCCGAGCTGTCCAAGATTGAGGGCGGCCAGTGCGCGCACATTGGGTTCGCCTTCTTGCAGCGCTTTGAGCAGCACTTGCTGCGCGGCATCCCCGCTGGGCACCGTTTCCCCTCGGCTGGCGGCCCACTCGATCAGCCACGCGATCGAATCGGGTTTGGGATAGCTCACAGTCGGGGTAACGACGCGGCCATATTGCAGCTCCTGAAATGCCTGCTGAGCGGCCGAGCGCACATACCACTGATCGTCTTCGAGGAAGGCCCGGTAAATGGCGATGAGCGCCCATGTCGTTCGGATCCGGCGCAGGCCAAAAATGGCAGCCCGGCGCAGCATCATATCTTCGTCGCTGATCGCATCGTACAGGATCGGGTAGCCTTCTTCTGGCAGCGCGGCGAACGCTTCGGCCATGGCTTGTCGAAGTTGTTCAGAACCTTCAGTGAACGCGATCACCATCGATTCAAGCGCCGGTTCACTGCCGATCGCGCCGAGCGCCATGCCGGCCGCAAGCTGAACATCGGGGTCGAGATCTTGCAGAAGCGGCCTCAGATCGCGCACGCCTTCGTCGCTGCCGATCGCGCCTAGGCCCAGGCAGGCAAGGCCTCGCACTGTGGGGTTAATGTTGCGCACAGCCCGGCGGAAGATGAGCAAACTGGTCTGATCGCGCGTGTCGATCAGCGCTGCTGCTGCGCGCGCCCTAATCAGGGGATACTGGTTTGGGGCGATCAGCAGGTTGCCGAGCTGGCGCAACACGTCGCCGCGCCAAGCTGCGTCGCTCGGGGCGTAGGCGAGCCAACGCGCCAGGCCGAGCACGTGGTTATGCAGAACATCTGGCGGCGCGCTGAGCTTACGGCGTACCAAATCGTCGACGGGCGTATGCAGCGCAAGATAGGCCGCTGCTTGGCGCCAGAGCGGGTGATTCAACTTGGCGTTTTGCTCCTCGAGGCGCGAAGTGCGGATGGATAGGCTGCCGAGATAGGCAGCGAACAAATAGTGGCGGAACTGATAGCGGTCTCCGCGAAACCGCATCATCAGGCCGCTGCGCCGCAGCATGCCGAGCAGCCGCCCCTGCGCGGTTTTCATCTCAACGTCGCCGTCCTTGCTCTCGTCGTTGGCGGAAGTCTGCTCTTGCGCGCCAGGCACATCTTCGCCACCGATCTTGAGCGCTTGCAGACGCTCGCTGGTGATATACCCCTCCTCAAGCTGCAAAGCGGCAATTTGCGCCAGCTGCGGCGCCAGCGCACTAAACGACTGTTCAGGGGGCAGCAGCCGCGCGATGGCCGTCCTAATCCAACCTTCATAGCCGGCGACTTCTACCTCGCCTGCAAAGCTGGCCCAGGCTTTGGCCGTCACCTCTAGCGGCAAAAGGGCGCGAGCGTTGGCTCGTGCGCGGTCGGTGGCCGCTTCGTCTGGCCGGCTGGCGCCTCGCCGCCGTTTGCCGGTCATCAATGGCCATGCATCGGCCCAGCGCTGCACTGCCTTTTGTGTATCGAGGTCGTTCCACGGCCGCAGGAATATCGGCGTGAGGCCAATCCTCGACAGCAGGCCGTATCCTTCAACCGGGCCAGCAGCAATGATAAAGTTCTGGCTGTAACGGCTGAGGAAGGCTTCTAACCACGCCGCAGCACGGACGCGATCAAATTCTGGCAGATCGTCGTAACCATCGATGAGCACGAGCGCTTGCCCGCGATTCAGCCGGTTGTACAAATTGCGCGGAATGGTGCTGGCCGTCACCCGCTTGACGGAATACTGCACAGCGCGCACCAGGGGTTCAGCGGGATCAACTTCCGCGCCGTACTCCTGCATAGGGGAGACAATGCTGGCCAGGTGGACATAGACGGGCATCAACCTTCTGAAAAGGGGCAGAGCAGCCTTTAACTCCTCGTCAGCTTCAGCATCGAACTTGGCGCCCTGCTCATTGGCAAGCCTTTCTTTCGCGCGCTGTTCGATCAAGATGCGCTCCTTAACGCGCACCGCTCGTTCTTTTTCGCTCAAAGCGGCTTCCTCGCTGTCAAGGCGAGCTTGGATCTTATCGGCCGGCGCTTTGAAATTGACTTTGCCCAAACTATACAGCGCGATCGCCATCAGCGCTGTCGTACGGCCACTGCCCGGCAGCCCAAGCAGCGCCAGCGCCCGGCTTCCCCTGGAGATGTCGTCGATTGAGAGCGTATCAATGTTGTAGACGGCATGCAGATGCGGATGGTCATGGATCAGCGGAACAACCCGAAAGATATCGTTCACAACCTCGTCATCGGGCGGAGTCGCAAAAGGCTTAGGCGCAATGAAGCGCGGCTCGATGACGAGATCCGAGAGGCGCACGCTGTCGCCGCCGATATGGGCGCGGTCCGCCAGATCAGTGAGGTCGTTAATGTAGCGGCCGTCGGCGCTGCGCGTGGCTGAGTTCTGCGCGCTGCTCGCGCCTTTGCTAACTGAAGCAGCAGCCGAAGCGATGGCTCCCCTTGCGCGATAAACGCCATAGGCGCTCGCCCAGCCTGCCAGTAAACCCAAGCCAAAGTTCTCGAGATCGAACCCCATCGCTGCTCTCCTCAATCGCACACTGCGGCGACATTAACTATTGTAAGGGCATCTCTGGTCACTAGGGTGGTCGTTCCATTGAGACATGCAAAGGCTTCTGTTTTTAGATTTGTGATTACAATGACAGTGTGCTGATGAACTCTTTGAAAGGGTATAGTTGGGTTAGCCGGAGCAATGGTCGCAGCTCATAGAGAAGTCACAGCCTATAAGGCAAGAGAAATGCAGACACGCTACACCATTCATATCATGCCATCGGAATGGCGCTGGGTCGTCGCGGTGGGCTGTAGTCTGGTCCTGCTCGCCTTTCTGCCTCTGCTCTGGGTGGCACTCGCTGGCACGGGGGATTGGCAGTTCATGGGGGTTTTGCACAACTACCTCGATGGTGCGACTTATCTCAGCAAGATGAGGCTGGGGGTTGAGGGAGAGTGGCGAGTTTATTTCATGCACACCCCTGAACTCCACAATGGCGCTTTCATCCAGATCCTTTATCCTTTTCTTGGCCATGTAAGCCGAACGGTTGACGTGCCACCCATCATTCTGTTTCATGTTGGCCGGGTGGGGGCTGCGCTTTTCATGTATTTCGCCCTTTATCAACTGGCTGCGACAATTTGGATGCGCGTGCGCACGCGGCGCGTTTTTTTTGCCGTCGCCGTGTTGGGGGCTGGCTTCGGCTGGCTGCTCGGCCCAGTGACAGGGCAAACGCTGTTTCCTGATTTCCCGCTCATTCCCGAGGCGTTCTTGTTTTTCAGCACGTTTATGAACGTCCATTTTCCGTTGACACTGGGATTGTTGGCGTGGTTAGCGAGCTTATTCATCAGTGCCTTCAGGCCCGGCGCAGAGGGCGATCCCTCGATCGGACGGCTGTGGCCGCTGGCAGGCCTGATCAGCGTGGCCTTAGGACTGCTTTATCCGCAGGCGCTCGTCCCCTTTGGCGCAGCAGTGCTTTTGTACATGGCGAGCCTCCTGTTTCGAGGCCAGCGCATTCCTAGCTCGTTATGGCGCTGGATGCTGGCCTTGATCCTGCCGGCCGTTCCGCTGGCGTTGTATTATTTGGGCGTTGTTTTAATGAACCCGGCCATGAGGATCTGGAACGCCCAGAACGTCACGGAAGCTCCGCCGCTGCATGTCCTGCTGCTCGGCTTCGGCCTGCCGTTGCTGGTTGGCCTGCCCGCCATCTATCGCGCCCTGCGTCGGTTCGAGATGGATGGCGACCGCTTAATGCTTCTGTGGCTTTTTAGTATGCTGTTGCTCATCTATCTGCCGACTAATATTCAACGGCGTTTTGCCGTGGGCATGATGATCCCAATCGCATATTTTGCGACCCGCGCAATTGAAGATGTATGGTTAAGGTATATCAGCCGGCGCTGGCGCATGCTCCTGCTAGCGGTTTTCCTCCCGCTGATCAGCATGAGTCAACTGTTGATGTTATTTCTGCCAGTCATCCCTGCCGTTGGTGGGTCTCCGGAGCGCGCAGTCGGCATCTTCTTGCAGCGAGACTACGCCATCACCCTGAATGCTCTCCATGCTGCGACTCAACGCGATGATGTCGTCTTGGCGGCCCCGGTCGTTGGCGCTTGGGTTCCGGGTTGGGCATCGGCGCGAGTCGTATACGGTCATCCGTACGAGACTTTGAATGCTGACCAGCGGGAGCAGGATGTCCTCCGATGGTATGAAGGTGCTGATCCCGCGTTTTGTGCGGAGTTGATCGATCGTTACAACATCCGTTTCATCCTCTACGGGCCGCAAGAAGCGGGGATTGGTCCTGGCTGTCTGGAAGGCCTGCGCGAGGTCGCCCGTGCTGGCACTGTGACGGTGTATGCGCCTTAAGTTGTGGCTGGGCGGCACCGCCCTGCTTTTGCTCATCGCGACGGGGTATACGCCCGGAGCACTGCCGTTTAATCCAGGAGCTCTTTTCTCAGATGCAGCGACGTCGCACTGGCCGGCTGCCTATTTTATACGGCGATCGCTTTCAGAGGGCCAATTTCCGCTGTGGCGCGAAACGACGTTCGCTGGCGCGCCTTTTGCCGCTAACCCTCTGAACAAAACCGCCTACCCGCTCCAGTGGCTGGCCGCGCTCGTGGACGCCGGGAGCCACTTGAATATCATGATCTTTCTTCATGTAGGGCTGGCGGCCGCCGGCATGATGTGCTGGATGCGGCAGATCGGGCTGCTGCCCGTGTCCGCGGTTGTGGCTGCGGGCCTCTATGCCTTCTCGCCGCGGCTGTTGGCCCACACTGGAGCGGGTCACGTCGATCTCATCTATGCGCTGGCATGGTGGCCATGGGTAATGCTCGCTGTCCGTCGCTGCGTGGTGAAACCTGACCTTAAAGCTGTGCTGAGGACCGCACTATTTGCCGCGCTCATGGTTTTGGCCGATATCCGCCTGAGCCTATTCGCGTTGCTTGCTGCCACTGTCTATAGCTTTGAAGTTTTGCTTCGTTTGCGCCCAAAGCGCGGTCACGTTATGCGCGTTTTCTCGGCCAGCGCTGCGTCCATTGTTATCCTCGTCTTGCTGACTGCTTCGGTGACCTTACCCTTGTTGGGATGGTCACCTTATCTCACGCGTGCTGCGCTCACCCCGCAGGAAGCGGGCATTTTCTCTCTTGAGCCGCTGATGTTCGCTGGTCTCATCTTACCGCAGCACGGCGGGGCGGTTGAGCTGCTCGCTTACAGCGGCGTTTCCGCCCTGCTGCTGGCGCTGGTCGGCTTGGTCGCGATGCCGCGCAAGCAGTGGGTCTTCCTCGGGCTGATGGGCTTCGGCGCACTCTATGCCTTAGGGCCAAACGGGTTCTTATGGCCGTTCTTGGTCAGTTTGGCGCCGCCACTGCTGTGGTTTCGAGTGCCTGCGCGCGCCTGGTTTCTGGTCGTCTTGAGCGTCTCTGTGCTGGCTGGCTGGGGTGCAGAGGCGCTGGCCAAAGCGAGATGGGGCAATCGCCGCCTCGCCTTTGCTGGATTGATCGCCTGCATCACTGGCGGTGTGCTCATGATCGCGGGGATGCCTTTTCCCACAAGCGCTGGCCTCGCTCTGATTGCAGGTGGTGGCGGGGTATGCCTTGCGATTCTGCTCGCAGGAGATAGAGGATCGTCACGCTGGGGAGTCTTCATTTTGCTGCTTGCGCTCACGATTGAACTGGTGCTGACGGGACGCGCATGGCTCGAATGGCGGCCTCCGGCCGGCTGGCTCAATCGTGATGCGGCTGTCGCCCAGCTTTTGCTCGCCGAGGGCGCCGACCGCATCTATAGTCCGGCTTACAGCCTAACCCAAACTGGCGCTGAA
>DAOTYT010000137.1:0-1549 GCA_034434615.1 Anaerolineae bacterium | reverse complement strand
ACCCCGAACTGCGCGATCCAGAATACGCCTCAACCGTAACGCTCGGCCATGCGCGCTACAGCACAAACACAAACCCGATCTTTGAGCGCGTGCAGCCGTTCAACGTCATTGGGCACAATGGCGAATTCAACACCATCTCTCGCTTTCGGCTTGAAGCGGAGATGCTCGGCATCTCGCTTGACCCAGCCAACTCGGACTCGCAAGATGTCGATCGCGTACTGGATGCATTATGTATGCAGTATGGGCTTGATCTGATCGAGGCGATGGAATACGTCTTCCCACCCTTCGCCCACGATCTGATTCAGACAGTCCCGGAAATTCATGAAGTTTATGAACACATTCGCCATGCCTTCGGCCCGTTTGCACAGGGGCCGGCTGCGGTAGCGGCGCGCATGGGCGATCAATGTGTTTTCAGCGTTGATGCGCTGGGACTGCGTCCTTTATGGTTTGGCGAGACGGAGAAAGAATTTTTCGCAACGTCCGAGCGAGGTGTCTACGCGCTCGACATGATGTCTGCCGAACCCAAACCCCTGGCGCCGGGCGAGAAGATCGCACTCATCATCAAACCCGGCCGCTCCATCGAGGTGCTGGATTACCCCGCTATTCAGCGCCATGTCACGCAGCGCGCTCGCGAGCGCGGCATCGTACCGGTGGCTAACGGAGGAAGCGGACACAGCTTTGGAGATAGGCCCTCGCCTTACAGCGGACAGCAGCGGCTGGAGGGAGGAGGGTCAAGGCGTCTCTTCGGTGAGCGCGGAGAACAAGCGGCCGCAGCCGCAGTGGCGACTGCGGTCGCCGAATTTGCCCCGGCGCGCGCAGCAGTTCCCTGGCGAGTGAGCACGCCCGCTGTGAACACGACGGTCATGGCCGCTTTGGGCTGGGAGCGCTATCACCTGAACATCGTTGAAGCGCTGGCCGAGACGAATAAAGAACTGGTCGGGTCGCTGGGTTGGGATGGGCCACTGGCGGCGATCAGCAAAACGCGCGTTAACCTCGCCGATTTCTTCAAAGAGACCGTCGCCGTTGTGACCAACCCGGCAATTGACCGCGAACGCGAGCGAGCCCAGTTTTCGACCACCACGCTGCTCGGCACACGGCCGGCCATCAGCATGTCGCTCGATCAGGTTGACTTCCGCGTTCAGCTTGATGTTCCCCTCCTCCTCGGCGGGCACCCTGATTTGGGCACGCCGGACGAGCTGCGCGCCGTCGCCGAGAAACACGGCACAATGACGATCGATGATCTACTTGATCATTTCGACGAGCGAGCGAGTCTCATTTCGATGAGCGCTAACCTTGACGAGACGATCGAGCAGGCATTACAGCGGTTAGGCGACGAAGCCGTTGAAGCCGTTCGCCACGGCAGCCAATGCATCGTCCTCGATGACCATGACGCCTTGACCGGCGAGCTGCTGTGGATCGACCCGCTGCTCGCAGTCGCCGCCGTCGATAAAGCGCTGCGCACAGCCCAGGCGCCGTATAATTTACGCCGCAGCGCTGGCATTGTGCTGCGGTCTGGAGCGCTGCGCGATTTGCACGACCTCGTGCTGGC
>DAOTYT010000136.1:0-2129 GCA_034434615.1 Anaerolineae bacterium | reverse complement strand
GGCAAGAGTGGCTTGATGCGCGCCCATTCAAAGTCGCTAAGGTCGCTTCTGTTATGCAGAAACACGGGCTCCCCCTTTCAATCAGTTCACATCTGTGCGCGTTCGAATTGCGCCACGTCCACGGTCAGTTTGCGGTCGTTCATCCCCGATTGGATGATGATCCCTGCGGCGGCCAGCGCCATCCATACCAGGATCGCCAGGAAGGAGCTGTCGCCGCTGGAGAGCGGGCCGTAGATTCGGCCCCAACCCAACTCCTCGACCGGCCGCCCAAACAGCAGCAGGATGGCGGACAGCACCATCGTCGCGCCGGCGCTGGCAGTCAAGAAGATAGGCAGATACTTTTTGAGTTCGGCGCGCGAAGCCAGGATGACAAAGGCGATCGCGCCGATCAATCCAAACAGGAAGACGATCAGCCAGCCGGTCGCGCCGAGCGCCGAGATCAATCCTGCCCCGAGCGCGAAGCCCACCGACCCCGCCCAGATCAAGACGACCAGCGACCACCACACGAACGACAGGGCCGCAAAGATCAGCCCGAGCAGCGCACCTGGAATGCACGCCAGCGCCGTGCTGAAGAAGTTCTGGCCAAAGATGCCGGACACCAGCGCCGTGACAGCGCTGAAGCCGACAAAGAACGCCCAGAACGGCAGCAGGATGCGAAACCAACGATGCCCAAAAAACAGCATCGCCAGGCCGATCAGGCCCAGCACAATTGCGCTTACAATGTTGCCCAGCATCAGTTCTTCTCCTTCTTGGTATCTGGTGGATTGATCATCCACATCAGTTGTCTACTGCGACCACGTAGCCGGCGAACATGTCGCCATCGCGTTCGATGCCGCGCGAGAAGCCCATGAGCTTCGGCTCCGCCCTCGCGCGCACATCCATTTGCCTATTCCTTCTCCGTTTCGTGCTCACGCATTACCGTTTCGGATACCGCCGGTGCGGCTCTCACTTAACGCGAGCCGCGAAAGCTCGCCATCAGGCCTTTTCTGTTTGGCTTGTATCCGGAATATGCTTCACGCTCAGCAACGGCACACCTGACGCAAACAGCGCATTGAGTAGTCCGATCAGCGCCGATTGATCTACGTTGCATAAAGTCACAATCGTCAGCGGTCCCGCCTCGGCGTCATCGGCATAGACAATCGCGCTTTTGCCGGCGTGGTCGGCCCATGACGGCCCTAACCAACCCAACACGCGAACTTCGTATGTGGCTAATGAGTGCAGGGTCAGTGTAAAACGCGCCATGCCTTGGCTTGCCAGCGATAGTATGGGAGCCTCGGAGCTGTCTACCTGACGGAAGTTGAGTAGAAATTCAGTATTTTTGGTTCTGGGCAAACGACCAGGTCGGCCGACCCGGTGGGGAAGGGATCGGTCCTCGTTGTTATCGGAGCGGCGGCCGGTGAGGATGCCGCGTGGTTCCGCCGGGATGCCTGGGTGATCCTCAGGAGTTGAGAATGCCCAAGGCGCGGGCTTTCACCACGGCCTCATGCCGGCTGGATACCCCCAGCTTGCGATAGAGGTTGGCGGTGTGCTTGGCCACGGTCAATCGCGAGATGACGAGTGCTTGGGCGATCTCCTTATCGGTATGGCGTTTGTTCAGCAGCTTGAGCACGTCAATCTCGCGCCGGGTCAGTTGCGGCAATACAGCGAAATCGGTCGGGATTGCCGACGCTGGCGGCTTGTCGAAAGCGCCGAGCGCAGCAGATAAGTAGGGGTCCTGCACAGCGTAGCCGGCGGCGTGCTCCTTTAGCGCACACAAAACTTGGCGCACATCTGCGCCAAGGTCAGCGAAAGCGCGAATGATTCCGCCGCGCTGGCCAATCTTCGCCGCATCTGCCATGGTCTGAAGCGCCTCGTCATGCCGGTCGCTCACCCACAGCAGCGAAGCCTGCACGGCCAGGATTTTCGCCAGTTGAAACTGGTAGTGCCGGGCCTCCGCTGCGTTACGCAGATCATGCAGATGCGCCTGCGCCTCGGCCAGCGCGTCGGGCGAGCGATGAGCGATCAAGATTCCCGCTCGCGTCAGGTCGGGGATGTCGTTGAACAGGAGCGCAGCCGGGTTGCGCTGAGGGAGCGATGATCGCACCCAGCGCATGGCGCTGGCGACCTGGCCACGCAGCAGGTGCAAGCGC
>DAOTYT010000135.1:0-4272 GCA_034434615.1 Anaerolineae bacterium | reverse complement strand
AGCGGACGTTTTCGTGATGAGCATGCACAAAATGCGAATTTCTGAAGTCATTATCAGCAGTTGATCAGCGTTCATCACCTGTTTTATTTTGGTTTCCAATGGTTTGATTTCCATATATTAGGGGATTTCTTCGGATCTGTCAATCACCAAAGTGGAGTGAAGGCCATAATTTATGACATTGCCAGTGTTCGTGCTGGCAGTTACACTTAAAGCGCTTAGCAACGATCGGAGCACATCACATGTCAAATACGTCGCTAGTTCACCAACTGCTCAATGATTTACGCAGCGACGATAAACAAAAACAACGCTACGCCTTGTTCCGCCTCTCTCAACTGCGCGAACCGAAGGCGCTCGCGGCATTATTGGAGGCGTTAAAGCATCGCGATCGGGAAATTCGTGTGCTGGTTGTGCAGGCACTGGCAGCATTGGGCGATCCGCTCGCAGTCCCTGCGTTGATCGAGCGTCTAAGCGACCGCAGCAAAGATGTTCGCCGTGCAGCCGCGCAGGCGCTCGGCATGATCGGTGACAGCGCGGCGCTTCCCGGCTTGGTGGGCGCTCTGTTGGGCGATGGGAACAGCTTCGTGCGCTGGGAGGCTGCCAAGGCCTTGCAAGCGATCGAAGACAGCGCAGCGGTGCCTGAGCTGGTCGAAGCGCTCGCAGCCGATGAAAACAGCTTTGTTCGTTATGCTGCCGCCGAGGCGCTGGGTGTTCTAGGTGATGCATCGGTGTTGGATGCCTTGGAGACAGCGCTGCTGAATGATGAGAGCGATTATGTTCGCTATGCTGCTGCCGTCTCACTAGGGCAGCTCGGCGATCCGTCATCGGTGCCGGCGCTGCTGCTCGCGCTTAACCACCACAGCAGCCATGTATGGCATGCTGCTGCTGAGGCCGTATGGCAGATGGACGAAGATGCCGTTCCGTACATTTCCGATGCGCTGCTTCATGAAGAGGGTTCAGTGCGTCGTGCTGCGCTCAAAGCGGTGCTCTGGCTGTCCGTCGAGTTTGACTCTGACGATCTTGCTGACGAGATCGACCAGGATTGGTATGGGATGTGGGGTTGGTGGAACTGACCCGATCGCGTTATGCTTGCAGCGTCGACGGATGAACGATAGCTTGTCATTAAGGAGTGATTTGTATGCCGGCACGGACTGCTGAAGCAACATGGAAAGGGCCGCTGCAAGAGGGCAGCGGGGCGATTAAACTAGGCAGCGGCGCCTACGAAGGACCGTTCTCTTTCGTTTCGCGTTTTGAAGAAGGCGCGGGCACAAATCCCGAAGAACTGGTTGGGGCAGCGCTGGCGGGCTGCTACTCGATGGCGCTGGCGGCGCGGCTCGGCCGTGCCGGGTTGACCGTCAACCGTGTGCACACAACCGCCCATGTCCACCTTGAGAAGGATGACAGCGGTTTCTCGATCGCGCGTATCCATCTCGTCAACGAGAGTGACGTGCCCGGCTTAGAGGCGGCGGCTTTTCAAGAGCATGCCGAGGAAACGAGAAAGTCCTGCATCATCGCGCGGGCGCTCGCTTCGGTCTCGATCACGCTTGAAGCATCGCTGGTTTAAGCGGCCGCAAAACAATGCATGATGACAGAGGCGCGCAACCCGCGCCTCTGTTTTTGCGCCGTTTTTTCTTGGAAGCGATATCAGCGCAGTTCCGCACGCAGCACATCGCTGAAGAACTGTTCGAAGATCAGCGTTCCCACCAGCTGTTCCAGCCATACATCGGCCGTGATGCTGTGATCGGCCGGATAAGCTGCCTCAGCAGTGGCGATGTAGCGGCCGCGCTGCCAGTGCGTGCGCGCATGCGTCATCGAAATGTCGCAGCGCTCCACCGCGCGGACATAGATGGGTTGGCTCAACGCATCGACATCGACGATCGCAAACCCCTCCGCCTCCGCAAGCTCAGTCAAGACGCCGCTGGCCAGCGCCGCAGAAGCATCGGCGCGCGTTGCAAAGACGTCGAGCTTATAGCTCAAAGATGAATAGGGCGCTAAATCGAGATCGCAAGTTGGGTTGATAACGCCCGTCTCGGCCCGAAATTGATGGTTATTCGCGCTCAGGAAGTCAGCATACTGCGCACGAAGTGACTCTGGTGCGCGGGCGGCCACCTCGCTGGTGTTGAAAAGTCCTGCATCTTCGCTCACAGCGAGCGGCTGCGGTACATCGGCGTCGATCAAATCGAGCACTTCTTGAAAGTCGGCCTCGACGGCTGGTTCCGGAGAGCGGTAGGTGGTCTCAACCATATCCGGATCGGTAATGATGACGATCGTCTCGATGCGCGTCCCGGGGAGCGGGTCAGTCATCGGGTCGCGCAGGCGGATCTGTTCGACCACCTCTTGGCCTTCAAGCACCTCCCCGAAAATCGTGTGGCGGTTATTGAGGTGCGGCGTTGGAGCAGTGGTGATGAAGAATTGGCTGCCGTTGGTCGCCGGCCCGGCATTGGCCATCGCCAGCCAGCCTGGCCGGTCAAAATTCAGGAAGCCGACGAACTCATCCTGAAATTGATAACCCGGCCCGCCGGTGCCCGTTCCAGTGGGGTCGCCGCCCTGGGCCATGAAGCCTTCGATCACGCGGTGAAACGTTGTATTGTCGTAGTAGTTTTCTCCGGCTAAGAAGACAAAGCTGTTGACCGCGAGCGGGGCAAATTCCTCAAACAGATCGACGTAAATAGGGCCAACTTCCGTGCAGAAGACCGCACGATAATCGACTCCTGGTTCCAACACTTGCTGTGGCATGGAAAAGCGCCGTTCTGCTGGCTCGTTGGCTTCGACGGCGGCGCAGATCTGCGCTGGCGTCTGAGGGACTTGTGCTTGCGCTGCGCCGGTCAGCAGCACGCTTAACCCTAACAGCGCGAAGATGCCGACCAAGTATCGATTCGTAAAATGCATGATAGCCTCGATCGTATTGACTGAACGATAGTAGGCTATTGTACAGCTTTCAGATCGCTGCGCTAGGTTCGCTTGCTGTTTTGTTGAACGCAGCTGCTGGCGCCGTAAAGCGCGCCTCACGGGGCCGACAGCCGGATGACCGTTGTGCTGTGGGCTGGCAGGAGCGGCAGCGGTTGATACCCAGCGAAATCACCATTGAGCGTTAATTCTGGCAGGGCGATCTCGACCGGGCCTGCCAAGCTGTCGGCGAACAGCAGCGCTGCGCTCGCCAAGGACGTGAACGGGCCGCCGCGCATGCGCAGCGCATACTCCTCTACTGGCTGGCCACTCAGATTGATCAGGATCAGCAGGGTCTCTTCTCCATCGCTGCGCAGGAAGCTGTAAATGCTGCGGGGCGATGCCTCTAGTGCGTGATAACCGCCCACAGACAGCACGGGATAACTACGCCGCAGGTCGATCAGCGTGCGATAATGATTGAGCAGCGAGGTAGAATCGTCGCGCTGCGCAGCGACATTGACGCCGTCTTCATGACCGCTGGCCAGCGGCTGCCACGGGCGAGCTGCTTCGGTGAAGCCGGCAGTGACCGGCGTCGCATCCCACGGCATCGGCGTGCGGATGCGCTCATCAGGTTTGACGCCCGTTAGCCCAATTTCTTCACCATAGTAGATGAACGGAACGCCGGGCGCGGTAAGCAGGAGCGAGGCGGCGGTGCGCGCTGCGCCCGCATTGCCAGCGAGGACGCTCATCACCCGGTTCTGATCGTGATTGGTTAGGAACGTCGCAAACTGGTTGAGCGGATACAAATCGATCATGCGCTGCTGCATCGATGCGATGGCAGTATTCGTCCCTTGTCGTGCGCTTTGCAGCATCGCGTCTGCCAGATCAAACTCAAAAACCAGATCGACAGCGCCGTCACGCACATAATCGCGGGCGCGGAAACTCGTATCCCACACTTCGCCGACCGTCAGCGCGTTCGGGTTCACCGATTTGATGAAGTTTTGATAGTCGCGCAGCCATGCGCGCGTCGCCTCTGTGTGCACTTGATCGCGTCCGTCTTCGATCAGGTGCTTAATCGCATCGAGGCGAAACCCGTCTACACCGACCTCCTCGAGCCAGAATCGTGTGATGTCGTACAAAGCCGCCGTCACCTCCGGATTTTCCAGATTGAGATCGGGCATGCCGCCCCAGAAGACGCCGTAGTAGTAACGGCCGCCGAGCTCATGCCATACAACCTGCCCCTGCGGCCCACGGTAGCCTGGGTCTTCGTCGGCCCATAGATACCAGTCGGCATAAGCCGGGTCTCCAGCCGCGCTAGCGATGAACCATGGATGCTGAGTCGAGGTGTGGTTGATTGGTAGATCGAGGATCACCGCTATGCCGCGCGCA
>DAOTYT010000134.1:0-5073 GCA_034434615.1 Anaerolineae bacterium | reverse complement strand
GTTCATACAGGCGAGTTTAGCGCATCGCATGTTAAAATGAAGATCGGAATTGCTGGGCCGATCCTTCTGACGGATGGCGTGCATGGATCACCCCTTCATTCGCCGTATGATCATTTCTCTGCTCAGCCTGCTGCTGGTCACAGCGCTGGCTGCCTCGGCGGCAGCGCAGGCGGGCACGCGTCTGCCCTCAGAGTTATTCGTCCTGACCAATGAAGGCATCGTGGAGCGTTATGGCCTTGATGCAGTCGGCGCGCGCCCGGTGACGCCGCCAGACGTTTATGTGCTCGACTTTGGGTTGGATGCGCTCGGCGAACGGCTTGCCTACCGAACTGAGGACGGCTTGACGGTCGTCGGGCTGACCGGTGGCGAAGGACTGCAAATTGAGGGCGCCAGCGCCAGCGTGCCGCCCTATCGCGGTCAGGGGCGCACGATCGCTTGGTCGCCCGCCGGCGATGCCATCGCCTACACGACCCTCACCGGCGCGCGCATCTTCATGGAGACGGGTGGCGCGCCGCTGTTCATCGATCTGACCGAGGGCATCTTCCTGAACTTGAGCTGGTCTCCGGGGGGCACATTTTTGGCCGCCGAGGCAGAAGACAACATCTGGTGGATTTATCGTCGTGAGGCGGATGCCCTGCTGCTGACCAGCGTCATCCCTTCCTCGATCGGCACGACTTGGGTCAGCAACAGCGAGATCGTGTTCGCGCCGAGTGACGGCGGCCTGCGGCTGATGAACCTCGACGCAGCCAATGCGCAGACCGCGCTGCTCGATGCGAGCGTCGATTATCGCCTGCCCTATCTGACGGCTGATGACCGATTGGTCTTCTTCGCGCGGCCGCGCCAAAACACGACCATCCCGGAGGGCAGCGGCACGTTGATGCGGCTGGCGCGCGGCGCGCAGCAGGTCGAAACGGTCGGCCAACGGCCGGTGCCACTGCGCGGGCTGATGTGGGCGCCGGGCGGCGAGGTGATGACGGCGTTTCAAGGCGGTGTGCTGGCGTTGTTCAACCCGATCACTGGCGAGGGGGTGCCTCTGCCGATCAACAACGCCGTCGCTTTCGATTGGGTGCCGCTGCGCGCCCCGGTCATCGTGGTGACGCCGCGGCCGACGCCCACGCAGACGATCGAGCCGACGCCAACGGACGATCCCAACGCGCCGACGCCCACGCCCCCTCCGCCGACCCCGGCGCCAGCCAGCACGGTCACCGGTTTGATGCTATCGGCTGACAGTTATTTCCTCGCGCCCGACCAGCGCGGTGTGTTGCAGGTGTGGCGCATGCCCGCCAGCGGCCAGCCGCCGTTCCGCTTCACCGGGGCGACGGGCGATATCAGCGAGTATGCCGTCTCGCGCGATGGCCGGCGCGTCGCCTATGTAGTGCGTGGAGCACTGTGGGTGCAGCGCTTTGAGGTGTCGCAGCCCTTGCTGCTGGCCGAGGTGGAGGGGTTTGCGCCCGTCACGCCGGCTTTTAGCCCGGACGGGCTGCGCGTCGCGTTCGTCGATGAAAGCGTCAATCAAAGCGGCGTTTGGATCGTTGGCCTGGATGGACGCGCTCCCCTGCGGCTGCTGGCCAACAGCGCGAGCGATGATGGAGCCGCAGGCGATCAGTGGGTTTACCGGCGGCCGCAGTTCTCGCCCGATGGCGCGCGCCTGCTGCTCGATGCCTATCGCGGCGCTGAAGTCACCAGCGTGGTGCTCACGCTGGAAACGGGCGAGCTTACCGAAGTGCCGATGGGGCCGCCTGACGAACTGCGCGCGCTTAACGCGCGCTGGCTGTCCGAAAATCGTATCCTCACATTCAACAGCCCGGCGACAGCCCCGGGCGGAGAGGCGAATTTCTTCATTCATGACGCCCTCGCGCCGGCAGCTTCGCCGGTGCAGCGCCTGCCACTGCCGGCTGGCATGGTTGTGCGCGATGTGATCGCTCGCGGTCGCGCCGATGGCAGAGTTGAGCTGCGAGCTTTGCTGGCCGCCGGGGCTGATGCGCCGGTGCAGGTCGTCGATCTCGACGGCGGCGCCCAGACGGCGATCATGGAGCTCGGGCCGCTGATCGCGCCGCGCCTGTCTCCAGATGGACGTTTCGTCGCTGGGCTGCTCGAGGTCAGCGAGGTTGGCGGGGTGCCGTTGGGACCATTGGTGTTTATCGATGCCAGCCTGGGCGGACAGTTCCTGCTCTCGACTCCGGAACGCACGTCAGGGTTCCGCTGGGTGGGGTAGCGTTCCGTCGAGCTGCGGCAGGCGAGGCGTTAACAGAATTCTCATCGAGTTGTTCTATGATGCCGCTACTTCGCACACTAGGATTGATCTATGTCTGGAGAACGCATTCTATTGATTGAAGACGAGGCCCGCATCGCGCAGTTCGTTGAGCGGGCATTGATCTACGAAGGGTATCGCGTCAATGTCGCTCGAGACGGGCAGACCGGCCTCGGCATCGCGCGCGACAACCCGCCTGATTTGGTCATTCTTGACTGGATGCTCCCCGGCTTGGATGGGCTGGAAGTCTGCAAGCGGCTGCGCGCCGCCAGCGATGTGCCTATCTTGATGCTGACGGCCAAAGACGACGTCAAGGATCGGGTGATGGGCCTGGATGCCGGCGCCGATGATTATCTGGTCAAACCGTTCTCAGTCGATGAATTGATGGCGCGGGTACGCGCCCTCTTCCGCCGTTCGACGCCGACTTCGCGCCCGGAGATCCTGCGCTTCGCCGATCTAACGCTCGATACGGGCACCCACCGCGCTTATCGTGGTGAGCGCGCCATCGACCTGACGGCGAAGGAGTATGAGCTGCTGGAGCTGTTTATGCGCAACCCCCGGCAGGTACTCACGCGCGATGTCATCTTCGATCGCGTGTGGGGATACGACTTCGGTGGAGAGAGCAATATCATCGAAGTTTACGTGCGCTATCTACGCCAGAAGACGGAGCAAGACAACGAGCCGCGGCTCGTGCACACCGTTCGCGGCGTGGGATACGTGCTGCGGGAAGAAGAATGATCGCTGCCTAATGACACTGCGCAGCAAGCTGATCCTGTGGTATACCGCTTTCCTGGCGATCATCCTGGCGCTGTTCGGGTTGACGCTCTATGGGGTTACCCGCTGGACGTTGATCAACAGCATCGACAGCGCGCTGGTTGAGACGATCGATCAGGTCGTGCGCAACAGCCGTGCCACGCCCTATGGCGAGTTTGGCGGCCCGGTTGGCATTCTCGTGCGCCTGCCGGAGTTAGATGTGCTGCGCGCCTCCGGCGTCGTCGTGCAGGTTTGGGATCCCGAGAACGACATGCGCCTGGTCGGCGCTTCGTCGAATCTGCGCAATTATGCCCTGCCGCTCGATGCTGACGCGCTTAGGGTGGGGGCCACCGTGCAGTTTGACAACAACGACGCAGCGCCAAGCCTGTTCACCGATGTGCTGATCGGGGATGGCGGCCCGTGGCGGGTGCTCACCCAGCCGTTCGATGTATGGGGAAAACGGATCGTCATCCAGTCGGCCACGTCGCTGGCGACCGTCAACCAGGCGCTAAACGGTCTGTTGGCCGTTGTGCTGGTGGGGTTGGCCTGTTCGATGGTCGGCTCAGTCGCGATCGGTTGGGGGTTGTCGAACCGGGCTTTGCAGCCGATCAAAGCGATTACGCGGGCTGCTGAACGCATCGCATCGACCGACGATCTTGGCACGCGGCTGAAGTGGAATGGCCCGATGGACGAGCTGGGCCGGCTGACTTCGGTCTTCAATCGAATGATGGATCGCATCGATCATCTGTTCGGCGTTCAGCGCCGTTTCGTCGCCGATGTTTCCCATGAGCTGCGCACCCCGCTAACGGCCATCCGCGGCCACCTCGAGCTCATCCATCGTTATGGCATGGATGCCGAGTCCTTAGAAGCCGTGGAGGCCGAAGTTGAGCGCATGTCGCGTTTGGTCAGCGATCTGCTGCTGCTGGCAAAAGCCGATTATGGCGGCCTGGCGCTGACGATGGAACTGCTCGATCTCGATACGATCATCAGCGAGGTTTACCGCGAAGCGCGCGTGCTGAGCAAAGATCGCGATCTGCGGATCACGATCCACGATTACGAGCCAGTGCGCATCAACGGCGATGCAGATCGCCTAAAGCAGGTATTCCTCAATCTGGTGAGCAACGCGATCAAATTCACCCCCGATGGCGGCGAGATCATCATCAACTTGCGCAAGACGCTGACGACCGCCGTGGTCGAAGTGCAGGATACCGGCATTGGCATTGCTCCGGAAGATTTGCAGCATATCTTTAACCGCTTTTACCAGGCGGAACGTTCGCGCGCGCGAGGGCAGGGGGCTGGCCAGGGAGAGGGAGTCGGGCTGGGCTTATCGATCGCGCAGTGGATCGTCGAGGCGCACCACGGGCAGATCGCCGTCGAGAGCGAGGTGGGCGTCGGCACGACGTTCAGCGTGATCATCCCGCACATCGAGTCGCCAGCACAGGTGACCAGCTCGGCCATCACACGGCCGCGTTTAAGCCTGCTGCGCCGCGGCCAGCCGGTCAGCGTGCATAAGCTCAATCCCTAGCGCTTTATCGCTTGTTGGCATAAACTTCGCGCGTTTCAACTGAACTGGTAGGCTGAACTGACAGGAGTTCCTTGCCATGAGAGGCGTCGGCGCGATGGTTTCTGCCTTGTACAGCTACCCGGTCAAGTCGTGCGCGGGCATCGCTCACACGTCGATGGCGTTCGATGCCGCCGGCCCGCTGTATGACCGGCGCTGGGTGATCGTCGAGGACACCAGCGCCGAGATCGCGCGCCCGGTCACGGCCCGCACCCTGCACAAGCTGCCGCTCATTCGCCAGACGCTCGAAGGCGAAGCGCTCCTCTTGTGCGCCCCTGGCCTGCCCAAGCTGCGGCTTTCGCTGGGTTCGACTGGCGGCGGGCTGCGCCTCGCTGAAGTTTTTGGCAGCCGCTGCTGGGGCGAGGACGTCGGCGACCAAGCGGCGCGCTGGTTAAGCGAATTTCTCGACATGCCTGTCCGCCTGCTGTACATGCCAGCAGGTTATGAGCGTGCCGTCGATGCGCGCTACGCGCAAGAACGCGCTGTGACCACCTTCACCGACGGGTTT
>DAOTYT010000133.1:0-6702 GCA_034434615.1 Anaerolineae bacterium | reverse complement strand
GGCGCGCGGCCAGCGCGTCTAGAAAGACGCGGATCATGTCGTTCATTTCGTCGATCATCAGATCCACGTTGTCGAGGATTGACAGCGCCTCAGCTTGTTCACCAATAAGATCGCGCAGCACAAATTGAGCCATGCGCAGATTAGTCAGCGGGCCTTTTAGATCATGCGATACGATCAGATAAAAATTGTCCTGCATGGCCTGGGTGAGCCGCAGTTGATCGATCGTGCGCTTGTGCTCATCGGCGAGCAGTTTGAGCGCGATCTGCGTCTGCACGCGGGCGCGCGCGACATCGACATTGATTGGTTTGGTGATGTAATCGCGCGCGCCCAGTCGAAATCCTTCAACGACATCAGTGTTATCGGCCCGCGCCGAAATCATGATCACGGGCAGATCTTCCAACTGCGTGCGTTCGCGCAAGATGGCCAGCACATCAAAGCCAGTCATGACCGGCATCATCACGTCGAGCAAGACGAGATGGAACGGCTCGCGATCGAGCAGCTCCAGCGCCTGTCGTCCCCCCTCGACAGCGATCACCTCGTAATCTTCTCCAAAAATTCGGCGCAGAAGCTTTCGGTTGGCGGGATCATCATCGACAACCAAGATGCGAGCTCGCATTGGGGCTTCCGCAGACGGAGGCGAAATAGGATGTGCTTCTGCCAACATGAACGATCTCCACTGAGGCGGGTCATCTTTACTGTATACGAAAAACCTTGCGTTAAGCATAAATTTTCCGCGTACTAGCTTGAACGCTCAATGGAATATGAAGGAATATGAACCGAACTGCGCCTTAAAGGCACGAAGGCAGGTCGTTAGCGCAGCGTGATCGACCAGCTGTTGACATGGACGATGACGCCGCCGTCGTGCACATAGAGCAGCGGCATGACGGGCACGTCGGCGCCAACGAACGGGATCGGCGCGCCGAGCGGCTGGTTATTGAGATAAACGGTGACAGTGCCGTCGTTGAGACTGCGGTCGAGGCGCACACGCATGCCAGCAGCGCTGTCGGAACGCTGGCTGATGGTAATGAGCGCATCGCCACTGCGCTGGCTGAGTTTGATGACGCCGGGCTGCATCACCTCAACCTGAAGCCCAGCGCTGTTCGCGGGGTTAGTGGCGTCGACCAATAAAACACCAAAATAAACGTTGTTATCGATCAGGAGCGGTGGGTTGTAAGTCACCAAAGACAGATCGGCTTCCATCCGCGCGATGCGAGCCGCAGCATTGTTGCCGTAAACCAACTCGAGGGAGGCGGGGTCGAATGCAATGATGATTTGATCGCCCTCACCGCTTGGCATGCCCATGCCCAGGCGCCAAAAGCTGTTGTCGCTGGCCGCACTGAAGGCTTCCGCACTCCAGGCAGGATCGTCTAAGTTGGCCGCCAGGGTGAGCAGGTTCTGTGGGCCTTGCAGTCCCTGCGGGGGCAATGTTTGCGTAGGAGTAAAAGTGGGCGTGGGCGTCGCAGTTGGCGGCGGGGTATCGGTGGGAGTCCGTGTCAGGGTCGCCGTGGCCGAAGGCGTGGCTGTCGGCGTGCGCGTTGGGGTAAGCGTCTCCGTACCACGCGGTGCGATGGTCGCTAAGATAGCCAGCGGCGTTGGCGAGGGTTCAGCAGTAGGCGTCGCTTCGGGCGACGGCTCCGCCTCTTCGGTGGCATCTTCGACGACTTGGTCGGGTGTCAGCAGGCTGCCAATCTGCGCCGCCTCAGCAGCAGGGGTTGGCGTCTCGCCGCCGCCGCCGAGACCGCCGCTCAGGACGAAGAGCACGCCCGCGCCGATCACGACGATGACGAACAGCAGCACCAATAGCGCCGGCATCGAACGACGACTTGGGCGCCGCGCTGCGAGTGCCGCTTCTGGCACTGGCGATACGATCGCATCAAGGGGCGCGTTGCCGTCGGTTTGGGCCTCCGGTTCGATGTCGATCTCGTCGATGCGCGGCACGGGCTCATCAGTCGGCGGCGCGGGGAACTCGGGCGCCTGTTCGGTCAGTTCATACCAGTGTCGATACAGCGGATAGGCCGGATGCCGATCGATAAACATGGCACGAAACAGCTCGTTGAAGCGCGCCAGCTTGGCGCTGCGACGCAGCGCCCGGTCGCTGTAAACGGCCAGGAAATCTTCGTAGGTATCGCGCCACGCCCGCAAAGTGCCCGCATAAGCCGGTCCAAGCAGTTTTGTGGTTATCTCTGCCTGCGTGTGGTGGCCAGTGCGGATGAGATCGACCGGGTGATCGGGCTTGTTCTCTACCGCCTGCATGATGCGCCGCGCGCCGGTGTGCAGGTCAGCCGCCCCTTGTATCAGTTCCATCAACCATGCTCGGTAGCTGGTCAGCGTAACTTGGGCCGTGGTTTCAACCTCATCAACCGCTTTGAGCGCGTTCTCTAGTTTGATGCCAGCAGCGCGAAATTCACCATCAGACCAGTCGCGCACCGCCGCTTCCAACTCGCGCAAGCTGTAAAGCGCGGCATTCAGCAGGCGCACCTGCGGGTTCTCCTCCAGCGCACGGCGCGATTGTTCCAGCACCGGCAGCGCGTGCGGGCCATTGATGCTGTTCAGAAGGGACGCCGCGATCGTCAGGTCGCGCCGGCGTTCGATGAACTCTTCTAAAGCATGCACCAATGGGTGACGCGCCCCGTGCTCCTCAAGGGTGCGCACCGCCGCTTCGCGCCAGAATAAGGCATCATCGGGGCGATCTTCATGCGCATCTTGAACGCCGAGCAGCACATAATTGGCGAACAGCACGCGCACCGAGGCGGAATTGCCGCGCGCCAGCAGTTCGACCAACCCCTTCCCCATCGCTCGAAGATAGGTTTCGGTGCTCGGCATCTGCGCGGCAAAATGATCGCGCGCGCCGATTTCGTCAGGCGTGTAGAGCAGTTCCGTCGTCGTTAGTGCGGCCTGCGTGCGTTTGAGATCGTTGACGCCGCCGCGCTCCAACCATTCGCGCATGGTTTGCGCCAGGTCGCGCAGACGCCGGGCGGCAAACCGCTCCGGCTCGCTGCGAGCAGCGCCAAAGGCCGTGATCCCCAGACGTTCCGCGTCCGACAGCCGGCCGCGGTCAAAATGCTCCCAGCCATCAGCCAACGCTCGTCCGAGAGCGCCGTACAGGGCATGACGCTCGACATAGTGAGCACCACCGACGATAGAACGCAGTTGGCCAAGCCAACCGGACAAGGTCGGGCTGATGGGAGAAACCGCCTCGATCATCTCAGAGATGGCCGCCACAGCGGCGGCGCGGCTGCCCTGAATGACGGCTTCATCATAAGCCTTCCAACGCTCAGCGGCGCGGGCCAGCCCATCAACCATCTCGACCAGGGCTTCATCGAACAAACGCTCTGTATACGGCCGCAAATCTGCCTGCGCCTGCGCCAGCCATCCCTCAAGATCGGCCCCATCTGCCGCCGGAATGTAGGTTTGATAGGCGCCAAGTAAGGCATATAAACCATCAAGGAGCTGCGCGACGCCATCCCATGCTGGTGTAGCCGGCGCAATGACCCGGCTGGAATCAAGGGCTGTCAGAGCGTCGCGCGGGCTGCTGGTTGCCTGTTTGCCCAGCACGTGCATGTTATCGGCCAACGCCATCGCCGCGTTGAGCGCGCGCACTAATGCCGAGAGCGGCAGCCGCCGGTTGCTGAGCTGATGCTGCGACTGCACCGTTTCCAACAGCGTGCTGAGCGCGGTAAGCTGATCGACCACCGCGCGATAGCCATCGCGCAGCGTGATCAGGCTGATATAGTCAGGATCAGCCAGATCGGAGAGGCTGGCATGAACTTCGGCCAAGACAGCGCGCGCCTCTGTGACGGCGATGCCTTCCGCCGCCAAGTTAGCCAGCGCCAGATCGAGCCGATACAGCGCCGGCCGCAGCAGCAAAATTTCGGGGACATGCGCCGAGATTCGCTCTGCCAGCAGCCATTGCAGCGCGCGCTGCGTCGGGTCTTCAATGCCGACGGTTTGCAGGATGTTGGCAGCTTCGTCGGCATCGCCCTCAAAAACAGCCGCGATCGCGTCTTGAATGGCTGGCGCTGCCGGCCGCACGCTGTTTTCAAGCAGCAGCCGCGCCCAGTCGAGCAGCAAAGCGATCAGCACCGCGTTCGCGCCGCGCGCGCGCGGGCGCAGTTCCTCCAACACTGTCACTGCCCGCGACCAGTTGGCGCTCTCGAGATAAATGCGTGCCGCATCCAGATCGGCCGCAACATCAAGATCGTTCAGCCGCCCGTAAATTTCCGCCTGCGCCTCGCGCGCGGGAGGATAACCGGGGTCCATCGACAGCCCCATCTCAAGGGTGCGCAGCAGCCCGTGCAGTTCATCTTTGCTCAGCTCGCGGCGCAGTCGCTCCGCCACTCGGCCTAGGATCGTGTTGCGTTCACGCTCGATCGGCATCCGGTAATCTGACAGGTCTTTGCGCAGCTCGGCCAGCGAACGGTAGCGCAGGCGTGGGTTCGGGTGCGCAGCGCGGCTCACGATCGCCTGTAAACGCGAGTGCAGCCGCTCGGTGTCTTCACCGAAGTTAAGCCGAAAATCATCACCGGCATCGCGCGGGATATCGGGCCGTTTGCCGCCGGTGATGATGAAATAAAGCAGCTCGCCGATCTGAAACACATCGGACTGCCGGCTGATGCCCTGCGCGGTCACCTCATCGCCTTCGAGAAAAACCGCATTGCCCCAGTCGATCAACTTCAAGCGATAGCGCTCACGGTCCCAAAACAGATGTTTGGCATCGACATCGTTGTGGACGATCTCATGACTGTGCGCCAGCTCAAGCAGATCGAGCAGCGCATCGACAATCACGAGCATTTCCAGCTCAGGCATCCGCTCGCCGCGCGCGGCCAGCTCCAGCACAAGATCGGAGACGATTACGCCCTCAGCGCGCTCGACGACGATATACTGGTGTGAGAGACCGCCCACTGAAAACTGACCACCCCCCAACAGCTCTGTCAAAGCCGGATGGCCGCTCAGGCGCATCAACGCTTTGCGTTCATTGAGGATGCTCACTTCCTGTCCAGCGCGGATCGGCGGCGCGTCGTTGGGCGCTGGCCGCTTGACCACGACCGGACGATCGTTCTCCAACGTGTCGACCGCGCGCAGCGTTTCGCCGGAACGGCCGCGCGGATAAATATAATCGTAACGATAGCGGTTATCGAACAGGCTGTCAGCCATGGGGCAATCTCCTCAGCCCCCTATTGTACGCACCATTACGACCACCTGCAAAGCAGCGATTGGTTGACGTTGAACCGCGAACCTTCTAAGATCAGGAAGAAGATCAGTAGAGGAATGCAGCGAATGACCTTATATGCCGACCGCGAGTATCGTTTTCTCGACACGGAGGCCGACCGGCAGGCCCTTATCCACGACATGCATCGCGTGCGCGAAGCCGTCATCACCATCGCAGAGGCTGTGCCGCGCGAGCTTCATGAAGTGCCGCGTTACCATGGCTGGTCGCTGGCTGCGATGCTGGCTCACCTGCATATGATCGATAACCTCGCCCTGCTGCAAATCAAAGCGGCGCTCATCGGGATTTCCCCCTCGTTCTCGCCCGCCATGCGCGACAGCCTGAACGATTTTGCGGCAAAGCTGTTTCAGCGCCGCGTCGTATCCACAACGATCAAAGGCATTCGCCAAAACGAGAAGCGTTTGGCTGAATTCATCTTCACGCTGCCGGTCGAACAGTTCAGCAAGCGCGTTTATCACCCATCGAGCAACAGCTACTTCACCGTCGAGCGAGCGCTGCAAGCTTATTTTGTCTTCCACTGGGAGGAACATCTAGCGACACTGGAACGCAGCGAAGACAGACCAGATGATCCCTCAGGCGCGGAGGCCGAGCAGTAAGCGTGCGCGTGTTGCTGCAGCGAGCGCGCCGGGGCAGCGTATCCGTCAATGGGGCAGTCGTTGGCACTGTTGAGCGAGGGTTTGTGGCGCTGGTGGGCATTACCCACAGCGACACACGAACCGAAGCGGAACTGTTGGCGCGAAAGACGGCGCATTTGCGCGTCTTCGATGATGAAGAAGGCAAGATGAATCGCTCCCTGCTCGATACCGGCGGCGGCGTGCTGGTCGTTTCGCAGTTCACGCTGTACGCCGATACGCGCCGAGGGCGCCGCCCTGGTTTCACCGCTGCGGCTGCGCCAGAACAAGCGGCGCCGCTGGTGGAATATTTTGCCGAACGCCTGCGCATCGAGGGCGTAAAGCAGGTAGAGCTGGGTGTCTTCGGGGCGGTTATGCAGGTTGAACTCATCAACGACGGGCCGGTCACGATCTGGCTGGAGAGCGAAGATGCGCCGTGATGGTGATCCCAGCCTATGAACGCGCCGCCTCGATAAGAATTCAAACTCAGTTCTTGCGCGCGTCTGACTCATCTCTAACAAGAAATGGGTAAACTGCGAGTATTAGATCGCAGCGCCGAACGGCGCTTTTCTGTTTGACGGAGGATCTCATGTTCGAGCACTACATCGCCCAGTTGGCCGATCTTAACCCTGAGGCGCGTTATGATGCCGCTTATTGGCTGGGCCAAAATGGCGACCGGCGCGCTGCCGCCGCTTTGATCGACGCCCTGCCAGACGAGAATGCCAAAGTGCAGTACGGCGCTTTCTCCGCCTTGATCAAACTAGGGGCCGATGAAGCCGCTGCGCCGATGATCGACCTGCTGCTGCGCGAGCCAAACAGCCGGTTGTGGGCGCTGCTGAACCTCAACATCGGCCTGCGTTTGCG
>DAOTYT010000132.1:0-7521 GCA_034434615.1 Anaerolineae bacterium | reverse complement strand
GCCAGTCGCGCCATTTTCATCGGCCGGGGTCTTGGCAGGGGCGATGACGACGTTCATCATTTTCAGACGAACCTGTTCAAGCGCCTCTTTCATCTCAGCGCAAGTTCGGAAGCGTTCTGAGGCATTGTAGGCTAGGGCTTTCTCAACGATGCGAACCAGCTCAGGGGGCGCCTTGCTATTAAAGTTGGGGATAGGACGTTCGTGAAAGTTAAAGGGCGGCTCTAAGCGCGGGTCTTTACGGGTTAGCAGATGGTGCAGGGTGGCGCCTAAGCTGTAAATGTCGCTTTGCGGCGTTACATCGCCGCGGTACTGCTCCGGAGCCGAATAACCTTCTGTGCCGATCATTGTGTGTTTGACGCCGGTCACAAACGTTTTCGCGATGCCAAAATCGATCAGCCTAACCTTGCCGAGGCTGTCGATCATGACGTTGGAGGGTTTTAAATCGCGGAAAACAATCGGGTCTGGCGATTGGCTGTGCAGATAATCGAGCGCGTCGCACAATTCAATCGCCCAATCGACGACTTTATTGATCGGCACTTCTTTGAGTTTTGTCAGCAGGATCTCGAGGTCGCTGCCGTTGATGAACTCCATGACCAGGTAAGCACGGTCATTAATGTCGAAAAAGTCGAAAATTTTGGGGATCGCCGGGTGGCTAAGCATGGCGAGGATGTTCGCCTCGCGTCGAAAAGTTTTCAACATCGAGGCACGCAGTGCGGCATCGGTGGCGATGGTCTGCATTTCTTTGATCGCAACCAATTTGCGCACGTCGCTGAAGTTTAGGTCTCGCGCTTGGTAAACCGTGCCCATGCCACCGCTGCCAAGGACACCAATGATTTTGTAACGGCCATGTAGAATGGAGTCGGACTTCAGTGAAGCGTCATCTGAATTGTTATTCTCCATTCCGGTGAATTGAGTCGTCTCCGGCATGATGTTGCCTTTTATCAGGACTGATGATGAAAATGAAAAATGAAATGATCACTTGCATAATTATAGGGAACCTGACAGAATACCGCAATCAGTATTACACCCATACGAACCCATTGTATCATGGCATCGACAGCGCGTTCCTTGTCAATTTATCTGCACGTTCCTTTTTGCAGCACAAAGTGCACTTACTGCGCTTTTAACACCTATATTCACCTCGATCACCTAATTGAGCCATTCGTCGAAGCGCTCATCGCTGAGATCGAACTTGTCGGGGCAGGGGCCAGCGCGTATCGTGTTGACACGGTGTTTTTTGGTGGGGGAACTCCCAGCCTGCTAACGCCCAGTCAATTTGAGCGCATCACTGCGGCGCTGCGCGCCTCATTTTGTATAGCCGATGATGCTGAGTGGTCGCTTGAAGCGAATCCGGCTGATCTCGATCGGGATTATCTAGCGGCGCTACGCTCGCTGGGGCTTAACCGCCTCAGTATCGGCATGCAGTCGGCGAATGCCAATGAGCTGGCCCTTTTTAACCGCCGGCACGATAATGATGCGGTATCACGCGCCTTTTTTGCGGCGCGTTCCGCTGGGTTTACCAGTATCAATCTTGATCTGATCTATGGGTTTCCCCATCAAACTCTTGAAAGCTGGCAGCTTACGCTCGAGCAAGCGCTTCTGCTTCAGCCCGACCATGTTTCTTTGTATGCTCTTGGCTTAGAAGAAGGTACCTCGATGCATGCGTGGGTAGAGCGCGGCCGGTTGCCCGCTCCCGACGACGATCTGACGGCGGACATGTACGAACTCGCCAGCGATATGCTCATTGGCGCTGGCCTTGAGCAGTACGAGATCAGCAACTGGGCGCGGATCGGTCATCGGTGCCGGCACAACTTGCAGTACTGGTTCAATGGCGAGTATCTGGGTTTGGGGCCTGGTGCGCATGGGTTTGCGGCTGGCGTGCGTTATGTCGTCCTGCGTTCACCACAGCGATACATTGCGCGGCTTCTGGAAACGGATGAACGCGAGTGGATATTTCCCGTGACGCCAGCTGTTGAGACTGTCGTCCCGGTCGATCGCTCGACCGAGATCGCGGAGACCTTGATCATGAGCTTGCGGCTGACTGAGCACGGCATCGATCGCGCTGCATTTAGCCAGCGTTTTGGCATCGATCTGCTGGAACTGCACGGCGACGTTATTCGGCGGCATGAGGCGATGGGCCTGCTGCTTGTCGACGCGGAGCGCGTGCGTATCAGCCAGAGAGGACGGCTGCTCAGCAATTTGGTGTTTCGCGACCTGGTGTAACCGCGGGCGGCGCTCAATAAGCGCGCTGGAATAATGTCTCCGCGAGCAAGCGCAAGCCTTTCTCAGCCTCGCCGATCGGCTTAGCGCGACTGAGCGCCTCAAGAGCACGCTGGTAATATGTAGTTTCAGTGGCCTGGGCGTATTCCAACGCGCCGGCTTTGTTCAGCAGTTGAACTGTCCGCTCAACGTGTGCGCTGTCGAAGGGCTCTTGATCGTAGAGGTCTGTCAGCTCTGCATCCTGTTCCAGCCCATAGAGCACCGGCAGCGATTTTTTACGAGCAAGGATATCTGTCGCTGCTGATTTGCCGGTGACCTGCGGGTCTCCCCAGATGCCGAGAATGTCATCGCGGATTTGAAAGGCAATGCCTAGGTTAAGGCCGAAATCGGCAAAATGCCGCGCAGTGTCTTGATCGCGCGAGCCGATCAGCGCGCCCATCTGCGCGCAGGCGGCCACCAATGCGGCTGATTTACCCGAAATCATAGAGAGATACTCCTCAACCGAGACGCGTCGCTGCCGTTCAAAGCGCATATCAAGATGCTGGCCGCGCGTCAATTCGAGGTTCGTTTGGGTAAAAATTTGATAGACGTTCAGCACGATCTCGGCGGGCATGCGCGCAGCAAGCCCTTCAAGCGCGCGATAGGAGAGGGCGAACATGGCATCGCCCGCATTGATGGCGTTAGCCCGTCCCCAAACCGTCCAAACCGTCGGCCGTCCATGCCGCGTTGGGCTGTCATCCTGAATATCATCATGGATGAGTGAGAAATTGTGCAGCAGTTCCACGGCAGCTGCGGCTGGCAGCGCTGCGGTCCAATCGCCACCCGCAGCTTCAGTACTTAGCAGGAGCAGGATCGGGCGAATGCGTTTGCCAGTGGGCTGGTGATTCGCGCTGCCGTCGGCGTTCACCCAGCCAAGCGGGTAACGCAGCATCACATCAAATTCCGGCGCGGCCGGCATGCTGTCGACGACGCGACGCATGTGCGCATCAAGCTCAGGCAGATAACGTTGTGCCAGCGAGCGGATCACAAGTCTATCCTTCAACTTTAAGCAGCGTTGTCGCCTGCAAATCGCTGATCGTGCGAGCGGCGCTGCACAGCATGGCGATGCGAATTTGCGCTGCTGTTTCTCGAATGAGCTGGTCAACTGCCTCTGCCGAGACATCCGCTGCTTTTAGGAAGGGGCCCGCCATGCCGCCAGCCACTGCGCCAAGGGCGATGCATTTGGCAATATCGATCCCATCTCTCAGACCGCCGCTGGCGATGATGGGAAGATCTGGCGCCCCTGCGACGGCGTACTGTACGGCGTCTGCAGTCGGAATACCCCAGTCAGCAAACGCCGCGGCGACCCGAGCGTGAAAAGCAGTCGGCGCGCGATGATACTCTACCTCACTCCAGGACGTACCGCCCGAACCGGCGACGTCAATAGCGGCGATGCCGGCATTAACGAGGTCGCGGACATTTTGCTCTGAAAACCCCCAACCCACTTCTTTGGCGATCACAGGGACATCAAGTTGTGTGCACACACGCTCGACGTGACCTAACAGACCGGCAAAGTTCGTGTCGCCTTCTGGCTGCACCGCTTCCTGAAGCACGTTGAAGTGCAGGATCAAAGCATCGGCCTCGATCATATCGATGGCGCGCCGGCATTCATCTACACCATAGCCATAATTGAACTGCACCGCGCCGAGGTTGGCCATCAATAGAATATCGGGAGCGACATGGCGAACGCGGTAGGTATACGCCAGCTCAGGATTCTTGAGCGCGGCTCGCTGAGAGCCGACGCCGAGGGCGATGTTGTTGGCCTGCGCTGCCTCTGCCAGATGAAGGTTAAGCCGCTGCGCGAGTTCGGTGCCGCCCGTCATCGATGAGATCAGGATCGGCGCGCTCAACCGTTTATTGAACAGGGTGATCGAAGGATCAACTTCATTAAGATCTAATTCGGGCAGCGCTTGGTGAAGAAAGCGATATCGTTCTAACCCTGTGGTTAAGCGCGGGAACTGGACATCTTTGTCCAGATTAATGCGAATATGATCGACTTTGCGATCTTCGATCGACGGTTGAGTCGACGAGCCGACCGTAGCTTTGTCCATGCGTTGGTGTTCCTTCATGTGGTAGGCGATAATCGTACTCGATTGGCTGCGTTAGTGTCAACTGCCGGCACTAGCGAGTCAAACGTTTATCGGTATAATTCGTGCCTTGTACTCGTGAATCATACTGACCCGTGACCACTGGGAGGGAAACTGATGGCTTCAACAGAAGAGCGCGTCCGCAATATCGTCGTTGATTTGCTTGGCGTGGACGCCGATCGCGTTGTGCACAGCGCGCGTTTCCGTGAAGATCTTGAGGCCGACTCGCTCGATCTCGTTGAGCTGATCATGGCGTTTGAAGAAGAGTTCGGCGGCGAGATCAGCGATGAAGATGCGCAAAAGATCACGACGGTCGGTGAAGCAGTCGCCTATATTGAAGAACATATGGCGAACAGTTAACGACCTGTCGCCTTTAAGTGACAATCGTTGAGGGCAGCGAGGAAAGTTGCGCTGCCCTGATCCTAATTAGGACGTGAAACCCACGCCGCGCCGAACAGCGCTGCTGCTGCGGCAGGAACACCTATCCCAATTTGTCCTGATAGTCCCCAATCGGCATACAGATTTACTGCATTGATGAAGCCAAAGATGCCTGCTAAAGTGCCAAGCAGAGCGGCCCCAAACCCAACGAATAAGCTGGCTGGCCGGTTATGCAGCAGCGCCCCACCTCCCGCCGCCACCACGATCGACCCCGCGATGAAGAGCTGTTGACGATAATTCTCGTTGTTCAGATCGTTGAAGAATCCGAGCGGCGGCAGCATGCCCACAGCCAGCAAAAGCGCGATAAGCCATGCTAAGGGTTTCGATCCCGTGCCGAGCATGAGCAAAAATGCAGCATATATCGGCGCGCTGCGCAGCAGCCACGCTGTCAGCAGTGCAGGTGTTTCCTGCTGAACGATTGGGTTGAGGCTTGCCCATTCCGAGAGATCGTAACCATGCAGCGTAAAAGCGGCAGCGCCTCCATAGATCCACGGCATCAGGTAAGCGGCGCCAAAACACAGGAATAAAATATAAGGCAGTGCTTTCTGAAGGGGTGCCAGCTCGTGCGGGTGATCATTCATCGATATCGCCTGCAAGTTGGTCGATACGACTGCGAATTTGGTCATCCTCGATGCGTTGGCTTTCAAAATAACTGATCATAAATTCGCTGCGCCGCTGTCGCAGCGCCATCGGCGCGACCGCGCGCACGTCTCGGATCGTCGCCTTAAAACGTCCATCGGCGGCGGCATGAGCACGGGCAGCTTCGAACATCGTGTACTCTGCGCGGTGCGAGTCAATATCGAGGCTTTGCACCAACGCGAGACCCACATCAATAGCTGCGTCGCTGAGCGTCGTTTCGCGTAAGACTTCGCGCGCGAGGATAATCTCCTCGCGTGTCGCCGCCGTGACGCGCTCCCATTCACGGATGAAGCGGGCCGGGGCCTGCCGGTGCATCCGAACGCGGCGATAGACCTCCAACCGTGCCTCTCGTTCCATCAAACCGCGGACGTTCACCCTTAGCCCCAAGCGATCCAGGATCTGTGGTCTCAGACGTCCTTCTTCGGGGTTCATCGATCCGATCAGCACGAAGCGCGAGCGATAAGTTCCAGACATTGCGCCCCTGCGAACGGTATAAGCGCCTTGCGCAGCCGCATCAAGGATCGCATCGATGATCTCATCGCTCAATAAATTAATCTCGTCAATATATAGGATGTTGTTATCAGCACGCGCCAGAATCCCGCGTTCGAGGCGGACGCGGTTCTGCTGTACGGCGATACGTTCATTGATGCCGCCGACCACATCTTCTAAGCGCGCGTTCAAGGGCAGTTCGACCAATTTAACCGGCTCAAAGTGCGAGATCGCCTCGCCCGCCTGCCATTTTTCGTAACAATCAGGATAAAGGATAGCGGCTTTCTCGTGCTGCATATCGGCGGGCAGCGCGCCGTCTTCGCAGTCGCTCACTTCGACATCCGGCAAAAGGTCGATCAAACTGCGCACGGCCGTCGTCTTTCCGGTACCGCGCGGGCCGATCAAAAGCACGCCGCCGATAGCGGGATTGATCACCGCCAACAACAGCGCAATGCGCATCTCATATTGGCCGACTAACGCCATAAACGGAAAGGGCCGGTGTTCTGCTAGCCCTAAGTCGGGCGCTTGGGTCTCTAAAATGCGTTTGGCGCCAGCTTGGCTAAGGATTCGCAATAGCGCCGAACCTTCAGGCACCCCTTCGCCCAATTCCACCTCGTGATCAGTCATCAGGATCGCTGCTTTTCAAGAAGCCGCTGCTGCTTACGATATTCCTGCCGCGCTTTCGCCTGTTCGGCGCGTTCTCGTTCTTCTTCGGTTACAAACTCGATCTCAGGAACTTCGGTCGGTCTTCCGTCCCTACCTAAAGCGACATATACCAAGTAAGCGGTGTTGGTCGTCTTCTGGCTGCCTTCGAGCGGGTTCTCGGCCACAACTTCGACACGGACTTCCATCGAAGTTCGCCCCACATAAGTCAGCTCGGCACGGCAGTGAACCAAGTTGCCGAGCAGGATGGGTTCCATAAACGTCATCGAGTCGATGGCTACAGTCACGACCAAGCGGCCTGCGTGGCGCATCGCGACCAGCGCGCCGGCTTCGTCAACCATTTTCATGATTACACCGCCATGCACATTACCGAGGCCGTTCGTGTCTTGAGGACCCATGAGCGCGCTGAGTACATAGCGCGAATCGGCGATTTTTTTGCGAGGGCGGGTGTTTTCCATATTCAGGTTTACTCCGCATCAGGCGTCAAGTCGGAAAGACGCTTAAAGATTTCAGGATCCCATTCAAGCACATCAATTTTATCAAATCCCAACTCTGCTGTCTGTGGTGGCAGTGGCGCGCGTGAGGGGAGGCGTTCTGGTTTGGCCGGTCTGGGCGGTAGTTCGCGCAGCAGGGGAGGCCGCGGCGCACTGCGCTTGCGAACGATGCGACCATCATGATACAGATTGCCGATCCACTCGCCGGATGCAGTGTAGACGTCATAGGTCTCGCCGCGTACAAAACCGATGTAGTCGCCGCGCGTGTCAAAAATGTAATCTCCCAATTTGGTGGCCAGCCAGTCGCCAGCAGTATCAAAAATGAAGAATGGCTTATTGGGATCGATAGTGAAGCGTCGAGACGACATTGTCAGCATCCTTAGTGTATAGAGTGAATGATGATGCGTAGCGTTCCACTTTGGATTATAGACGGATGTGCTGGTGCTTGTCTT
>DAOTYT010000131.1:0-4987 GCA_034434615.1 Anaerolineae bacterium | reverse complement strand
CAGACAAGCTGGCCAGCATCTTGCATATTGAGGATGAGGCCAGCCACGAAAGTCTCCCAGTCTTGCCGTGCATAGGCTACAAAGATGTGATCGCGCAGGGCTTCAGGTTCCAGACCAGTGCCCAAGCGCGACATATTAAGCTGGTAGCGCCCGTCGTTGAAGCGGATCTGAAGCGTCTCATCGCGGCTGAAGTCCACATCAAGGCGCTGCCGGGTCTTAGCGACCGCTTCTTCCTCTAGTTTAAGTTCAGCAGTGTCGCGCTGCTGCACAAACCGTATCTGCACCATCGTCCCAAGTTTCAAAATGTCATCCGGTTCGAGGGGAGTTGGCTCAGTGATCGGTGTGCCGTTGAGAAGCGTACCGTTGGTCGAACCGAGATCCTCTACGCTAAACGAGTCGCGAGTGTGGCGCAGGCGCAGATGATAGCGGCTGACTTCGGGGTCTTGGATGACAATATCATTGCTCAAATCGCGCCCCAGTGTGACGATGACATCGTTCAGCGGGTACAGATGTCCTGTTGAAGGTCCCCGCATCATCAGCAGATAGTAGCGCAGCGAGGCGGCATCGACTTCTTGTGTGTCGTCGTCTGCCTCATCTTCTTCATCTGATGCAAATAAGCCGCGAGGCAGGCGTTCATACTCTAACGTGATCGTATCGCCCAGCTCAATCAGCGAATTGGGCGTCACCGGCCAAATGCCGGAAATACGCACCCCATTCAAGAAAGTGCCATTGCTCGAGTTCAGATCCTCGATGTCATAGTCATCGGCGCGTCGGATGAGGCGGCAGTGTTCCCTGCTCACCTCATTATCATGGATCACGATATGGTTTTTGCTGCCGCGGCCGATGGTGATCACATCGTGTTTGAGAACATACTCAGCGCCCGGTGTGGGGCCGCGGCGCATCTTTAAGCGCAGCATAGGAGTCTCGCCGTGGAAAGGTGCCACAACACTATCATCTTAACAGAAGTCGATGAGGGCGGATAGTTAATTCTAACCACCGCCCCGACGACTGTGAGGGAAAAACTGCTCAGGCTTTGGACAAAGCGCCTTAGGTCTCGGCTTCTGCTGTCGCTTCCACCTCTGGCGTTGCCTCCTCTGTAGGCACAGCGTCATCCGTTGCCTCAGGGGCTGCTTCTGCGGTCGCTTGCTCTATATTCGCCAGCATTTCCTCGATCAGCGCCATTTGATCGAGCTGCTGCTGTTCGAAAGAGACTGTGAAAGGCGGCGTTCTGATCAGATTGGTCAGCAGGTTGACTGACGTTGAGGGCAGCAGGAAGATCGTTTGCGTCCCTTCCAGCGTGACCGGAAGCTCACCTGGGCTTTCGGCAGTAACGCCGTAGTAGCGGTTTCGGTTTGGGTTCATGCCGCCAATATGGACGACCAGTTGGGCGCCATCAGTGGTCTCTGCGCTGATCGTGTAGGCGGGCGCGGCCAGGCCGAACTGCTCCAGCTGGTCAGACTCGAAGATATCGGAGGCGTTAAGAAAGACGAGATCATTAACTCGCAAGTCAAGCGCGGCGCTGTCCAGCACCTGCGGCAGCGGGGTCGGCTCGATGGTCGCAGCGGGGTCGGTCGTCATCTCAGCAGTGGCTTCAGCCTCAGGCTCGGCGGTGGCTTCAGCCTCAGGCTCAGCAGTGACTTCAGCGTCAGGCTCGGCGGTGGCTTCAACCGGCGCCACTGCTGCCGTCTGATCGACGGCGCTCGTTTGGGCTTCGAGCAAAGTCCACTGCCCATCGTCTCCGCGCTCAAAGACAGAGCGCTCACCGGTCGTATTATCGCGAACTTCCAGCCGAACGATGGCGGTCGGGTCAGCATCAGTGAACAGCGGGCCGCCCGGTGCTGGCGTCGCTGTCCCACTCGCTTCGCCTGGGGCGGTCGCACGGCTGTTATTGAGCACGAGCACCGCAGCGATCACCAGCAGCGAAGCGACCACCAGAATGATTGTGCCTCGGTTTAATCTCATGCCTCATGTCTCCCGTTTGACAGGCAGTCGGCCGCTAGTGAGTGCGGGCGCGCTCGCGATTCACCCACCAAACGGCGACGCCGATCGCCAAGATGCCGAATGGCAGCAGGCCCATGGTCACGAAGGTGATGTTGCGCAGCGTCTGTGTATCCGCAAAGATCGGCGCATCTTGCGGCCGCTGCTGCGGTTGAATGTTGATCTGGTTGAAGTAGCTGTCGAAGTTGGTCGCCCAGATCAGGCTGTTAAACGCCACGCTCAGGTTATCGATGTTCTGGAACAGGGTGTAGCTGTCTGAAGCCACCGAGGTGCTGCCGAACAGGACGACGCGCGCGCCGGTCTGCGTGTTTTCAATGCTGGCGGCGAGCACGAAGGGGCCGGTCGCATCGTCATTCGTCTGCGCGATATCGCCGCTCAAAACGCGCTGCAGATCGGTCGTCGCATAGGCTGCGGCGGTCGAGCGCACCAGCGGCCTCACAATGACATTGGGCGGCAGCTGCTCGGCAATGCTGATGCTTTGCGGCACTTCAAAGATCAGTGCGCCCTGCCCAAGCGGAATGCCGTTGGTGGTGATGAACGAGACGGAATCGAGATCCGTGGCGACGGGCAGCAGGGGGGTCTGGAAGGCCTGGGTTTGATCGATAACCACGTCATTGTTGAACCGCACGCCGAACAGCTCCATCAGCATGGCGCTAAAATTCTCGGCCGAAGCGAGCGAGGTCCCTTCGAGATTGAGGTTCGTGCCGGCCATCACGATCAGCTCGCCACCGTTCTCGAGATAGTCGCGAATGATCGCCAGTTCTTGATCGGCCAGCGGTCGGCTGCCGCCCGGAATGACGATGACCTGTCCATCAAGCGACGGGTCGTTGAGGCGGAAACGCGATTGGGGCGCGGTGAGCTGCGCGAGAGAAATGTCCTCGACCGTCCAGTCAAAACGGTTGACGAGGTTCTGCTTCAGCAGCGACATATCGGCGGACAAGTTATCTTGAACAGTCAGAAAATAGGCGTGAAACTCGCCCGAGGCAGCCACGCGCAGGATGGCGTTGGTGAGCTGCGCTTGGTCGACAAAATTAACCAGGACGGCGTTTTCACTGTCTGGAACCCCGTTTTCATCCAGCGCGACGACGGCGACTTGGCCGGAACGCGTGACGCCGTACAAGCCAGCCTGCTGAGGATTGCGATCTGGATCGATAAACTCGTAAGTGATCTTGCCTTGGCTGGTCTGCATGTAGTCAGCGAACAGCAGCGAGTCGCGGTCGCGCAGGCCGGCCTGCGTCGCGCCGTAAAACGCCAAGATCTTCACCTGCGGGACGGTCGGATCTGCGCCGATGCCAGCGATCGCGGCGCGCGACTCTTCCGTCAGCGAGTAGGTGTCGCGTTCGGTCAGGTCGAAACGGATATTTTGTCCTTGGACGACCGTATAAATGCCGGCCAGCGCCACGAGGAAGATGATGGTGACGACCACGCTCGTGCCGCCAAACCGCGCAGTCCGGCCGGTCAGCACGGCGCGCGCCTGCTGAGGCGCCAGCAGCGCCCAAGCCAGCAGCGCCAGCACACCGAAGGCAAGCCCGCCATAGCCGATGACGCCGAAGGTGGGCTGTGTGAGCAGGACGATCAACGCGACGAGGAACCCCGCGCCGGCCAACAGCAGCAGCACCTGCGGCGGTATCAATGGCTCCTGCGCCGCCTCGTTCGTTTCGATCGGGTGGTTCTGGTTTTCAGGGGTGGGTTGGCTCATGATTACGATCTCCAGCGGCGTGTTTCAACAATACGGATCGTGATGAACAGCGCGCCGATCATCATGAAGATGAAATAGAGAATATCCTCAGCGCGGATGATACCGCGCGCCAGCGTCGCATCATAGTGCGCTTGAAGACCAAGCTGGCGCACCACATTGGCCAACGACGCTGTATTTGGGTTGCCAGCGATCCAAATGGCCGCCACTTCGGCGAGATACAGCACGAGGATCGTCGCGGCGCCGAGGAACGCTGCCACGATCTGGTCTTCCGTCACTGCAGACCAAATCAACGCGACGGCCAGCACTGCGCCGCCATACAGCCATGCTCCCAAATACGCGCCGAACGCCGCGCCGAGATCGGGGGTGCCGATCGTGGTGAGGATGATATGAAAGACAACGGTGATCAACAGCAGCAGGGTGTAGTAAGCCCACGCCGCCAGAAACTTGCCGACGATGAAGTGCGCCTCGTTCATCGGCAGCGTCATCAATACCTCCAGCGTTCCCTCGCGCGTCTCTTCCGAGATCAGCCGCATGGTCAGCAGCGGCGCGATCAGGAACATCAGGAAGGTCAGCAGCGAGGGGACATACGTCGAGTCAGCTGGGAACTGGCCATTTGCCTGCACAAGATAGCCGTTAAAGAGCACGCCGATGAAGAACAGCAGGGCGAACGCCACTGCATAGGCGATTGGAGACCGGAAGTAGAGGCTCAGCTCGCGTTTGAACACAGCCCAGAACGCAAACGAACGGCCCACTTCGATCTCAGCGGGCAGCGTCTGCGGACGGGCTGGTGCAGCGGCGGCTGTTTGCAAGTTGATGGGTTGGTCGCTCATGCTGGCACCTCGGTGATTTCAGGACGTTTTCGCGTTTCATCTGCCTGTTCGCTGCGCGTAAGCTCAAGGAAGATCTCCTCAAGATTGACGGCCAACGGCCGCAGCTCGAGCAAATTCCAACCCTGCTCGACAACCGCCCGCGCGATCGCTGGGCGTGGGTCGTGGTGTGGGTTGGCCGGCGTAGCCACAACGCCATCGATCGCGACCTCGGCTGTGCCCACGCCGGGCGCGGCGAGGATAGCGGGCAGCGCCAACTGAGGGTCAACATCGAGCCGCACCAGCACGCGGCCGCCTCGCTCAAGTTCCGCGCGCAGCGCGCTCGGCGATCCCTGCGCTACGATCTTCCCCTGATTGATGATGATGACGTCATCGCAGACCTGTTCGGCTTCAGACAGGATATGGGTGCTGAACAGCAGGGTGTGATCGCGCCCCAGCGCGCGCACGAGCGCGCGCAGCTCCA
>DAOTYT010000130.1:0-2277 GCA_034434615.1 Anaerolineae bacterium | reverse complement strand
ATAAAAACGACGATGCCGATCGGCGTCAGCTTCATGACGAGATTGCGCCGCTTTTGCTGGTGAATACGTATTAAGGGTATCGACATAAGGCTTCCGAACCGGGATACCGCCTAAGTATAGCGGCTTCGTGCCCAGTGCGCATGAGTTCGGCACGAAACGCTTGTCATAGCACATATACAGATAGATAGAGAATTTTTGAACCCTAATGACCTTTAAAAATTGTTTGTGGAAAATTTTGCACTAAATTGGCCCTTGCGCAATATGATATTTTTGAGTGTATAATGCTTAACGGTGTCCAGCTCTGCGACACAGTCTTTCGGGAGGCTGATCATCTTGCCTGAACAGAGCACAACCCCTTCACTGCCGGCCGCTCGCTGGCGCGGTCTCTGGCAAATTATGGCCGGGTATCGGCTGGTCTATTTTGTCGCCATGCTGACGCTTGGTTTGGCAGCCGTTGCCAAGACTTCTTCATTCCTGCTGCTGCGCTATCTGGTTGATGAAGTCCTTTTGCAATCGGCCGTCGCCCAAGCCGTGCTGCTGATCGCGCTGTCGTTTATCGTGTTAGCGCTGGTCGAGGGCGCATTCACGTATGCCAGCGGCCGCTTGGCTGCACAAACGGGCGAAGGCATCACCCAGCGCCTGCGCAACGCCTTATTTGATCATATTCAGCGGCTGCCGTTCGTGTTCCACGACAAAGCGCACACCGGAGACTTGATCCAGCGCGCCACTTCCGACATCGGCGCCATTCAGCGGTTCTATTCGGAGCAAATGGTCGAGATGGGGCGCATCGTGCTGCTGTTCGCGGTCAATTTCACAGCGCTGCTCATCTTGAACGTGGAATTGGCCCTGCTCTCGATCGTGGTCGTGCCGGTCATCTTCATCATCTCCTACTTTTTCTTCAAGCGCGTCTCGGTGATGTATGAGGAACTGCAAGAGCAGGAAGCGAAACTCTCGACGACGCTGCAGGAGAACCTCTCTGGCGTGCGCGTGGTGAAAGCGTTCGCCCGGCAGAACTACGAGCGCGATAAGTTTGAACGCGAGAACTACCTGCACTTCGAGCGCGGCCGCGATTTTCTGAAGATGCACTCGATCTACTGGCCGATCACCGATGTGATCGCTGGCGCCCAATTGGTCGTTGGGTATTTGATTGGCGCTTTGCTGGCGATCGAGGGGACCATCACTGTGGGAACTTTCCTCGCTTACGCCGGCATGATCGTCTGGATCATCCAGCCGATGCGCGGCATGGGGCGCTTGATCGTGCAAACCTCGACCGGGTTGGTTTCCTACGAGCGCGTTGCCGAGATCCTGCGCGAGCCGCGCGAGCCTTTGGGCGAGGACAGCTATGTGCATCCCAACCCTCTGCGCGGCGAAATTGAGTTTGAGGACGTCAGCTTTGAGTATGAACCCGGCACGCCGGTGCTGCAAAACATCAGCTTTCGCTGCGAACCCGGGCAGTCGATAGCGCTGCTCGGCTCGACGGGTTCCGGTAAAACGACGTTGGTGAGCTTGCTGCCGCGCTTCTACGATTACACGAGCGGCGCCATCCGCCTTGATGGCGTTGAGATCAAGTCCATGTCGCGCGATTTTCTGCGCAAGAATATCGGCATTGTGGAGCAAGAGCCGTTCCTGTTTTCGCGCAGCATCCGAGAGAACATCACCTATGGTGTAGGCCGGCAGGTGAGCGATGAAGAAGTCATCGCCGCGGCGCGCGCCGCCGCGATTCACGACGTGATCGAATCGTTCCCTGAAGGGTATCGCACGATTGTGGGCGAACGCGGCGTCACGCTCTCCGGAGGGCAAAAACAGCGTGTGGCTATCGCGCGCACCTTGTTGAAGAACCCGCGTATTTTGCTGCTCGATGATGCGACTTCGTCGGTCGATACGGAGACGGAAGCTTCGATCCGCGAGGCGCTTGAGCGGCTCATGGCGAACCGCACGACGTTCATCATCGCGCATCGCATTCAAAGCGTCATGATCGCCGATCTGATCCTGGTGCTCGATAAAGGGCGCATCGTCCAGCGCGGCACCCACGATGAGCTGGTGGCGCAGCCAGGCATCTACCAACAGACGTTCGATGTGCAGGCGCGCATCGAACATGAACTGGAAAGGGAAATCGCCAGTGTCTGATTACGGTTTCGAAGAAGAAGAATTCAGTACCAGTTTCAACGGCAAGACGATCGTGCGCATCGCTGCGCAGGTGCGCCCGCACTTGAAGTGGGTCATCGGGTTCATGGTCGCTGTGGCGCTGGTCTCGACGCTGGATTCCGTCTTCACCTA
>DAOTYT010000129.1:0-2302 GCA_034434615.1 Anaerolineae bacterium | reverse complement strand
GGCAGGCGCGCGGCGCCTGCTTGCCCTCAGCCCGCGCTTCCGCTTGGCTCTCGTCCCTCACGGCAAAGACGTCTCCGAGTTCTACCTCAGCGGCGGCGACGTGCGCGCCTGGATCGCAGCGATAATATGACTATCAGCTGCGTGATGGTTGATCCATCGTTCAGTGTGGATAAATGAGCGTGCCTGTTGTGCAGTCGGCGCAGCCCTGATCGCAGAGATTGCTCTGTCTCAACGATCATCTGCTGTTTGAACGTTCTGGAAGCTGTGAACGCCGAAGTATTTGTCAAAGAACTGCATCAGTTTGGAGATGACCGTCCGCTTGCGCTTCTGCCGATCACTACTACCGAAGCGTCTTATAGGCGGCAGAAGCGCATCCAGGTCGGTGCCAGTCGTTTTAACAAAGCCATCGCGCAAAGCACGGCGAATAAACTCGCGCGTTCGACTTTCTTCCAGCTTCTCTTCAGCAATTAGCGCCGCTAGATCGCGCTCCGCCGACTCAGCAACGAATGCTTGCCAAGCTTCCTCAAACCGAGTGGAAACGTTGACGTGGTCGATGAAGGACTCAATCAGCTCGCGCTTGCTGCGCAGGTGCACACTGGCGTTGACCGCGCGGTAGATGCCTTCGAGCAGTGCCCTATCCCGTGCGCCGTCCGCTTTGTACTTCTCTACGAGCATCAGGATGTAATCAATGTTCACTTCGAGCTGGTGCACTAATTCCAACTCGAAGACAATGTCATCGTTGATCTCCTCGCGCTCACCGCCGGGGCGGAAGTGATCACGCAGGTCAAGATACACCCCCTGATAGGAGTGTCTAAAATCATCAAGTTGTCCAGGTGAGATAGAGACACCATCGACGTGGGTTTAGACACTCCCACGTAGCCAGTTCTGTATCGTGCGGTACGATTGCGCTACCTCGTCGATCCGCTTGCCCTGGCGCAGATGCCACAACGCCAGCAACCGGGTTCGCCTTTCGACCTGCTTTTCCACTTTGCAGCGGGCTTCCAGTTCATCTGCACTTTCCGCCCATGCCATCTTGAGCCGTTTTACCATCGTTTTTAGCTCTATTCTAACACGCAGTTATTCCCCCGATTTGGTATTAACACAACTTTCAATTTCTCTTCAAGAAAAAGATACAAAACCCCGAACTTTCCTAACGTGGAGGGTTTAGCATTACAGCTCGTAACGGCCCGAAGCTGCAGCGAGTGCTCATGCTAGAAATCGTCGATGTGCGTGTCACGTTTCCGAACGGCGTTGAGGCGCTGAAGAACATCTCGCTCTACGCCAAAGCCGGCGAGGTGATCGCGATCATCGGGCGCTCCGGCGCGGGCAAGTCGACGTTGCTGCGGACGATCAACGGGCTGCAGCCGGTCACCAGCGGGACGATCCGCCTCGACGGGGAGGAGATCACCGCGATGACGCCCGCACAGATTCGCCGCGCGCGCCGCTACATCGGCTTCATCTGGCAGGAGTACAACCTCGTCGAGCGCGTCTCCGCCATGACCAACGTCCTCACGGGTCGGCTGGCCTACAACGAAGGCATTCAGAGCTGGTTCGGCTATTTCAACCGCAGCCACCGCGCGATCGCCCTGAAGAACCTGGAGCGCGTTGGCCTGCTGCACCGCGCCAAGAACCGCGCCGACCGCCTATCTGGCGGGGAGAAGCAGCGCGTAGCCATCGCCCGCGCTATCAGCCAAGAGCCGAAGATCCTGCTGGCGGATGAGCCTGTCGCCAGCCTTGACCCAGAGTTGAGCGTACAGGTGATGTCTGACTTGGCGCGAGTGGCGCGCGAGATCGGCGTCTTGACGCTGATCAACATCCACCAAGTGGAGCTGGCAGTGCAGCACTGCGACCGCATCATCGGCATTGCGCAGGGCGTCGTCGAGTACGACGGCCCGCCCGCTGGCCTGACCGACGAGGTGCTTGACCGCATCTACCGCTTCGACCGACCCAGCGCCAGCCCGTCCGACAAAACCCCGACCACGAGCATAGAACGAGGCTAACAACTATGACTGCTGCTCAAACCCGCCCGATGGCCGAGACCCCCAAGCCCAAAGTGAAGGCGGTCGACCCCGACGTCCTGCGCGCGGAACTGCTGCGCCCACTGCCGCGCATCACGTGGCGCTCTGCACTGGTAATCGCTCTGCTGGTGGGCGTGCTGGCCTGGAGTTTAGCCGGCGTCGGTCCCAGCCCAGCCAACCGCGTCACGACGATCTTTGACCCGTTCATCGCGATGGGCAACCTGATCGTGCGCATGCTGCCGCCGGAGCTGGAGGTTGACCGCGTGCGCCACGTGTCGATCCAA
>DAOTYT010000128.1:0-3900 GCA_034434615.1 Anaerolineae bacterium | reverse complement strand
CACTGAAAGTTGGGTCGCTCGGCACACACAACACGCTGGGCTTGGCATTGGCCAAGGGGGCACGCTATCTGCTTGCCTCGACTTCAGAAGTCTACGGCGACCCGCTGCAGCACCCGCAGCGAGAGGACTACGCGGGCAACGTCGATGTCATCGGCCCGCGCGGTGTCTATGATGAAGCGAAACGGTTTGCCGAAGCGCTGACGATGGCCTACCATCGTTTCCATGGGCTTGATACACGGATTGTCCGCATTTTTAACACTTACGGCCCACGCATGCGTCTCGATGATGGCCGGGTTGTACCAAATTTCATCGGGCAGGCGCTGCGCGGCGAACCGCTGACGGTCTATGGAGACGGCTCGCAAACGCGCAGTTTCCAGTATTACAGCGATCTTGTTGAAGGGGTCTACCGCCTGCTGCATGCCTCGTTCAATGAGCCCGTCAATATCGGCACGATGGATGAAATGACGATCGCTGAGTTCGCTCAGTTGGTCAACGAATTGACAGGAAATAAGGCCGGCATCGCCTACCACTCTGAGGAACGCATTCAAGGCGACCCACAGACGCGCCGTCCTGATACGACGCGCGCACGAACGATCTTGGGCTGGGAACCTAAAGTTGATTTGCGAACTGGCCTGATGGAAACGATCGCCTATTTTCGCGAGGCGCTGTGATCGCAGCGCGCACGCACCAGCTCGCGGCCTTATGGTCAGGCCATGGCCTAAGCTGGGCTGCTGGCGCAGGGCTGCTAGGTTTGCTTGGGGCGCTGCTCCCGATTGAAATTTCGCTGGTCATCTTCGGCGCCGCGGGTTACCTCCTGCTGGCAGGCGTCACTCCAATCGCGCCGCTGACCGTGATGTTGATCGTCGCGCCACTGCGCACATTGTTCGCGACCGAAGCGCCCTTCCAACTGCCGCTGGATATCGGGCAGCTTGCGCTGGCAGGCACGGTGTTTTTCGTCTTACTTTACGTCAGTACGCGCCGCTTACCGTTTCCGCCTATTCTGCGTTCGCCGGTTTTCATCTCTGTGTTGATTTTCGTCTTTGCAGCCGCTTTAAGCGGCTTTTCCGCTATTTCCTTATCGAGCTGGCTTAATGAATGGGTGAAATGGTTGCAGATCCTCGTCTTGATCGCAGTCTGTTTAGCCATCGCAGGGCGAGCATGGGAATGGCTGCTCGTCGGCCTGATCGCAGCAGGAGCAGCCAATGCGGTCATCGGCATTTACCAATTCTTTGGAGGCAGCGGGGCGCTGCACCTGCTCATCAACGAGCGCTTCTTTCGCGCGTTTGGCACTTTCGGCCAACCCAATCCATTCGGGGCGTTCATGGGACTGCTAACGCCGATCGCGCTGGGAGCGGCCCTGGGCTATGGAATACGTTTTTTGCGCTCACACCGCGAAAGTGGAACCCCGCACTGGCTTTATTTGATCCCCATCAGTTTTTACGCCGGCGCAGCAGGTTTAATGACGGCAGCGCTCATTATGTCTTGGAGCCGCGGGGCTTGGCTCGGCTTCGCGGCAGCCATCGGCATCGTCATTTTCGCGCTGCCGCGACGCCCCGCTCGCAGCCTGCTACTGCTGGTCAGCCTCGCGATCCTCACTGTGACAGCCTGGACCAGCGGTTGGCTGCCAGCCTCAATTACAGAGCGCGTGAGCAGCACTGTGGGCGATCTCGTTTCGGCGAGCGACGTGCGCGGCGTTGATATCACGGCTGAGAATTATGCCTTAGTCGAACGAGTGGCCCATTGGCAAGCCGCCGTCAACATGGCGACAGCGCACCCATGGCTTGGCGTTGGGTTCGGCAACTATGAAACCGCCTATGCAAATTACCGACTGATGAATTGGGATTTGGCCTTAGGCCACGCTCATAATTACTACTTGAACGTTTTTGCAGAGACTGGCATTATTGGATTGATGGCTTATCTCCTCATGTGGCTGCTCATCGCGGCGCTCACATGGCAAACACGCCGCCATCCAGACCCTCTAGCTCGGTCGGTCGCAGTGGGTTTGTTGGGCACTTGGGTTTACCTCAGTGTGCACAGCATTACCGACAACCTGTACGTCAACAATTTGTTCCTCCATATCGGCGTCGCGTTGGGCATACTGGCCGTGTTATATCAGCAGTGCAGCAACCATGGCCACATCATGAGGGATGCATGAGTCAGTCGGAGACCGTCAAAATTCGCAGAATAGTCGTTCGCAATCCGCTGGATGCTCCGATCAACGCGATTGCTGAACGTTTCGGCGGGGCCAAGTCGAAAGAAGTCGAGCGTTTTATCAAATTCGCAATTGTCGGCGCATTTGGCGCCGTGCTCGACTCTCTGACACTGTTCTTTCTGCAAGCATGGGTTATTCCGCCGATCGAACCACACAAAGATTTAAAAGTGGCGGTCGCCAGCTCGATCGCTTTCTTCGTCGCCGTCACCAGCAATTTCATTTGGAACCGAGTGTGGACATTTCCAGACTCGCGATCGCGCTCCATGCGTCGGCAAATGGCACAATTCACGTTCATCAGCTTCGTCGGCTGGATCGCGCGAACCGTCTGGATCAGCACCTCTTATCGCTGGTTAGGAGCGACGCTCATGCCGATATTGCTGCCAGAGATCCAGCTGTTGCGCCCGGGCTACGTGCCATCGGTCTCCGCAGAGGCCAAGCTGGGCACCATGGCAGCATGGGCGATTGGCGTGGCTGTCGTCATGGTGTGGAACTTCCTTGCCAACCGCCTTTGGACTTACAACGACGTCAAATAGCCGCGCACGTATTGGCATCGATTACACCCCTGCACATGAACAAGGCGGCGGCATCGGCCGTTACGTTCGTCAGCTGGTCGCGGCATTGGCGCGCCTCGATAAGGCAAATGAATACCGATTGTTCGTCGCTGGCGCTGCAGCACCCGCCCTCCCACCTGCGCCGGGCAGCAATTTTGGGTGGGCTGCTGTCCCGGTATCCTCGCGTAATTTTGCCCGTTTATGGCATCGCCTGTATTTGCCGCTGTCAGTTGAGTTGTTCACTGGTCGCATCAATCTCTTCCACGCCACTGATTTCGTCCTTCCGCCGCTGCTCGCTTCAACGCGCAGCCTGCTGACAGTGCATGATCTGTCTTTTGTACGTGTCCCTGAAGCAGCCAGCCCTCGCCTGAAAGCCTACCTCGATCAAGTCGTACCGCGTTCAGTACACCGCGCAGATCATGTGTTGGCCGATTCACAGGCGACAAAAGACGATCTGGTTGCCCTCTACGGGGTGCCACCCCATAAGATTACCGTCTTGCTCAGCGGGGTGGACTCTCGGTTCAAACCAATTAACGATCCGAAGACGCTGGCCAATGTCCGTCAGAAATACGCCCTGCCTGAACGTCCCTACATTTTGTCGGTCGGCACAGTGCAGCCGCGCAAGAATTATGGACGTTTGATCGAGGCGCTCGCTCGGCTTCGGGCGGCCGGGCGCTCGATCGATCTGGTCATCGTCGGGGGTCGCGGTTGGCTGGAAGACCCGATCTATGCCGCGATCCAGCGAGCTGCTGTGCATGACTATGTACATTTCACTGGCTTCGCCGATGATGAAGATCTGCCAGCGCTGTACAGCGCCGCAGCCTGCGTCGCGATCCCTTCGCTTTATGAAGGCTTCGGTTTACCCGTGCTTGAAGCGATGGCGTGCGGCACGCCGGTCGTCACTTCAAACCTATCCTCGCTTCCCGAAGTAGCGGGCGACGCTGCTTTAACCATCGCGCCTACCGATTTAGACGCGCTTACCAGCGCGCTTGAACGTCTATTGGACGATGAATCGTTACGCACTACGTTGAGCGCGCGCGGCCTTGAACGCGTCAAATCCTTCACCTGGGAACGCGCGGCCAGGCAGCTGCTTGAGATCTATACCACGCTGATTTACGCGAAGTCTTAAGACAAGCA
>DAOTYT010000127.1:0-8919 GCA_034434615.1 Anaerolineae bacterium | reverse complement strand
CTGGTATCCGAGATTATCTGGCCGAAGAACTGATGCGTTATATCGCCGATGTGGGCGATAACAACCGCATCGACGATGATTACTGGCAGCAGATGCTTGGGGCCGATCGTATTCCTAATCCACCGCTAGATTGGGGGCCGCGCGGCCCATGCGAAATCCCGAATGGCATTCCTGGCGTGTATGCCCCGATCGCGCCGCGCACGAGCTGTGGCAATTATTATTGGGCTCCCAGCGGTCCAGAGCTGGAGCAGGTCTTCAACGAAATCGCATCGCGCATGTTTACGCGTATCTCACAGTAACTGGGGGAAGGCTATGGAGTATCAAGAGACACCGAGACGGAGGCGAAATGGCCAGACCCTGGCCGAATTCGCCATCACGCTGCCCATCCTGCTGCTGCTGTTATTTGGCATCATTGAGTTTGGACGTATCTTTCAGGCATGGGTAACGCTGCAAAACTCGGCCCGGGCCGCAGCCCGTTACGCGACGACCGGCCAGTATAACGCTATCGCTTACCCGATGCGTTTGCAGTGGAACCCTGATAACCCGAACGATCTTGACTCGATCGTGCCCTGTGTCCGCGCTGGAACGCCGGGTTATCCTGAGGGTGATTTGATCGCGCAGCGCGGCACACTGACGACCTATTACCCCAATGAGAGCGGCAACCCGGCGGATGCCATCGAGATCTACACCGGCGGGCCAGAGTCGCTCTATGCGACGTGGTACGGCGGCGCGGATTGCGACCCTGCTAACCCGGAAGATCAGGATCGCCGCAAGGACATGGCCCGCATCCTTTCGATCTATGATGAGGCGCGGCGCGGTGCGGCGGGTCTTTCCTTAGGACCGTCCACTTGGGGGGTGCCAGTCGTCGGTGCGGCTGCTGGCAATAACCCCGAAACGGTGCCGTGGTACAACGTCTGGCATCGGCCGCTGCCAGGCGACCCCGACGCTGGAGGGCCAGAACCCGGCCAGTACTGGCGCCTGCGCGGTTCTGACCAGCCCGGCTGGTTCGATATGATGATTTGCAGCACGCGAGAGCGTCTGGATCCGAACAATCTCTCGAACCCGCGCGGAACGCGCTTCACGACCTTCGTCGAAGGCGATCCGCGCTCGCCGCTGTGCCGCCTTGATGAGTATGCGCCCGATGGCAGCGATCTGCGTAATGCTGGCTGGACGCAAAATCAGGGCCGCCCATGGTTAGATGCCGGCGGCCCGGGCGATACGATCTATATCGTCATCACCTTCAACCACCCGCTGATCACGCCGCTGGGGTTGGCCGCCTACCTGCCGCTGCAGGCACGGCGCACCGCCGTCAATGAGACGTTCCGCAGCCCACGGCCAGTGCCGCTGACTGGCGATCGACCACAGGGGCCAGGCGGTCTGCCCACGTTAACGGAAACGCCGACTGAAACCGCGACGCCGACCGAAACCTACACACCAACGCCGACGCCGACTGAAACCAATACCCCGACAGCGACCTCGACCGCAACCGACACGCCGACTGCGACGCCTGTCCCTGAATTCGTCTGCGCTGATGTCACGATTGGCACGCCGACATTCTTCAATGACCGCGTCGAATTTAGCATCAATAACAACTTCTTCCAGCCCACCAGCCTCAGGCGCGTGATATTCCGCTGGCAGCCGCTCGCTGCATACCCATCGATGGCGGTTGGCGCACTTTACCTTGGCGGCGCGCCGATTTGGGCTGGCTACGATACCGCTTCACCGACCGATATTGGGAACAATGCGCCGTCCAGCATTCCCGGTGGTGCGCCAGAGTCCGACTTCGCGTCCTCGGCCAACCTGCTGCTGCCGCCCGGTTCGACCACATTTGCCGTTCAGTTCGTCAATGGGCCGACCCGCCTGCGCGATTTTATGTTCCCGCATTTCTTCCATAACACGGCCTTCTACTATGACGACCTCGGCCGTTTGGAGGACTGCGAGATCATCTACACCAACATCCCCACGCCGACCAATACGCCGCCGATCAGCGGGCCCACTGCCACCTTCACCCCAACCCCGGCCTGCGTGCCCGGTTTGATGGGAGCCGAATTCGCCGGTTTTAGCGCTGGCAACATCGTGCGTTTCAATATCACCAACTATCGCAATGTGCCGTCAACGCTGGTTGGCTTCTCGATCAACTGGAATCGGCGCGGCAGTTCGGCCGTCTTGCGGGAAGTGTGGGGCGGCGGCACCGGTCCCGCATCGGGATTGGGCAGTTTGCTGCTGTGGCACTCTGGTTCGCCGACGCAGGATGCCACCCCGCCGACGACCGGCCGCTGGCCAAGCGCGCCCGGCGCGCCGCCGCCCGGTGTCGAGGGAGTTTGGGGGGTCCCGCTGACCATCGATGCTGGAGCAACGCGCACGATTTACGTGGTGTTCAGTGTGCCCTCCGGCGCTGGCAACACCCTGCAAACCTCCGTGCCCGGCACGATCGGTCCAGACTTTAATGGGACGACGTTCGAATTCCTTACGCCGATTTGTGATGGTCAGGGTGGTGGCGGCAGTGGCGGCTCCACGGAAACGGTGCCGGTGAGCACGCAAAATACGCCGACCCCAGTCCCGCCGTCTCTCACGCCCAGTAGAACACCGACGCGCACCAATACACCAACGCCCAGCAGGACGCCGACGCCTAGCAATACGCCGACGCCCAGCAATACGCCGACGCCCAGCAATACGCCGGTCGACACTAACACACCGACAGCAACTAACATACCGACGGCAACTGACACGAACGCGCCGATCCCGACGGCGCCGGGTGGTGGCGACCGCGATTAACAGCCGCTGCACTGCAGAGGGCGCACGCCTTCTGCGTGTTTAAGTGATGCGTACAAAGAAGACACCGCCGTGAGCAGACTCGCTCGCGGCGGTGTCTCTTTTTTAGACGGTGCGGTTACGTCGCTTGTCAGGGCGTGCGAACGTCAATGCCTGCGCGCGCGAGTTTGGCCAGCACGACCGTGCGGGTTTCCCGCATCGACATTTCGAGATAGGGGAATGCCAACCACGCATTCATGAAACCGAACAGCCCGCCCGTCACCACGCGGAAGATCGGCAGTGTTTCGCGCGGCTCCCATAAATTGAACGGCGGATAGCCGAGGAGCTGGCTCATGCCATCGATCGCAATCGGCCCCAACCCGAGGAATGCGTACAGCAGAATCGGCACGGGCCTCAGGCGCCGGCGCACGACGGGGATACCGTAAATCAATGCGCCGCCAAAGATGCCCAAATAAATGGCGATATCGCGGGCGCACAGGGTCATCTTGTAACCCATCACCGGGCTGCCCAAAAAATCGCGCGAGGCGAATTGAAACCATGGCGTAAACGTCTCGGTGAGATCGGCCAGAGTAAGTGAGTCGGGCAGCCTGCCGTTGTGATAGCGTTGATAGTGATACTCGTATGCTGCGCGAAATGCCGGTTCATCGATCACAAAAGCTTCATAAGGGACGGCGCTCGTGCCAGAGATAGCGCGCGGATATGCGCCCTGTTCGCCGAATAAGAACAGCGATCGAAATGCGAATTGATGGCAGAACGGGCTGTACAAGGTGTAAAGAACCCGTGCTGGCCCTTCTAGGCCGAGCTGCATCATCACTGGTGTGACGATCGACAGCGAGGCATACAGCCCCAAAAATATGGTCGCGATCGTAAGCCAGCGGCGCGACAGCCAGAGGACGAAGCGGTTAGCGCGCAGGGCGCCCGGCTTGGAAGGCTGTGAGGATGGGTTCACAAGATCACCTCTAACTAGAGTGGGGGTTTATGTTTCAGCCAAATAAGGAGCGATGGCTTGGCGCAGGCGCTCGGCTGTCGTTGGCCCGTAGAAAATGGCCGTGATCACACCATCGGGCGCGATCACATAGGTCGAGGGCTGACCGCGCAGCCGATAGCGGGCTGCGATCGCGCCATCGTCGTCGAAGGCGATGTCAAACGTCAGCCCGAGCGCGCCAACCCAAGCCTCAACTGCCTGCCTCGGTTCTTGTAAATTAACGCCGATCACGCGCAGTCCGTGATCATTTTCACGACGAAACAGGGCCTCCAGTTCCAACATCTCGGCGCGGCAGGGCGCACACCAGGTCGCCCAAAAATTGACGATCACGGGGCTGCCGCGCAGCGCTAGCAGGTCGAGCGCCGCGCCATCAATGCCGGGCGCCGTAAATGGTGGCGCGAGCGCTTGCAGCTCAGGGGCGAAATGAAGCGCGCCGATGGTAAAACCAGTGTAATCGGCGCGCTGCGGCAGCCCAGCAGCCCTGATCAGCCACAGCGATGCGGTGAGACTGACAAAAGCCAAAAGCAGCAGCAGCGGGCGAAATCGCTCAGAAACCATAACCGAGTTTTGTGGAAAATCAGAAGGTCATTCTATCAGGATTGCAGGTCGCTCACCAGCGCCGCGATTTGCGCGGCGGTGAGCGGTCCGAAATGACGCGCAGTAATGATGCCGTCGGCATCAATAACGTATGTGCTCGGATACTGCGCGATACCATACTGGCGCTGCAGCGCGCCGTCCTCATCGAGCAGCAGTGGAAAAGTGAGGCCCAGTTCACGGCGGAATTGGACAACTTGTGCGCTGTTTTCGCGGTTGTTGACGGCGAGAATGACCAGCCGATCCTCTCCGGCAGCGCGGTAGGCTGCCTCGAACTCCGGCATTTCGATGCGGCAGGGGCCGCACCACGTTGCCCAGAAGTTGAGCAAGACGGGGCGGCCGCGAAGATCGGCCAGAGCGATCGACTCGCCGGTATCCGTCACCCCGCTGAGGTTAGGAGCGCGCTGCCCAACATCAAGGCCGATTGTAACCGTAGGTTCGATTGATGCAGCCAAGTCAAGGATGCCGGTGATTTCGGCCTCAGGCGCATTTTGCGCTGCCTCAGCGGGCTGCGTCGTGCCGGCCATGCAGCCCGGCAGTTCGCCGAGAGTCAGGTTGCCCTGAGTCACAGCAACGACACATTCTTCCAAACTGTAAGAAAAATCGGCGAACTGGATGGCGAAGTTCTGGCTCAGTGTTTGCAGCCTGCCGCTGGCAACCAACAGGCCGATCAGGACGAGCAGCAAGCCGCTGACCAGCTCGATTTTGTGGATGTGCCGCTGCAAGCGGCGCAGCATGGACTGTGCGCTGTCTAACAGCAGGGCAGCGAGCAGGAACGGAATGCCCAGACCGAGCGAGTACGCGATCATCAACGCGCCTGCCTGCCCGATATCGGCGCCGGTGGCGGCTAAAGTGAGGATGCTGCCATAAATAGGGCCGATGCATGGCGTCCATCCCGCCGCGAAGATGATGCCCATCAATGCCGAGCTGGAATAGCTCTGATGGCCGCTAGCGACCATTTGGCGGCGAGTGTCGGCGTACAGCCCGCGCTGGACGGCCAGCAGCGCGCGCGTCCAAAAAGCTTGCGGTTGGCTCAAACCGCCGCCGAGCGTGAGCCACAATAAAAAGATGGCCAGCGCTGGCAGGATCAGCAGCGGGTCGATAAGCGCCCATACGATCGCCAGGCCGCCAACTGCAGCGACAGCAAGGGTGAAGGCCGGGCTTCCGATCAACTGTGGCCGAGCCAACAGGCGCTTGGTCACAACTGCGATCGCGCCCATAAAATGCAGGCCGAAGAAGATGATCAACAAGCCGCCGGTTCGCCCGATAATATCGCGCACGAGCGCGATGTTTTGCCCGCCAATCTGGCGTATGAAGGCGGTCGTCAGCAGGCCAAAGACGACGAAGACAAATGTGAAACCCGCCACGAAGGCGACGCCGTGGGCGAAGGTGCTCAGCCGGCTGCTCAGCGTTGGATGTACCAGCAGCGCCGGTCCGCCGGCAGTTTGCGCGGCGACCGTTTTCGTGACGCGTCCTCCCATATAGCCGATATATGCCGGGACGAGAGGCAGCACGCAGGGCGACAGGAACGAGACCAAACCAGCTATAGACGCGACCCAGAGATTAAGATCCATAGATATACCTGCAAAACTTTGTGTATGCAGCAGTACAGCCTGCCGTGCACATTTCACAACTCTGACACGGTGAACGCGCTAAATCTTCCTTAAATTTTATGCGATCGTGATCGTGTTTCGCGGCCCAACCCAACCATAGAAAAATTTGGCTGCGGCCGGCGCAATTTGAAAGGCGGGGCCGTCCTGCGCCGGTTCGATCGCGAAATGATTGTGCCAGTAAGCTCCAGCCAACACCAGACCATTCGAGAGCGTAAGCGCCCACGGTATCCCATAGCGCCTGTTTGTTCGGCTGTCACTGCTGCACATGCTGCCATCCCGTTTGAGGACGGAAAAGGTGCCGGTGGGCGCTGCCTCGTGAGCGGCGAGCGGCGCTGTGAACACAACCTCGCCAGCTGAATCAACCGCCTGTACTGCGCGCCGGTGAAGGTCGAGCACGAGGTCGCCCGTTTGGCCGAGAACAGCAGGTTCGGCGGCATGCCAGTGCACCGCCGGCGTCCAGCCGAGATGAGCATCCGTATCGTCCGCGACTGCGTACCAGCTGCCATCGAGTGTGTCCAGCCGGTCGAGCAGTTTGGCAGTGCCGCCATGCCCGATCCGCGCGATCAGCGGCGCGTCTGGTGAGCAGTAGCCGCGCACTGCGGCGGCTGCGCCCGTCACTTCGGCCATCACTGGAAAGTGCGAGAGCGGCAGGGCCGGTTCAGTGGCTAAAACCATCGGCTGTAGGGCAGTGATTGGCACAAAGCCATCTGCAATTTGAAAGGACGTTCCGCTGCGGCCGAAAATGCGCACGATGCCGTCTGGCCAGAGATGCCTGATGATACGAGCGCCGCTCGGGCGATCGGTGACAGAGGCGGCGGCCAGTGCCCGGCCATACAGTGCCTCTCGTTGGCTCTGCGCAAAACCTGGCACTTTGACGACTGCTGCTGCAAGGCCTATTCCGGCAGCCCGCAAAAAGTCTCGTCGCGAAAGCTCAAACATCAATGACAGCGCTCTCACTGCAAGACCCGGACGATAGTTTGATGCAGCCTGTCGGAGGTTGGCCAGGGTTGTCCTGCCGATTCTACCGGGCAAACCTCGAGCGCGTAGCTGCCGGCTGCCGGCGGCATCCATGTCGCTGACCATTGAGTGCTGTGCCCGGGTGCAGCATCGATCATCATGGGCATCCATGGCCCGCCATCGGCGCGCAGGGCGATCCCGCTGCTGCCGCGGGCGCCGCCGCTCAGATATCCGCTCAGCCGCACTGGCTGGTTGAGCGCCGCCGTAAGTCGGGGTTGGTCAAACGCTGCCAGCGCCGGCATCAATCCGTCGAGTGGCCAGCCGCGATCTTCCCAGAAACCACTCGGCGCATCGCGCAGTGCGATATGCGTTAACCAGCGTGGCTGTTTATAACCATAACGCCCCGGGACGATCAACCGCGCCGGGAAGCCATCGTCTGGCGCCAGCGGTGCGCCATCTTTCTCGAAGGCGATGATCGCTTTTTCTAAGGCCTGAAGCGGCAAACTCGTTTTGTAGCCGCGGGCGTTTGTAATCTCAGCGAACATTGCACCGGGAAGCCGGGCGATTTCTCGCAGCAAAAGGGCTGCTGGGACGCCGTGCCACTCACTCGCTTCCCAAAGCTGAGTGTCGAAAGGCGCGCCAGCGCAGATAATTGTGTTTACGATTGTGCGTTGTGGAAGCGCTTGCAGCTCATCGTAAGTGAAGATCCGCGGCCGTTCTACGCGGCCCCCGATAGCGAATGACCAGAAGGGAAGGTGAATTTCGGGAGGAGTTTGATAGGTGCGCGCGTCCTCAAACAGTCGAACCACAGTGCCTCTATACTAACTGACGTTTACGCCGGCTGGGTGAGCAAAAATAAGGCTATGGATGAACCCAGGCAGCCGATCTGACTAAATAGATTGTTCACAGCAGCTGGGTGATTTGGCAAGCAGCTAGCGGCTGCTTACCGCTGCTTCAATGCACTTGGCCCCAGTGCTGCCGACAATGGCACCGTGACGAACTCCCGCAGGAATCTCAACCCGGTCACCGGCGCGTAATTTCACTTTTTGATTGCTATCGGGCAGGGTGATCTCTAAAACGCCTTCGACGACATACATCACTTTGCGATAGCCGTGTGTACGGACTGCGTAGCGGTAGTTCGGCGTGTTATCCCATACATACGGGCGCATTCCCTCTTTTTGCATCTGCCTGCTGATGACTGAGAGGGTGGGATGCTGGCCTCCGCTCCATCGAATGACGCGGACGGCGCCCTGTTCAATCGCCATATAAGAACTGCCTCCTGCGAAGGTCTGTCAACACTAAGCGCAGCATTTTAACGCATGTGCAGCAGCTTTTCCAAGACCCAGCATGGTTCTTGGACGTACTGTACGCGATCCCGATGATCAATGTAACTCCAGTTGCCCGCATCTTCGCCAATTACGCGATAGCCCAGCCGTTCATACAGCTTGCGTGCGCGGGGGTTGTCTTTCGCTGCCGCGATCACGGCGACCTGCGCGCCCTCGGTAGAAACGAGCGCCTCGGCTTCCTCCAAGAGATGCGTTCCAATGCCCAACCCCTGAAACATGTCCAAAACGCGCAGCGAGTAGAAATAAACGCGCGGTCGGCCATCAAACGGAGGTGGTTGTTCACGCTTGCGATGCACGAATAACTGCCCCACGGGAAAGCGATTATAATCCGCCACCAGCATCAGGCGTTTACCCTGGGCTTGTTCGCGAAAAGTTCGCCGGAATACGTTGCGAAAATGGGTGTAGCGGCCAAACCACTCCAATTTCGGGAGGTCTTCTTTTGTCGCCAGCCTGATGATGACAGGCACTTCAAGCTGAAAAGTTCTGAATGTTTGGTCAATCTCATGAGCGGTCATTGCAGAATCCTTCCTCGATGAGCCGGCGTAGAAGCGTCAGCTCTTCCTCACCGGCGTGAACTTCGCCGTCGAGCCGGGCTGCCTGCATCCTCTGGATCAGACGGCCATAACAAGGGCCTTCAGGGACACCTAACTCA
>DAOTYT010000126.1:0-2890 GCA_034434615.1 Anaerolineae bacterium | reverse complement strand
TAGACACCATTCATTCCAGACGGATACAACCCGCTCACACTGAGTTGAAGGGTATAGCGTGCCAGCACCTCCGGCGTGAGCGGCATATCGTTTTCTAGCCACCATTCAGTTACGCCAATCACCGCACCGCTTATGTAGTTCACAATGAATTCTGAGGGCAGCGATGTGAGCGGCATCCCTAACGCACGCAGTGCTTCCAACCGCGCCAGACTCCACTGCGCAATGATGTGACGCAGCCGTCGGATGAATGCGGGAACACCGTAATCCCCAAGCATGACGCGGTAGAAATCGGCGTTCGCCGCCACATGCTGGTAGATCAGGATCAGATTCCGCTCAGGGACATCGATCGTCAGCTGCTCCGGCGCTACCGGCGCAAGCTGGGCAGCTAATTCGTCGAACACATCGGCGCTGCTGCTCAAGAGCAAATCCTGTTTGTCGTGGTAGTGCAGATAGAGCGTACCTCGGTTCAGGTCGGCGCGGTCGGTGATGTCCTGCACCGTGATCGCGTCGTACCCCTTTTCCAGGATAAGCGCGATTAAGGCTTCACGGAGCGCACGCCGTGTTCGCACAGCACGGCGATCAGGTCTCTTTTCAGGTCTTGGTGTATTCTTGCTGGGCATTTATAGACACCTGTTGACTATTCAACATCGCGCCGAAGTTGCTTGTTGACGGCATTTCAATTCAGAGTACACTGAATTCTATCAACAATATGTTGGTTATACAACAAATCGTTGATGATCGCGCATGAACATATAGATACGGAATACGGTCATGAAGAACAATGACGTGATCCTCGCACGGCAGAAGATAAATACCCGCTTCAAGAATGCCGACATGGACTTCATGTTCAATTGGGCGGTCGGCGTGAGTCAGATCGTCGGCATGTCGGCGTCGCAGATCTTCTATGCGCTGCACAACATTAAGGACGGTGATCCAAGGGGCTGGCGCGATGGCTTGACCCGGCAAGCGCACGCATCGGTCGAACAGGCGAAAGCGCTGCTCGACTCTGAACACCCAATCGCAGCCGGGCAGGCATACTTGGGCGCTGCCTATGCGTATCGGAGTGCGCTGCAGTTCACGAGTCCTGTGTCGGCGGAGTTTCTCGACTGGGCGAGCGCGATGGAAAGGTGTTTTCAAGAGGGCAGCAGACTGCTCGGCGTGCCGCTGCGTCCGATCGAAGTACCATTTGGTAATAAGACGCTGGCCGGTTACTATCTGGAACACGACGATCAGCCGCGCCCAGTGGTTGTCATGGTCGGCGGCGGTGACACCTACCGTGAGGATCTGTTTTACTTCGCAGGCTATCCCGGCTGGAAGCGCGGCTACAATGTGTTGATGGTTGATCTGCCCGGTCAGGGGTTGATGCCCAACCGCGGCCTGACGTTTCAGCCTGATATGGCAGCTGCAGTTCACGCGGAGATCGTTTGGCTGGAGTCAAACGCCGCTGTCAAGCCGGAGCAGTTTGCCATCTACGGCGTAAGCGGCGGTGGGTACATCACTGCGCAGGCGGTCGCCGTCGAGCCGCGCATCAAGGCATGGATCGCCGCCACGCCGATCTACGATCTTGGCGCGGTGATGAAGCGCGAGATGGGCGCTGCCGCTGCAGCTCCGGCATGGGCGCTCAAGACCCTCTTGAAACTCGCCGGTTCGCTTAACGAAAGCGCGGCGATCAACTTGGACAAGTACGCCTGGCAGTTCGGCACTACAGATTTCAAGACCGTCATCGAAGGCGTTCAACAGCTAGCGCCAGTCGTGGACTACACGCGGATTAATATCCCGTCGCTGTTTCTGGTCAGTGAAGGTGAAGGCCCCGAACTCCAGCGGCAGACCGAAGACATCACGGTTGATTTCAAGAAGCGCGGCATACCCGTGACGGTGCGACATTTCACCGCCGCCGAAGGGGCAGATGGCCACTGCCAGCTAAACAATCTGCGCCTCGCGCACATGGTGATTTTCGACTGGCTCGATAGAACTTTCACGCATGACTCAGGTGATGTGCGGCTGCGAGCTTAGCGCGTGTCGTGAGGCTCATCCCGTATGCATCCAACCGATAAACGGAACCGGCGTTGTCATCACGGCAGTGACCGGAGGATGCCGGTATCGCTGTGCCGTATCTTAACGTCAGTTATGGATAAGGTGGGACACCTTTCGCAGAAGGGGTATCCTTCTGGTTACCAAACAAGAAAGGAGTCCCACGATGAGTTTACTGGAACTATTCTGTGCTGTCGATGATTTCTGCCAAACGGTTGAACCCGACATGAGAAAGCAGCAGTTGAGCGATGGCAGCGGGCGCCGAGAACGGGCGGGGCAGCCCGAACCCCTCTACAAGCTGCCTGCACTCCCACACATTACTCGCTTTGTCTTCGCGCCGGACATCATCGACGAAGAACAGGGCTTACGGCTGATTCAGGAACAGGGCGCGTGGAAGACCAACGGCTTTCAGGTGCTGCTGGAAGTCCCACGTCCACCGGAACAGATTGAACCGGTGGTTGCGCCGCGTCCGGGACACATGGCGCTGGTGCTGGCGGCAGGCGTTGCCAACGGCGCGGTCATCCAGACCGGGGATTACGGACAGGTCGCCATTCGTGGGAAAACGCAGCATGTCGAACAGATTGCCCGTGTGGAAATCGAAGCTGCCCCCGGCGACCCGGAACGCCAGGTCAAGAAAACCACCATCCGGCTCAAACCGACCACCACGCTGACGCTGCTGGCGCAGGATGGTACGGTGATCGAGATGGAAGGCGACGAGGCACTGCTAAGCCACTAACCGAAACTTGTCTGACAAACGGAGGCGGTTAGGATGACCAGGGGTGTTCTGGTCAGCCATGACCTGAGCGACCGTTTGTTCAAGAGCATCGAGCGAGCGGTGAAGGCGGTTGGCCACCGTCAA
>DAOTYT010000125.1:0-3990 GCA_034434615.1 Anaerolineae bacterium | reverse complement strand
AACCTACCAGTTCGACGAGTAGATAGAATGGGACAAACAATGGATGCCAAAGTGAGGGAAGTGCTGCGAACTGCCCCTTTCCTCTGCGATGAACAAGATTATGTTCTGGTTCACCTGCCGCAGGGCGCCGTGACTGCAGCGGCGGCGGTTCTCGCCGAAATTCGAGACCCGTTTAGCGCGCTCATCATCGACAAGGATGAGGTGACGCTGGTGCTCCAGCGCGCTGACTTCGATGACTATGCGCGCCGCCTGCCTGACCACCGGGTAAGCAGTCATGTTTATCGGCTGATCACGATCGATTTACCGTTAGACTCGTCGCTCATCGGCTTGCTCGCAGCGATTAGCCAGCAGCTCGCCGCGGCGCGCATCCCCATTTTGGCATTAAGCGCATTTTCTCGCGACCATATCCTCGTACCCGCTGCGCAAATTGATGCGGCCCTTGAAGCTCTGAACGGCCTGCGCGGTGCCCACTAACGCCAATGATATAGAGGATGATCCCATAATATGGATATTCCGATCTTTCCCAATCACCAGGCCCCAAAACCGCGCGAAGAAGTCCGCATCGAAACCCTAGAGCTGCAGGTCTACCCTGACCGTTTTCGAGTTTTCGTCCATGTGAAAGTGACGCCATTTTTAGAACGTCCTAACCTGCTTATGACGGTGCGCGACGAGGATGACCGCATCGCCGCTGAGCTGAGCGTGATCGAGACGATGCACAACGACATGGAATTTACCATCCATTTGCGCGGCAAAGATGACCCCGCCGGCGCGTACACGCTAACGGTCGATTTGTATTACGAGACGCGCAATCCTCCCCAAGATCGCAGGGTAGAAGGGTTCATCGTGCCTGCGGCCGATGAAGTCGATGCGCAGTAAGCCAGTATCCGCATTGTGGTTGCAGGAAGCGGATGCGCGCGCGCTGGTCTCGCATGCGACTGCGGCCGCTCCTGAGGAGATCTGCGGGCTGCTTGCTGGCCGCGATACGGTCATCAGCGAGGTGATCTCAATTCGTAATGCCGCCCTCGACCCGCAGCAAACCTTCTACATGGATCAGGACGAGTTTAAAGCGCGCCTGCACGACCTTGAGCGGCGTGGGTTGAGCGTGATCGGGTTTTATCACTCACACCCACAAGGTGATCCAACACCATCGCCCGCAGATATTCGCAGCGCATACTATCCGGAAATACCGCACCTTTTGATCGGGCTGCGCGGCAGGCCCCGACTGGCTGCCTGGCGCATCAAGCATGGCAGCGTGGAGCCGGTCCCTTTACACATCGGCAGCCCACGCACCATGGACGAACGCCGCGCGCCCGCTTCTCAACTTTCGCCAGCTCAAAAAATCGCTATAGTGCTGAGTGCGGCGGGCGCTTTCATCTTTTTGATTTTGCTTTCCTTAGCGCTGCTGCCGCCAGCGCCGCCCATTCCGTAACGGAGCCATCATGCCATTGGCCGGACTGATCATCGTCGCCATTATGGGCATTCTCGCCGGAGGGGTCATCAACGTCCTTGCCGACGAACTCCCACGCCGGCAGCCACTGCGCCCGCCTCGCTACCCAGACGGCGTGCTGCGCGAACCCATTGCCTGGCTGGGCATTAGCGCATTCGTAATGGGGCGCCGGGTTTCGCCAAATGGGTTCGCGCTGCCATGGCGACATCCGCTCACCGAACTGGCGACGGCTGGGCTGATGATCGTCGCTTATCTACGCGCGGCCGATGACCCCAATATGACCCCAATCCAGCTGATTTTCTGGCTCATCTACATGGCGATCTTCGTTTTAATCACGGTGATCGACATTGAATATCGTCTCATCTTGTTCGTCGTTATCATCCCTTCGGCAGCCATCGCCATCTTCGATGCGCTCATCACCAGCCATGGCCCCACGCTTGGCGAGGCGCTGCTAGGAGGACTGCTGGGCTTCGTCGTCTTCTTTGTGCTCTATCTTGGCGGTTTTCTGTTCACCTACACGATGGGCAAACTGCGCGGCCAAGAGATTACAGAGGTGGCATTCGGATACGGCGACGTGATGCTGATCACACTGTCTGGCCTCATTTTGGGCTGGCAGGCATTGATCATCGCGATGTTCATCACCGTGTTTCTGGGCGCTTTCGGCGCCCTGCTTTATCTCGCCGCTCGCGTTTTGATGGGAAATCGCTACAATCTCTTCACGCCGCTGCCCTATGGGCCATACATCATCGCCGCGACGCTGTTAATGCTGCTGTTTGCGCCCGAGGTGACTCGCATTCTGCGGGGTTAATCGTTTGGCTGCTCGATGATGCCGCCGCCCAAACAGATATCGCCATCGTAGACGACCGCCCCCTGCCCGGGTGTAATATCGCGCAGCGGCTCATCGAACGTGACAGCGATGCGATCGTCCTCAAGCGGCACAACCAGCGCAGGAACAGCTTTGGCCCTGTAGCGAATCTTGACCTCGGCCCGCAGCGGCCCTGATGGCGGGGAGCCGCTCACCCAGTTGACACGTCGTGCTGTGAGGTGTTCACTCCCAAGCTCGCTGGCAGTCCCGACGACCAGCGCATTGCGATACGGGTTCATAGCGATCACATAGAGCGGCTCAGCCGCCTGCACCCCCAGCCCTTTACGCTGGCCGATCGTATAATTGGCCAATCCAGTGTGCTGGCCGATCACTTCGCCGCTGCGCCGTACAATGGGGCCTGCGCGCATCACATCGGGGGCATGCTCGGCCAGAAAGCGGCGGTAGTCGCCATCTCCCAAGAAACACAGATCCTGGCTGTCTTTTTTGCTGGCGGTCGGCAAACCAAAACGTTCGGCGAGCTGTCGTACTTCGGCTTTTGTGTACTCACCGACGGGAAATAAGGTTCGGCTGAGCTGCGCCTGGCCCATCACGCTCAACACGTAGCTTTGATCCTTACTCTCATCCAGGCCGCGCTTGAGCAGATAGCTTCCATCTGCAGCGCGCGCGATGCGCGCATAATGGCCAGTCGCCAAGTAGTCCGCATCGAGAGCGAGCGCGTTGTTGAGCAGAAAATCGAACCGAATGTGCCGATTGCACTCGAGGCAAGGGTTGGGGGTGAACCCGTAACGGTGCTGGTCGATGAAAAAATCAACCACGCGCTGCTTAAACACCGCTTTGGTATCGAGCACATAAAATGGAATGCCCAGCCGGTCGGCGATGCGCCGCGCATCGTTCATCTGCTCCGGCGTACAGCAGCGGTTATCAGCGCAGCCTTCGCGCGTCTCTTCCGCCCACAGCCGCATCATCATGCCGATGACTTCATAGCCCTGCTCGACCATCAAAGCGGCGGCGACCGAGCTGTCAACCCCGCCGCTCATCGCGACGACGACGCGCATCGACCGATGTTCACTCACAGTCCAGATGCCTTCGCCTATTCGAACACCAAGGTTTTATAGTGATACAGTTTCGTCACCGTCTCCGCCATGATGGCGACCGCTTGGTCGATCTCTTCTTCGGTCGTTCCCCGGCCAACGGTGAGCCGAATGCTGCCGAGCGCTGTCTCGGGGGAATAGCCCATCGCCAACAGCACCGAGGACGGTTCTGGATTGCCGGTTTTACAGGCGGACGCGCTGCTGGCAGCAACGCCTTTGAGGTCAAGATGAACCAGCAGCATGTTGCCGTCCAGTCCATCAAACACAAAGCTGGCGTGCGAAGGCAGGCGCTCCTGAGGATGGCCAGTAAGCCGCGCATTCGGCACACGGCTGAGCACCCCGCTGATCAGCCGATCGCGCAGCCGCTGATAGTGCTGCACGCGGGCCTCGTTTTCCTCAGCAGCAAGCTGCAGCGCTTTGGCCATACCGACGATGCCCGGCGTGTTCAGCGTGCCGCCGCGCCGGCTGCGCTCGTGGCTGCCCCCACTTTGGCTCGGGATCAGATCGATCCCATCGCGAACATAGAGCGCGCCAACCCCCTTAGGCCCATAGAACTTATGCGCCGAGATGCTCATCAGATCGACGCCCAGCGCTTGCACATCCAGCGAGAGCTGGCCGGCAGCCTG
>DAOTYT010000124.1:0-2176 GCA_034434615.1 Anaerolineae bacterium | reverse complement strand
CTGATTTTGAGCCTAGCATACCGCCCCGAAAGCCAAATGTCAATCCTCTTTGTGAAATTTTCAGCGATATATTGAAAAAATCGGAAAAGCTGATAGGATCGCATCTGTCAGTCAAAGAACACTTTTTAAGGTCGATGCTTATGTCACAGGCGACCCATTCACCTCGCTTGATTGATGTCGCCCGTCGGGCCGGCGTGTCGCTCGCCTCTGCCTCGCGCGTCATCAATCAGACCGGCCCGGTCAGCGATACACTGCGCGCGCAGGTCGAAGCCGCCATGGCCGAGCTGGGCTATGAACCCAGGCGCGCCGCTGCGCCCCCGCTGCTCTCTGAACATACGCTGGCGCTGCTTATCATGGACACGGTCAATCCCTTCTTCCACGAGATCGCCGAAGGCGCGCAGCAGGAGGCCGATCGCGACGGCCTGTTCTCGGTGCTGATCAACACTACGGCCGATCCCAAATATCAGCAGCGCGTTCTCGACACGTTGAGCCAGCATCGCCTGGAGGCGATCATTGCCTGCGGTTCCAACCTGCCCCCTCAGTCCTGGATCGATTTTTACGAGCGCGCGCGTCTGCCGCTGGTCGTGATGAACCTGCGCGTGTCGCACCCTGAAATCTATAGCATCGTGGTCAACTTTGAGAGCGCCGCCCGGCGCGCCGCGCAGCACTTGCTCGATCTGGGGCACACCCGCATCGGCTATCTGCCCGGCCCGGCCGACGCTGAACACACCCGCCAACGCCTGCGCGGCATCGAGCTGGCGCTGGCCGAGCGCGGACTGACCATGCCGCCTCACTGGCACCCGGAAACGGTGCAGTCGATGGAAGGCGCTTTTCAGGGCATGTCGAATATCCTCGATCTGCCTGCCGATGATCGGCCTACCGCAGTGGTGGTGTACAACGATTTCCTGGCCCTCGGCGCGTTGAACGCCGTTCGCGCGCACGGTCTGCGCGTGCCGGACGACATGTCCATCATCAGCTTCGACGACATCCCGATCGCCGCTCACACCAATCCGCCCCTGACCACGATCGCTGTGCGAAAAGCGCGCATGGGTCGCATCGCCGTGCGCTGGTTGCGTCAGCAACTGCGCTCCGATGGCCCGCCCAAAGGCGGCTATACCCAGCTCGAAAGTCCTCTGATCGTTCGAGAGTCAACTGCGCCGCTCCGCTTGCGGTAACCGGTGCTCTGGAGGAATGCCAATGTCTGATGAGTTCCTGACCGGCCTGTGCGATGCGCTGCGCGACACCCCGGCCCAGCGCAAGTTCAGGCGTCTGCGCCCCATGCCCGTTGGCTGTGTCCTGATCCAGTCGCCCGATATGGGCTGGGACGATCTGCGCGCGCATCTGCGGTTGATGAAGCAACTGGGCTTCACCTGTTTGAAGCAGTTCCTGTTGCTGCCCGGCTGGGATGAACGGCGCTTCATGCACATGGCGCTGGATGAAGGCATCATCCCGTGGTGGTATGACGACGCCGGCTGGGAGGACATCAGCGACGCGCTGCTCGACCGGTTGGGCATCCCGCGCGACACGCCGATCGAAGCGTTGCGCATGCACCCGGCCTGGCTGGCCCATCAGGAGCGCGTCCTGCGCGCGCGCATTGACCGCCCCGCTCAGCCGCCTTTGCCCAATGAACGCGAGCCGGCCCGCACCGCAGCGCGCTGGACGTTCTCGGTCGCGCATGAGCTTTCCACCACCGACGCACGCATCGATCCCCGGGCTGTTCCCGAATTCATCACCTGGCTGCAACGCAAATATGGCAGTCTGGATGCGCTGAAGGATGCGTGGAACGCCGGCCATGCCGACTTGAGCGGCCACGACTGGCAAACGTGGGAGCAGGCGATCGCCTCGGTTCTGCCGGCCGGCGACGACCGCGACTACAACCGCTATAAAGATGTGATCCGCTTCAAGTCCGAGGTCTTTCTGCGCCAGGTGCGCGAGCGGGTAGACGCGCACCTGGCGCGCGATCCGCATGAGCCAACCCGCGCCGGCGGCGAGATGAGCCTGTTTCTACCGCTGGCCGGGCGCGGCATCGACATCGAGGGTATTGCCGATCTGATGGCCGGGCGCGGATCGCTCTATCCCTCCACACATCTGGCCTGGCACTTCGACAAGGTGAACTACGAAGTAACTCGACCGGCTTATCTGTACGCTTCACTGGCTGCCGATGTCTTCAAAGGCG
>DAOTYT010000123.1:0-6472 GCA_034434615.1 Anaerolineae bacterium | reverse complement strand
GACGGCGGACGGGCGGGTAGGCGATCTGCCGGCGATAGTCAAGCTCGCGCGCATAGAACGTGGCATAGTCATGCGCTGCCGCGGCTGCGATCGCATAGTGCTCTGGCTGGTAGGTCTGCAAAATGACTTTGCCTCCGCGCGCACTGCGCCCTGCACGCCCGGCGACCTGCGTCAGCAGCTGGAACGTCCGCTCCCCCGCGCGGAAATCTGGCAGGCCGAGGCCGACGTCGGCACTGACGACGCCGACGAGCGTCACCAGCGGCAGGTCAAGGCCTTTGGCGATCATCTGCGTGCCAACCATGATGTCGGCGCGGCCCATCATGAAACGCTGCAAGATCGCGTCGTGCTGCTCGGCAGAACTGCTGGTATCGGCATCCCAGCGCACGACGCGCGCGTGGGGGAACATTGCCGCCAGCGTGGCTTCGACCTGCTGTGTGCCTGCGCCGAAGAATTTGATACGCCGCGATGCGCACTGCGGGCAGGCAGTTGGCTCGCGCTGTTGATGGTTGCACCGATGGCAGCGCAGCGCCTGCCCCTGCCGGTGATAGGTGAGCGGGCTATCGCAGTGCGGGCAGCGCACCACGTAGCCGCAGTCTCGGCAGAAGACAAACGTCGATTGCCCGCGCCGGTTCAGGAATAGGATCGCCTGCTCGCCGCGAGCGAGCACTTCCTCGATCGCCAGCTGCAAGGCATGGCTGAAGATGCTGGTGTTGCCGCGTTTGAGTTCGTCGCGCATATCGACAACGTGAACCGGCGGCAGCTCGATATGCACAGCGGCTGGCTGCTCCGCCTCGGCGGGCTGCTGGGCGCGCGCGCGATGGCCGAGCACGCGGCGTGGCAGTTCAATGCGCTCGATCAAGCCTTGTTCGGCGCGGTAAACAGTTTCCAGATCGGGCGTCGCGCTGCCGAGGATGACGACGGCTTTATACTCGCGCGCGATCGCCTCGGCGGCTGCGCGGCTGTGATAATATGGCGGTGCGACGGGAGGAGACTGTTTGTAACTGGCGTCGTGTTCCTCATCCAGCACGATCAGGCCGAGGTTCGGCAGCGGCGTGAACAGCGCCGAGCGCGCGCCGACGATCACCCGCACCCGTCCCTCGCGCGCGCGCCGCCACGTGTCGTAGCGCTCGCCGATGCTCAGCTCGCTGTGCACGACGGCGACCTTGCCAGGAAAACGACCGGCGACGCGGCGCACTGTCTGCGGCGTCAGCGCGATCTCCGGCACGAGGAAGATCGCGCTGCGCCCCTGCGCCAGCGCGTGCTCGACCGCCCGCAGGTAAAGCTCGGTCTTGCCGCTGCCCGTCACGCCGTGGAGCAGGAACACCTTATGTTCAGCGCGGTCGACGGCCGCCTTGATGCGGCGCCAAGCGGCCGCCTGCTCGCTGGAGAGCGCCAGCGTTGGCATTGGCTCGAAGGTCTGACCCGCCAGCGAGTCGCGCCACTGCGTCTTCTCTCCCATCAGGATCAGCCCGGCTTCCTCCAGCCGCTTGAGATCGGCGAGCGTTGCCCCAGTCTGCGCGTAGATCCAGCTCACATCGATCGCCTCGCCTTCGCGCGCGAGCAGGCGCAAGATGCGAAGCGGCTTCTCGATCTTGCGGCGCGCCGCCAGCGCCGCCGTGATCACCTCTCGACTCGCCGCAGCGCGCACGAGCGCGTCCTCATCCAGCTTGACCAGCCTTTCCGCGATCAGCGCGTCGAGGTGTGCGCGGGTCGCGCCGGCCGCCTTCAGCGCAGTCTGAGCGGGCAGGCCGTTCGGCTCGGCGGCAATTCGCTCCAGCAGGTCGGCAGCGCGGGAGGGGCGTTCGATGTCGGCAGCGCGGCTTTCGATCTGGTCGGGCGGAATGGCGAGCATTGCGACCTGCAGCCGGCGCGGGCGGGCGCGCGGCGGCCTGAGGATGGGCTGTTTGCGCACCAGCCCCGCCCGCGCCATCGCATCGACGGCGGCGCGCCACGGTTTTCCGGGCAGGGCAAGGTTGAGCTGGTGGCCGGTCAGCGGGCCGCGCCGCGCCAGCAGCGCCACGACAGCTGCTTCGAGCGCGTCGGCCGGTTTCGGCTCGACCTCGCCGAGCATCACCAAGATATCGCTTTGGCCGGTCAGGCCTGGGGGCAGCCACAGCCACAAACAGGCGGGGGGGGGCGCCAAGTAGGTTTGGTTAAGCCAGCGGGCGACCGCGATCTGCTGCTCGGAGATCACCGGTGTCGGGTCGAGCAGGGAGAGTACCGGTTTGGTTTTGAACTCTGGCTGGCGCTCGTGCACATCAATGACGATGCCATGCTGGGAGCCGGTCCCGAACGGCACCTGCACCAGATGACCCGGCCGTATGCCGCTGATCAAGTCAGGGGGTATGTGGTAATCGTATGTTTTGTCGAGCGGTAGATCGATAGCAACGGTTGCATACATGAGGCGATCATAGCATATTCGGGCTGCTCATGTCGCTTTGGCAGGAGGATCCCAAACGCTCCCGGGGTGGGAGCGTTTGGATTTCGGGGAAGCCGCTCGCCGGGAAGTGGGGGTTTCCTCCCGCGAGCATTTTTAGAATAACAGATGGCCGCAGCCCAAACCCGACGCTCGCCTGACGGAAGATCTACGCCCTGCTGCGCTCCGCGCCTCACCGCGCTATTGTCATCGGGCTGATCCTTGAGAAAATCTTCGTGTCAAAAGGGCTGAATTTCGTCGACAATAGAAAGTATGCGGGCGGCTGAACAAGGAGAGTGGACGATGCGTGCAAAATGGGGTCGTTTCGGTTTGTTCATCTCGATCACGATGTTTTTGACGCTTGCGCTGGCCGTCGGCGTCCTTTCCGCAGCGACCGCCGAGGGGTTAACGTTCACTGCCGACTGCACCGGTTTTACGGCGCGCGGCGGCGCGTTGGTCACTGCTCGCGATAACACCGGGCGCGCTCGCGAAGCGATCGTCATCATGGCGACGGATGCCGCCGGCCGCGTGCTCTATGAGAATGTCACTATCTTCCCGATTAACCAGCGCATCAATTTCGAAGATGGAACCCGTTATGCCTTCACCAGCGCGCCAGAATATAACCCAATCGTGATTCAGGTCATCAGTCAATCCGGCAATAATCAGCCGCGCCAGCTCGTCTATCTCGTCACTGGGGCCTGCCCAGGGCTGCCGACCATCATCGACAGCGCTTTCATCATCGGCGATACTCTATCGGTGCTGCCGCCCCATCGCCTCGAACCATTTGCGCCAGCTGATGGGCGCGCAGCGCCTCCCATCCCGCTGAACACGGCTCCGCCGCGCCCGGTCAACCCGCCTGGGCTGGCCGAGTCGCAGCCGGGCTACGCCATCGTCAATACCGATAACCTGTTCCTGCGCAGCGGTGACGGTGTGCAGTACGACCCGGTCGCGGTGCTCGATGGCGGCACGCGCTTGATCGTGCTCGGCAGCAATGGCCGGTTCGGCGATCCCGATCGCTTGTGGTGGTATGTCGAGGTTGGCGATCTGCGCGGCTGGGTGAAAAGCGAGTTCCTGATCCTGCGCGGCGATCTGCGCGGCCTGCCGGTGGTGCCCGTCACGGGGACAATCACCCAGCCAGCGCTGTTCGTGCCGCTGAACAACCCGCTTTACAACACGCCATCCTACGGCGGGCGCATTTTATGCGAGATTCAAGGTGGGGTGGCCTATCCGGCTGTGGGCATCAACGAACCAGGGGCGAGCTGGTTCCAGATCGAAGCCATGTGCGGCGAGACGCCAGTGCTGGGCTGGCTGCCAGGCGACCGCGGCCTGATCCGCAACCCGGCGGGGCTGGCGCTGCCGATCGTCCGCTGATGCTCGCCTGGCTGCGCCGTGCCGCAGCGCGCTGCGGCTGGGTTGGGTTGGCCGCGCTGCTGCCGTCGATCGCAGCGGCGCCCGGCCAGCCGCTAGAACCTCCCTTGCGTGGGCCGCTGCTGGCATTTGATACCGCCGCCCACGATCGCATTGTGCTGTACGACGTGAACGCAGACGCTCAGCGCGACTTGCGGTTTGGCCCGCGCCTGCACCGGATCTGGGGGTTTTCGCCCGATGGCTGCCGGATCTTATTCACACTGCACGAGGGGGCCGCGCCTGGCCGCGCTTTCACCGCTCGGCTGGATGGTCGCGACCCGCAGGAGATCGTCCGCGTCGACGATCTGCCAGCGGCTGAATGGGGCGTTTGGGAGCCGCAGTGGTCGCCCGCGGCGCACAATGATCGCATTGCGTTCACGTTCGTGCGCCGCGATGGTTCGCCGGTTGGCCAGCATCGTATCGCGTGGGTTCCGTCAGGTGGCGGCGCGCCGCAGTTTTACAGCAGCGGCGGCGATGAGCACACGGCGCGGTGGTCGCCCGATGGTGCGTGGCTGGTCTATGCCGCATACGAGCAGCGCGTGCCGGGGGCAGATATCTATTCGACCGCTGCCCCAACGCCGCCCGGCGCGACCGGCAGCGCCCCGCTGCTGCGCGAGGCCGATTTATGGGTCGTGAGCGCCGATGGCTCGACGCGCTACCGGCTGACCACTTTCCCGACCGGCTCAGTGACGATGCCGCGCTGGTCGCCCGATGGCGACTTGATCGGCTTCGTCTTCTCGCCCAGCCCGAACAGGGATCAGTTCTGGATGATCGGCGCTGCGCCCGGCGCGCTGCCAACCCAGCTCAGCTATGCGCCAGCGCTGGCCCTTGATCTCACCTGGCTTCCGGACAGCACAGCGATGATCGCCGCAGCGCGCGAGCTGCGCGGCGTGCCGGAGAACCGCCTGTGGCGCATCCCGCTCATCGGCAGCGCCGATGCCGATGCCGTCCTCTACCCCGAACAAGTCGATCTCCCGTACGCCGATTATGCGCGTTTTAGCGCAGACGGCGCATGGTTGGCCCTGCGCCGCGCTTACGATCTGACCCTCGTCGAGCTGGCAACGGGGCGGATACGTTCGCTGGGGGCGCTTGGCAACACGCCGCCGGTGTGGTCTCCGCCTAGCTTCGCCAGCGAACAAGCCTGCCGCTGACCTGACTACAACGACCCGCTCGCGGTATAATCCCCAGAAAATCGACTAATGAAGGGTGCGCATTATGGCTCATCACGATCCGTTATATCACCTGTCGCCGGTATGGCCGCACTTAACGCATCTGCGCATTGTGCGCGGCGAGGGTGTTTATCTCTTTGATGAAGCGGACAATCGGTATCTCGATTTCACGAGCGGTATCGGTGTGACCAACACCGGCCACTGTCATCCGCGGGTGGTGGCTGCCGTGCAGGCACAGGCAGCCAAGCTGCTGCACGGCCAGATCAATGTCGTCGTCCCGCCGATCACGCTGGAGCTGGCGGAAAAGCTAACGGCAGTTGCGCCGCCGTCGATCGACTGTTTTTTCTTCAGCAACAGCGGGGCGGAAGCGACCGAGGCGGCCGTCAAATTGGCGCGCCAAGCGACCGGCCGCCCCAATGTGATCGTCTTTCAAGGCAGTTTCCACGGCCGAACTGCGCAGGCGATGGCGATGACGACCTCGAAGACGGTTTATCGCTCGGGCTACCAACCGCTGCCGGCGGGGGTGTTCGTCGCGCCGTTCCCCTACAGCTATCGCTATGGCTGGGATGATGAGACGACGACCGCCTTCTGTCTCGACCAACTGCGCCTGCTGCTTAAGAGCCAGACCCCACCCGAAGAGACGGCCGTCATGGTCATCGAACCGGTGCTAGGGGAGGGCGGCTACGTCCCCGCTCCCGAGGCTTTTCTCCGCGAACTGCGCGCGCTGTGCAGCGAGCAGGGCATCCTGCTGGCGATCGATGAGGTGCAGACGGGCTTTGGCCGCACCGGCCGGTTCTGGTGCATGGATCATGCTGGCATCGAGCCCGATATCTTGATCATGGCCAAAGGGCTGGGGAGCGGCGTGCCGATCTCCGGCATCGGCGCAGCGCGCGCGTTGATGGAAAAATGGCCGGTCGGCACCCATGGCGGCACCTACTGCGGCAATGTGCTGGCTGCTGCCGCGGCCGTCGCCACGATCGAAGTGCTTGAGCGTGAGAATTTGCCCGCCAACGCCGCTCGCACTGGCCAGCGCCTGCTCGATGGGCTGCGTGCGCTGCAAGCCGAAACCGCCCTGATCGGCGATGTGCGCGGGCGCGGTTTGATGGTTGGGGTTGAATTCACGCGCGATGGCCAGCCGGATAAGATGGCGGCACGCGCGGTGCAGCTCGCCTGTCTTGAGGAGCGCCTGCTGCTGCTCACCTGCGGCACCCACGAAAATGTCATCCGCTGGATTCCCCCATTGGTCGTGACGGATGATCAGATCGACGAAGCGCTGGCGATCTTTGCGAACGCGCTAACGGCCGTCACGAGCGAAGGTGTCGTCTAAGTGAGGGAGACGATGGTTTTGCGCTGCGTGCGTCTTTGCGGTTCAATTAAAGAGTCATCGCCCATGTAAAGTGCATCCTTTAGAGACCGGAGTAAGCTGATGCTCACGCCCGCAGAAACGATTCAGAAGAACAAGGATTACACGCTCGCCAGC
>DAOTYT010000122.1:0-24338 GCA_034434615.1 Anaerolineae bacterium | reverse complement strand
CGACCAGCAGCGGGATCAACAGCGCGAGCGGCAGAAACCAGAACGGCATCAAATTGCGGAGCAGCGCCAGCCACCACCAATCGATCCCGGCCGCCCAGCTTATTAGCAGGGCGGTGAGGGTGACGGCATACAGCAGCGCGATGAAGATAAACATGCGCCGGGCGATGAGTCGGCAGGTCACCGCCCAGGACTCTCAATGTGAGCCAAGCGGGCAGTTCGGGCGTATTTCACCGCTGCGCTGGAACCTGTTCGTCGCGCCGCGCTTTGAAGAAGGCGCGAATGCTGTCCTCGGAAAAATTCTGCCAGAAGCGGGTGGAGTGGATCGCCTTCGCGCCGGCTTCGGCCAGCGTCTCCGGCGCAGCGGGCAGGCCTTGATACGCGATGGCGAAAGGGTGTTCAGGCAGCTCAAACGACGCCAGATCGAGGCCGACGCTCTTGCACAGCAGGCTGAACAGATGATCTTCTTGCAGGCGCGTGCGCCGCAGCTCTTCGCGCAGGAGAAAATCTCCCTCTGCTAGGCGCGTGATCAGCTTGGCGCTGTAGATGGCAACCCCGCCGAGGATGTGCTCGCCATCCGAATAACCGCTGCCGCGCGCCATCTGTAGATAATAGCGCAGCGTAGCGCAGCGCTTGCGATCGCGCAGCCAGCCGATCGCGCTCGTTTCGTAACGCAGACGACTGCGCGGCCATGCGATCCCATCGCCACTGTGCAGATAAGTGCCTAACTGGCCAACGTTCGGGTGCTGATGGAAATAAGCGATCGCATCATCCTCCAGGCCGTACCCGGTCAGCAGTGCATCCGTGTCCATCTTGTACAGCACTTCAAAATCGTAGGCAGCATGGATATGGATGAGTGCCAGTGAGATGGACTTGTAAAGTCCCCCGTACATGCCGTAGTTGATCGGCGCGCGGACGACGGTTAGCTCTGGAAACAGATCGAGCAGCCGCTGGCCCAGATGAAGCGGGCTTGAATTATCCTGAATCACGATGCGCCGGCTGGGCGTTGCATAGTGAGTCACGCTCTCGACCGTATCGACGATGTGCTCAAAGCGATTCTTCGAACTGAGACCCCCAACCGGGATCACGACGACGAGTTTCACCTGATCTTTCATGTCGCCACCTTCTCTAGCGTTCGGTTTCTTGACTTGTGCAGCACGGCTGCGACGACGTAGGTCAGGATCGAGACGATGCCGCTGCCAAACATCATCATGCCCGCGCCGACCAACCCAAAGCGCGGGATCAGCCAACTGCCGATGCCGATCGCGAAGACGACGATCACCACTCGGCTGATCGTCTCAAGCTGAGGGTGGTTCGCGCCGACCACGACGGCCGTGATGATGCCGTGGAAGCCGAACAGGATATCGGAGAGGGCGATCATGAGCATGACGCTCAGCGGCAGCAGATAGGCCGGGCCGAAAAACGTCTCGATGAACCAGCTGTAAGCGAGCGCATATACGGTGAACACCACGCTGTTGACCAGCAGGGCGAGCAGCAGCGTTCGTTTGAGCAGGCTGGCATGCTGCTCTTTAGGCAGCGAAGCGACCTTCGGCAGCAGCAGCGTGATCAGGCCGAGCGGCACGAAGCCGAATACCGCCGAGATTGTCTTGGTGAGGGTATAGGTGCCCACCGCTGCGGTGGAGAGGTGGCGTTCGATCAGCAGGATATCGACGCCAGCATAGAAAATGTAAGCTGCATGCGAGATCCAGATCGGGATGCTGAAGCGCAGCACTTCAAGGCTAATCGCCTTATCTGGCAGGCGAAGGTGAAAATGCAGCGGCAGTGGTTTCCACACCTGCAGGATCGCGATCGGCAGCAGATAAGACAGCCCGTAAATGAGCAGCGCTGGCATTGGGGACTGTGACCGGCCGAATTGATAGACGATCACGATGGCGATGATCTGGACGACGTTGCTGCCTAAATAGGCGATTAGCAGCCGCCGCGAAGCCATGAAGCCGCGCGCCAGCCCATAGTAACTGTAAAACAAGGTGAGGCCGAAGAAGATCACCATCACGCCGACTGAGAAGCGGCCGCCCAGCAGCAGCAACGGCACGACGACGATCACCGTCAGCGCGGTGATGCCCAGCAGAAGGTACCAGATGGCGTGAAGGGTTTGCGCTAACCGTTCCTGATCGGCTGCCTCTTTGCCGACAAAGCGCGCCAGTACATGTTGGACGAACGGCTGCGTCCCGATCGCGACGATGCCCGCCAGCGTGATCGTGTACTGGATATAGCCAAAACTCTCCGGCTCCAGCCGCCGTGCGAGGATGAACGAAAACCCAAACCCCAGCACGCGCGCGATGGCGATGCCGATCGCGAGCATGCCGGACTCGGTGATGAAGCGCAGATCGAACCCAGCGATTTGCTGCTTTAGCTGTTTGGTCAAGGTGCTCACCGCATCCCCGCATCGATCATCCGGTCGAGTTGCTGAAAACGAGACTGCCAGTGTTCATGGCGTTCATTGACGAGATCGGCGATCTCGGTCGTTAGCTGCGCTTCCCGTGCCATCAGCGCCCTCACGCCTTCGATGATGCCGGCCGTTGAGTTCTCGATGAAAACGGCGCCTTTAGTGAAGTATTCTTCAAGCGCGGGCTGGCGCGAAAGCAGCAGCGGCTTGTCCAGCTCGCCGCCATCCTGCGCGCCGGCCAGCAGCGAATGTGGGTAGGTCGTCAGCGCCATCACCGCGCGCGAGCTGTAAAGGCGGTTCCAGTAATCGCTGCCGAGCAGATAGCCGGTAAACGTCACGTTGTCGGGGGCGTTCTGCAGATCGGCCGGGTTGGCCAGCGTCGTATCGCCAAGGATATAAAAATGGACATCCGGCAGCTCGCGCGCCGCTTCTAGGATGATATCGACCGGCTCATCGACGGCGAACGTGTTGATCACCGTGATCTCGAACCGGCTTGGGTCGCCGATGTATTCGAAAGCGCGGTTCTGGAAATTGCGCGGCGGCTTTTCGAGCACGATCGCTTTGGCGCCCCACGCCTCAAACAGCTCGTGAAAACGTTCCTGATCGACGAGGTTGACCAGCGCGCGGCGCGCCAGGAAACGCTGCAGCGGCACCGTCCAGCCCCATTTGCGCGAGTAGAGCGCTGGCGAGTGGGTGTCCATAATATAGGGCGTGCCGGTCAGTTGGGCGTAGAGGAAGACGAAAAACGGCGCAAAGGCCGGCGGGTTGGTCACGAAGATGGCGCGTGGCCGCTGCTGGAACAGCACGATCAGCGTTTTGATGGCCTGTGCGATGTACTTGAAGGGCGCAACGAACGGCCGTTTGTAAAGCAGGTAATGGATGTAGAACACAGGCGCGTTAAGGTAGCATCCATACATGGCAGTACGGCTCTCCTCTGGCGCCCAGACGATCGCGATGATGCGTGGGCGTAACCCGTCCTGCTTACGCTCGTAAGGGGTGGACAGCATAGAGTGCAGGCTCCTTTTCTCGTAACTGGCTGCCGGCGACCAGCCCGATGATCATCCACATGAAGTCGATCGCGCCAGAACTGGTGAAAACCTCGTTAGTGAAACCCATGATCGTCAGCGAGATCATGATCGTCAGCAGCGCGATCGCCAGCATGCGCGCCAGGTCAGATCCCACGCCGATGTAGCGCAAAGCCCAGCGCAGCATTAGCGCGACGAAAGCGAGGTGCGCCAGCAGCGAGATCAGGCCGGAACGGAACAGCAGGTAGAGATAGTGGCTCTCCGCCCATTCCCATGTCACACGGCCGGTTAGCGTGGGGCTGACGCCCCAGACCAGATTGCGCTCCAAAATCGGGAAGAAGATGTTCTGCCAAACGGTGAAGCGGTAGGCCAGCGTTTGTGGGATGATGCCAGAGTCGCGGAACTGATAGTTCAACCGCTCTGCGATCTGATCTTGAAGCAGAAACGCCGAGGTGATGGTGAGCAAGAAACCGAGGACCAGCAGTGCCTTCAGCCCGCGCCGGTCGAAGAACACCTTGATCACCATGACGCCGAAACCGAGGCCGAACAGGCTGGCATACGACCCGCTGGCCAGCAGGCACATCGCACACAAGATCAGCGCGGCCAGCGTGTTGGCGGTCGCCAACCTTGAGCGGGGATAGCTCTGCGTCGCGACGATCAGCAGCAGCACGATCATCAGGTAATTGCCGAGCGAATTCCAAGCCCCTAACACGGAGGTGACGCGGCCGAGGGAGAGCGCAGCGCTCTCGTGGGGAGAGGGATACCACTGGCGCAGCAGGCCGGTCACAACGGGGATGTTCGCCGCCTGCATCAGACCGATGACTGCCACGACCGACGCGCATAGCAGCATGAACTGCACGATGCGATGGCGCTCGGCGTCGTTCCGCGGGATCTGGCTGAAGATCCAAAAGGTGATCAGGTACTGCGCGGGCGCTAGCAGGCTGAACAGATCGGCCGTGCCGAGTGGAAATCTCCGGCCGAAGTAGGCCATCAGCGGGAGGAACGAAGTGCCGATGACGAACACGCCCAGAGCGAGCAGGATTTCGCCGCGATAGCGCACCGTGCTGCCTCGCGCCATCACGACCATGAAAGCCAGCCCCAAAAGCCCCAGCAGGATCGGCTCGTTGGGGATGAACAGCGGTATGAGCTGGCCGCGCTGCATGCCGACCAGAAAGCTGGCATTGGCGATCGCGGTGTATGGGATCAGCATCGGCCGGCGCAGGGCGCTGAGCGCAAAGATCGCCGCCAGCATCAACCCCAGCGCAAGCAGGGGCGACAGCAGCGAGACCACGCCAATGGCCAAGCCGATCAGGATCGCCCAGCCGTAATCCTGCCACTGTTGAAGGCCCGTCAGAGTCATCTTCGCCCTCGTCAGCGCTCTCGACCAATCGCCAGCGTGCTGTGGCGCAGGCGCAGCAGTTCAGCGACGAGATCGGCGTAGGCTTGGCGCTGTACCGGAGGGGCATAACGTTCATAAGCCTTGAGGGCGTTCGCTGCCAGGGCATAACGTTTGTGCGGGTCGTGCGCCAGATCGATGAGCGCCGCTGCCAATGAGTGCGCATCATTCGGCTCGAAAAAGCGCAGGCTGTCTTCATCAAAATAGGCGGCGACGGCCTTCGTGCGGCTGATCACCGTTGGAATGCCGAGATGGATATACTCGAACATCTTATAGGTATGGACGAGGTCGCTCTCTGGGTTGCGCATGAGTGGGACGACGCCGCAGTGCGCGCGGCGCAGCTGGCGAATCAGCTCGTCATCGGGGACGAAGCCGGCCAGCGCAACCTGTTCAGCCAAGCCGAGCCGCGCCCGCTGGGCTTCCAGCGCGGGCAGCAGTTCGCCACGCCCAAAGATCGTCAGGCGCGCCTGTGGCACTGCGCGCACGACTTCCGCCATCGCTTCGAGCAGCAGCTCGTGTCCGTAACGGCGGATGACCGTGCCATGGGTGACGATGCGAAACTCGTCCTCAGCGCGATCAGTCGGATCGGGCAGGCGCGGTTCTAGCAGCAGATGCGGCGCGCCGCCATTCATGATCACGGCGATTCTGTCCTGCGCGCCGCCGCGCGCGATCAAGGCCTGCCGCATCTGCTCAGTGCAAGTGATGTTGAGATCGGCAAATCGCAGCGCTGCCTGTTCGATCGCGACCATGAGGCGGATTACGCGGCCTTCTGGATGGGCGCCAAACCGGTCGATGAACATCTCCGGCGTGCACTCGCGCAGGTCGAAGAGTACTTTAGCGCCCAGCAGTTTGGGCACCAGCGCCGCGAACACGAGGGCATCGGGCAGGTTGGTGATGTGCACCAGCCTGTAGCCCTTGACCAGGTGCAAGGTGGCCAGCAAGAAAAAGGTGGGCACAAAGAACGTCGCGTATTCGAGGATGTAGCGCAGTTTGCCGGCGCGCTGGCGCGGCAGCGAAGGCACTCGGTAAATGCGAACGCCATCCTCAAGGCTCGCTAAGGGCTGGCCCTGGCCGCGCATGCAGATGATCGAGACTGACAGCCCGAGATCCTGCGCCGCGCGGATCTCGTTGGCCAGCCGCGCATCGCCGGGGTAATGGCGCTGGCTTACGAAGCAGGCATTCACTACTTTGCTCCCTGTCTGGCTGGCGGCTGCGGTGAGGTGGTCTTCGGCGCAGGCTGCTTGCCATTCAGTGAAGGCCGATAGCTTTTGCTCCAGCGGCTGGTTCGGTCGCGTCGAGCGCGATTGACGACCACGCCGAGCAGGCGCGCCCCCATGTTCTCGAACTGGCTGTAGGCGAACGCGAGCGTGTTGCGATCGACCTTCTGCCGGTCAACGACCCAGAGCACGCCAGACATCTGCTTGGCGATCAGCAGCGCATTGGCGGCAGCGAGCACCGCCGGCGCATCGAAAATGACCAGTTCATAGGTTTGCAGCACTTCATCGAGCAAGCGGAAGAAACGATCGGAACTCATCATTTCCTGCGCGCCGACGTCGGTCGGCCCGGCCGTCAAGATGTGCAGGCCGGACTTGCCATACGACTGAACCGACTCGGTCAATTTGCTGCGGCCGCGCAGCACCGTGCTTAGCCCGGCCAAGTTAGACAGTCCATAGCGTTTGTGCAGGCTGGGGCGCAGCATATCGCCGTCGATGAGCAGCACGCTGCGCCCAGTATGCGCGACCGCCAGCCCGAGGTTAGCTGCCGTTGTCGTCTTGCCTTCCTCGGGGATCGCGCTGGTGACGAGCAGGAAGCGCAGCGAGATATCGTCGTCGTCGCTGAACAGGTAGGTGCGCAGCCGGCGAAACGCCTCGGCTGCGACCCAGTCTCCCGCAAACGCGTCGTTGCGATAGGGCTTCTTCATGACCGGAACGCGGGTGATGATCGGCGCGTGCAGGATCGTCTCGATCTGTTTATCGTTGTGCAGCAGCGGGTTGACATTTTCCAGCAGAAAGGCCAACCCAAACCCGGCGACCAGCCCCACGACGATGGCGATCGCGACGTTACGCGTGGTCAGCGGGCCAACCGGCTCTTCGGGCAAACTGGCGGGCTGGACGATCGAAAGGGCGTTGGCGCGCACGACCTGTGCCACGGCCGCCTGGTTGTAATTGTTAAGCAGCAGATCGTAGTTGCGTTCGAGCGCAGTAAGCGCCCGCTGCACTTCAGCAATGCGTTCGACATTGCGCGGCGTCTGATTATCGAGAATGCTGAACTCGACGATCAGTTCGTCAATCCGCTGCTCAAGCGTATTGATCTGCTCGCGCAGCGCGGTTTGCACGCCAGAGCCGACGTTATAGGTCGTTTGGTTTTCCTCAACGAGCAGCTGCGCCAGCACATTGGCGACGCGCTGCGCCTCTTCAGGGCTGGTATCAATGACTGAAAGGCGCATCAGCTCCGTCTGCGGGATCACCTGAATGGTAAAATTGGGCAGTTCTTCGAGGTTGAGCACATTTTTGGCGTAACTGGTGAACTGATCGCTGCTCACGATCTCGGAGTACGTGTTGGCCAACCGGTCGAAGTAAATGTAACTGCCGTAGTCTGGCGCAGACAGCGCATACGGGATGATCTGCAGTCGCACGCGCGCCTCGTAAGTGGGGGGCGTTTGCAGGCTGCCGATCAACGCGACAAGGCCAGCGACTGCGGCAGTGAGCACGATGACCCATTTGCGCCTGACGATGATTTGATAATAGACTGACAAGTCCACTTGTTGCCCCTCACTTCTACATAGAGTCGACAGGCGCCGGCATGCGCTTAAAGCGCAGCATGAACCTCATCGGCCGTGATGAATTCTCGGATCGCTTCAGAAACATATTCAACCGCTTCGCGGCTCATTTCTGGGTACATCGGCAGCGATAGGATGCGCTGCGCATAGTCCTCGGTGACCGGGAACGCGCCCGCGCCATAACCCAAACTTTGATAGAACTCCTGCAGGTGGATCGGGATGGGGTAGTGCAAACCGGTGCCGATGCCCTTTGCTTCCAGATGAGCCTTGAGCGCATCGCGCTCCTCAGCGCGAATGACGTACAAATGCCAGACTGGAACTGTATCGGCGGGCACAGCCGGCGTGATGACGTCGAGATCGCTCAACAGTTCGTTGTACAACTCAGCATGAGTGCGCCGAGCCGCGTTCCAATCATCCAAACGGCGCAGCTTGATGCTGAGCACGGCGGCATGAAGCGTGTCCATTCGGTGGTTATACGGAGCGGTGACGTGATGATACTTTTCACGCTGGCCGCAGTTTCGCATCGAGCGCACGCGCTCGGCAACCACAGGGTCGGAGGTAACGAGCGCCCCAGCATCGCCAGCCGCGCCGAGGTTCTTGCCCGGATAAAAACTGAAAGCGGCGGCATGGCTGAGCGAACCCGCGCGCTTTTCATGATAATAGGCGCCATGGGCTTGGCAGGCGTCTTCGATCACGATGAGGCCGTGGCGCTGCGCAATCTCCCAAATGCGCATCATGTCGGCCGGGATGCCGTATAAATGGACGGGGATGATCGCTTTGGTGCGCGGCGTCAGCGCGGCTTCGATCTGTTCGGGATCGATGTTGTACGTGCCCGGCTCAATATCGACCAGCACGGGCTGCGCACCAACGAACGTCACGGCAGCCGCTGTGGCGACGAAGGTGTTGGCCGGGACGATCACCTCATCGCCGGGGCCGATGTCATAGGCTTTCAGCGCCAGCTTGAGCGCTGAAAGGCCGCTGTCAACCCCGACGGCGAACTCGACGTTGCAATACTCGGCAAATTCCCGCTCGAATTGAGCGACTTCATCGCCCAAGATGAACGCAGTGCGGGCGAAAATGCTGTGAAAGGCTGCATCAATCTCAGCCTGAATCGGCTGGTGCTGCGCTTTGAGATCGAGAAAAGGTACCTTCATGGTCTCCACTTTGCTGTTATGGATAAGGTCGAAGTTATGATCGTGCTGCAGCTGCCGAAAGCCGGCTGGGCGTGGGTTCGATGCCGACGACCGCGCCGTTTTCATCGAGGGAGCGCGAGGCTGCCTCGAGGATTTTGACGATGCGCAAGCCAACAGTGCCATCGCTGCGCGGCGGCGTTTTGTTGATAATGCTCTCGGCGAAATGGATGCACTCGGCGCGCAGCGGCTCGACCAGTTGAATATGCGGCGTCACGATATCGCCATAGCGATAGCTGCAGTGGAAATCAGCGTAGCTGTCGGTGTACGGCGGCCGGTCGACGCCGCGGTCATAGATCTTGATCTTCTCAAGCGTCTCCACATCGTCATAGACGGCCATCTTCTTGCTGCCGACCACCGTGATGCGGCGCACCTTGCACGGATCGAGCCAGCTCACATGGATGTGCGCCAGCAAGGAGCTCTTAAACTTCAGGTGCATGTAGACGACATCGTAAATATGCGCGAAGATCGAGGCGCCCCCCTGCGCGCTCACGGTATCCGGTTCCTGACCAAGGATGTAGAGCAGGATCGAAAGGTCGTGCGGCGCCAGATCCCACATCGCGTTGACGTTGGACTGAAACAGCCCGAGATTGGTGCGAACGGCGTTCACGTAATAAATTTCGCCCAGTTCGCCCGAAGTGATCAAGTCGCGCAGCATACGCACCGCGGCATTGTACTCGAACGTGTTGCCAACCATCAGGGTTAGCCCGCGTTGTTCGGCCAGCGCGATCAGCTCCTGCGCATCTTCGCTGCGCAGTGTGAGTGGTTTCTCGACCAGCGTATGCAGGTTATGCTCAAGGCAGTCGCGAGCGATAGAAAAGTGGGTCGCTGGTGGCGTGGCGATGACAACAGCATCCAAATCGAGCGTGAACAGCTCGTGGTAGTCTTTGAATGTCTTCACGCTCGGGTAAAGCGTGGCGATGTGGTTTAAGCGTTCCTCACGCATATCAACGACGGCCACCAGGTTGGTCTGTGGCAGCTCAACCAGATTGCGGATCAAGTTTGGCCCCCAATAGCCGGCGCCGATGACAGCGACATTTACCACGTTAGTGCTCATTATGTGTCTTCGACCTCGATTCCACTCAATTTCGGATAGACTAGGCTGCGCCTTTGCCGCGCAGGACGGCTAACGGCGTCATAAACAGGATCTTCAGGTCCAGCCACAGCGACTGGTTTTCGATGTACCAGGTGTCCAGGTCAACCATTTTGTCGAAATCGACCGAGCTGCGCGCCGAGACCTGCCACAGGCCCGTTAGACCCGGCTGCGCTTCAAGCCGGCGCAAGTGCTGCGGGGTGTACACGTCGACTTCATAGGCAAGGGCCGGCCGCGGCCCAACCAGCGACATATCGCCGATCAAGACGTTCCAAAGCTGGGGCAGCTCATCGAGGCTGGTTTTGCGCAGCACCTTGCCGACGCGCGTCACCCGGGTGTCGTTAACGAGTTTGTAGACGCCCTTTTTGCCTTTGCCGTTCTGCAGCAGCTCCATTTTCGCGCTGTCATTGCGGATGAAAGCCTGCACAAATTCCTTGTGGATGTCGTTCTTGGCGTCCTGCCGCATGGTGCGGAACTTGTAAACGGTGAACGGCCGCAGCTCCCACACCTTGCTGCCATTGCGCACGCGAACGCGCGTGCCCACCCGCTCTTGAGCGAAAATCGCGCTGCCCGGCGAGTCGAGGCGGATCAGGATGCTGATGACGAGGATAAGTGGCGCAAGGAACAGCAGCAGCGAAGCCGCAACGGCAATATCGAGCGCCCGTTTGATGAAAAGATATGAAGACAGTCGAAAATTCTTGAGCCGGCCATTCACCCGCCCGGCGAAGAAACGCAGTTGATAGGGCATGGCTGAACTGTTTTTCAAGTTAAGTGTGGTAATGGTCGCCATCCTTTTCCCCAAGTACAGCAGAACAAAAAGGCTAAGTGCCGTGGCTCCCCATCTCAGCAGGCGTGTTATTCGCATCGTCAAGCGCCTTCCACAGCAGCAGCGGACAATCTGTGCATCATCGTATGCACTGTGCCTTTCAGTGAACTAAACCTCTCGACGAAACGGATCGGCGTCTGTCTAGATAGGCGACCTTGCAAATCTCAAGCCCACCCGTGTTACGCTCGTTAAACTGGTTTACTCTTGCTTCAGATGTGGTCTCACCTTACACTCGCAAGTAAAGCGATGAGCGCCAACTTTGCCATACATGAAGGAGCTTCCGGTGCCGATTAGTGACAACGTTCGACTGGGAGATGCTGTGCGCATCTTGCATCCCGATCTGGTTAATTTGTACGGCTGCGTCATCGGCGATGAGACGCAGATCGGCCCGTTCGTCGAAATTCAAAGCGGCGTCACCATCGGCCGCCGGTGCAAAATCCAGTCCCATTCGTTCATCTGCGAAGGGGTGACGCTGGAGGACGGCGTGTTCGTCGGCCATGGGGTGATGTTCGTCAATGACCTGTATCCGCGCGCGGTCACTGCGACCGGCGATCTGAAAGGGCGCGACGACTGGTCGCTCGTGACGACGACGATCGGCGCAGGCGTCGGCATTGGCAGCAATGCTACCATCCTGGGCGGGGTGACGGTCGGTAAATTCGCCCTGATCGGCGCCGGTGCAGTCGTCACTCGCGACGTGCCCGCTTACGCCATCGTGGCTGGCGTCCCAGCGCGAGTTATTGGCGATGTGCGCGATCATAAACCCACCTCCGAAAGCTAGGCAGCGAGCCGTCAGAGCGACCGGCGCTCGCTATCATCGAGCTGCTCGCGCACGGTATAGATCTTGCGACCCTGCGGCTCGTGATAGCTGCGCATGACGAATTCCGCCAGCAGGCCGGTTCCGATGATCTGAACGCCGACGATGATCAGCAGCATGGCCAGCATCAGCAGCGGGCGATCAGCGATCGGCTGGCTGAGGACGAGGCGGATGTAAGCAAGATAGAGCGCGATTATCGAGCCGAGCCCCGCCATCGAGAGGCCGAGGATGCCGAACATGTGCAGCGGCCGCGTCGAAAAGCTGAGGAAAAATACCACCGTGATCAAGTCGATCATGACCTTGATCGTGCGGTTAATCGTATATTTGCTGCGGCCGAATCGGCGTGCCCGGTCATTGACGGGAACTTCCGCGATCGTCACGCCCATGCTGCTGGCGATGGCTGGGATGAAGCGGTGCAATTCGCCGTAAAGCTTGATATCTTTGGCGACCTCATAACGATACGCCTTGAGGGTGCATCCATAGTCGTGCAAATAAACTCCGGTCGCCTTTGAGATGAGGCGATTGGCCGTCATCGAGGGCAGGCGGCGGGTGAGGAACGGCTCTTTACGGTTGACGCGCCAGCCGCTGACGATGTCGTACCCTTCGTCCATCTTCGCCAGCACCGCCTTGATATCGCGCGGGTCGTTTTGTAGATCGGCATCCATCGTGACGATGATGTCGCCGCGCGCTGCCTCGAAGCCGGCCATGATCCCAGCCGTCTGGCCGAAATTGCGACGAAAACGCACGACGCGCCAGCGCGGATCGCGCTCGTGAATTTCCTTCAGCCGCTGAAAGCTCAGGTCTTGGCTGCCGTCATCAATGACGATCACTTCGTAGGTTCTCCCCAAGTCCTCGAGCGCGGCGCTCAGTTCTTCATAAAGGAAAGCGATGCTTTCCTCCTCGTTATAGAGCGGGATCACAACTGAAATTTCAGGATGACTGCGAGCCCGTTCGGCAGCTGGCTCGGTGGCCACCTCAGCGACCTTGTGGGGCGGTTGGGGGTAGGAGCGCTGCTCGATCGTCTCGAGCTGTTCAGTGATCGCCATATCGTTTTCCTTTTTTAGCACTATGGCGCGGCGGCAGAGCGGTTTTGACCATTATTCCCTTAGGATGCACCTTACACCTTGAATATGAATAACATGACAAGTTTTCGCTCAGTCCAGTTTTGGCGCCGCGATGTTAGGAGAATTCTGAAAGTTTCTAGAAAGGTTGACGCCGTAAATTGTAAGGAACGAGTCGAGGGCCGCTGAGACAGCGCGCTGTGCTGAGGCTGTGATGACGCTGGAAGCGATTACTGAATTTATGGAAACGGCCGATATCGAAACCAGCTCAGAGGGCTATGCCGCGCGATTCGCTGGCAAGGTCGGGGCGTGGTTCCTTGAAGTGCAGCAGCAGGCAACGCTGGATATGCTGGCGCCCTACCCCGGCGCTACCATCCTTGATCTAGGAGGTGGCCACGGGCAGCTCACCGAAGCGCTGATCCGCCGCCAGTACGACGTCACCGTGGGTGGCAGCGCCGAAATTTGTAAGGCGCGCATTGCCTCATTTGTCGACCGGAAATTGTGCAACTTCGAAGTGGTTGACTTCTTGAACCTGCCCTACGCCGATCGATCGTTTGGGGTCGTCATCAGCTACCGCCTGCTGCCGCACGTCACGCAGTGGGAACGGTTCATCGCCGAAATGGCGCGCGTGGCCGAGAAGTGCATCCTCATCGATTATCCTGAAAAGCACAGCGTGAACTACTTCACGCCCAACCTGTTTCGTCTCAAAAAGCAGCTTGAAGGCAACACCCGCCCATATCGCGTGTTCACCCAGGCAGAGCTGCTCAGGGTTTTCCAGCAGCACAATTTCGCCCTTTCGGAGCGCTACCCCGAATTTTTTCTGCCGATGGTGCTGCATCGCAAATTGAAACTGCCACAGCTCTCCGCCGCCCTTGAAGCTGTCTCTCGGCGCTTACGGTTGACGAAACACTTCGGCTCTCCGGTGATCATGAAACTGCTGCGCCAGCAGAGCGATCTCGGCTGACGTTTGATGATGCGCATGCTTTTTCTCGCGCCGCAGCCTTTTTATCAGGAGCGCGGCTCTCCGATCGCGATCAAGCTGGTACTGGAGGTTTTGTCGCAGCGCGGCATACAGGTAGATGTACTCACCTATCATGAAGGGGAGGACGTCTCTTTCGATGGGATTGCCCTGCGACGCACCCCCGGCCTTGTGCATGGCATTCGGCCGGGGTTCTCTTGGAAAAAGCTGGTTTGCGATGGCTTCATGACGGTACAGGCGCTGCAGCAGTGTCTGCGCCGGCGGTATGATCTGGTGCAGGCGGTCGAAGAAAGCGTGTTCATCGCCCTGCTGCTTAAGGTGCTGTTCGGCGTTCCTTATATTTATGACATGGACTCGTCGCTTCCTGAACAGCTCGTTGAAAAGAATGAACGCTTGAGCTTTTTGCTGCCGCTTATGCGAGCGCTGGAAGGCTTGGCGGTGCGCCATGCCGAAGCGGTTGTGCCGGTGTGCGAAGCGCTGGCCGAGACCGCCCGCCAACATCGCCCCAAACGTATTGTCGTGCTGCATGACGTTCCACTGGCCCATGACGCCGTTGAGGATGAAGACATCGACGATCTGCGCGCGCAAATTCCCGACTGTCTCGCGATGTATGTGGGCAATTTGGAGCCGTATCAGGGCATCGATCTGCTGCTGGAAAGCTTCGCCTTGGCGCAGCGCCAACAGCCGCAGCTGCGGCTCGTCATCATCGGCGGCCGCGCCGATGATATCGCTCGCTACAAAGAGCGCTGCGCCGCCCTCGGCATCGGCGAACAAACCCTGTTTTTAGGCCCGCGGCCGGTCGCCCAACTGGGCCGCTATCTGGCGCAGGCGGATGTGCTCGTGTCGCCGCGCATCAGCGGCAGCAATACGCCGATGAAAATCTATTCGTATCTGCAGAGCGGCAAGCCGATCGTAGCGACCAACCTCAAAACCCACACACAGGTGCTCACGCCTGAAATTGCACGCCTGACCGAGCCGACGGCAGCAGCATTCGCCGAAGGGCTGGCGCAGCTCGCAGCCGATCCCGCTCTGCGCGCGGCCTTAGGTTCGGCCGGTAAGCGGCATGTGACCGAGTGTTACAGCTATGCCTCGTTTCACCGCGCGCTGAGCGAGCTTATCGAGTCGTTGGAGCGCGATGCGCTCACGCCCGGCATCAAGGAGAGAACCTGATTTTAAGAGATACCGCCCTTCTTTCGAAAACGCATTATGACGTCCTGGTGATCGGCGGCGGCATCCATGGAGCATGCGCGCTGTGGGAGGCTGTCCTGCGAGGTTATTCTGCCGCGCTGGTCGAGCAGAACGACTTCGCCTCGGCGACTTCGGCACACAGCCTGAAGATCATCCATGGTGGGCTGCGCTACCTGCAGTCAGCCGATTTTAAGCGGATGCGCATCTCGACCAATGAGCGCAGCACGCTGATGTACATTGCGCCGCATTTGGTGCATCCGCTGCCCGTCATCGTGCCGACTTACGGGCATGGCCTGCGTGGCAAGGAGCTGCTCGGTTTAGCGCTGCGCATCAACGACACGGTCAATTATGACCGCAACCGCATGATGGACGTGCGCAAGCATATTCCTGATGGACGCACGTTATCGAAAAGCGAGTGTTTAAGTCTGCTGCCCGAACTGCCCGAACATGGCCTGACGGGCGCAGCGCTGTTCTATGATGCGCAGGTGTACAACTCGGAGCGGTTAGTGCTGGCCTTCATCGAGTCGGCCGCGCAAATCGGCGCCGATGTTGCGAATTACGCCAAAGTGGTCGGCTTTCTATGCGAAGGCGATCGCGTTATCGGCGCGCGCGTGCGCGACCGGCTGAGCGGGGGAGAATTTGAGATTCGCAGCCGCATGATCATCAACTGCGCCAGCCCGTGGAGCGGCACGCTGCAAACGCTGCTGCCTGGGCTGGGCGAGCGCAAGCCGCCCGCGCTGGCTAAAGCCATCAACGTGATCACGCGCCCGCTGTTTGAGGATTATGCTGTTGGCCTGAATGGCGATGGCCGTCTTTATTTCGTCGCGCCATGGCGCGGCTATGCCCTCATCGGCACCGATTACTCGCTTTATACAGGCCATCCCGATGACCTATCTGTGAAACCTGAAGAGGTCCTCGGCCTGCTCGAGAGCATTAACCGGGCTTATCCTGCAGCGCGGCTTTCGCTTGCCGATGTGACGCTTGTCCACCGCGGGCTGCTGCCGATCAACGAGCCTGAGGCGGAGGCGGGCGCGCTTCAGCTTCGCAAGCATCCGCGCATCATCGATCACCGTCGCGATGGGGTTCACGGCATCGTGAGTGTGGAGGGCGTGAAATACACCACCGCCCGCCACGTCGCCGTTCAGGTGCTCGACCGCGTCGCCCTGATCTGGGGGCAGCCGCCGCCTAAATCGATCTCGGATAAGGTTCCGCTGCGCGGCGCGATTCAGAACTTTAGTGAATTCTTCGAAAACGCTGTGACAGCCAATCGTTGGGGGCTTAGGGCAGAAACGCTCAAGCAGCTGCTCTACAATTACGGCAGCGATTACGCTAAAGTCCTCGATTATCTCAACGAAGATGTACGCGGCCTGCCCGCACATGAAGCGCTGCGCGCCGTTTTGATAGCCCAAATTCACTATGCCGTCCATAAGGAAGCAGCGCTTAAACTCTCTGACGTGGTGCTGAGGAGAACTGAGCTTGGCTCGGCGCAGCGGCCAGACGACGATCTGCTCGCCTTGTGCGCGCGCGAGATGGGCAAGCTGCTTGGCTGGAAAGATCATCGAATTGACCGCGAGATCGATGAGGTGAACAGCTTTTTCATGCTCAATTCGCTTGCCAGTGTCTGAGTGCGAACGCATTCGGTTGAAGTTTTCACAATTCCGATAAAGAAGTGAGCCGCTGATGGAACACTGGTCTGTTCGCCTGTTCAATCGCTCGCTGATGAAGCAGCAAAAATACGAAGCCATCACCATGATGCTCGATGTCAGGGGCGATATGCGCTGTCTCGATATCGGGGGCGATAACGGCGTGATCAGCTACCTGCTGCGCCAGCGGGGCGGCCGCTGGTCAAGCGTTGATGTCGACGTCGAGTCGATTCGTGAATTGGTCGGGACGGAGGCCTATGCCATCGATGGCGCAGAGCTTCCGTTTGCAGACGCGACGTTCGACCGCGTTGTCGTCGTCGATTATCTGGAACATGTGGCCGATGAACGCCGCTTCATTGAGGAATTGGCGCGCGTTTTGAAACCGGAGGGCGTCCTTCTAATCAACGTGCCCTATTGGGAGCGGGATGGCCTGCTGCGGCGCATCCAAAAACTGTTGGGCCAAACTGATGAAAAACACGGTCACCTGCGCCCCGGCTACACGTTGGCTTCGCTGGAGCGGGCGCTTGGCGATGACTTCGAAATCGTGGCGGCCCATCGCTATTCAGGCTTCTGCACCGAATTTGTCGATACGATGATCGTCTTCGCCATGTCGCTGCTGAAAGGAGAAAGCAAGTCGCAGAAAGGGCTGGTCGTCACGGGGCAGGATATGGCGAAATATCGGTCTGCCTTTCGAGCCTATTCGCTCGTTTACCCCGTTTTCCGAACCGCAGCTTGGATCGATCACCTGGTGTTAAAAAATATCAGTTATAAATTGTTAGCTAAAGCTCGTATCCCGCAATACATCGACGATGAATGCTGAGGTAGGAGCAACATGCGTTGAGACTAAACGAGACGGCTGAGAACGGTCGCCGGCATAAAAAGCGGGGGCGCTATGTTAATCTTGGCATCGCTGCAGTCCTGCTAGGGTTGGTGCTCTATGAAGTGGGACTTGGCTCAGTCAAAGAAGCGTTGGAGGGGGTTAACCCAGAGCTGCTGGTGCTGTGTTTGCTGCTGTCTCCGGTTGCCCCGTTATTGAGCGCGATCAAATGGCGGCTTCTGGTCCGTTCGCAAGGCTTTCAAGTTTCGCTGCCGGCATTGTTTCGGCTGTACCTGGTCAGCATATTCTTTAACAACTTCATGCCATCTAACATCGGCGGCGATGTCGTGCGCATTCATGAGTTGGGGCTGGTTGTTGGCAGCCGCGCAGCGGCGGCGGCATCCGTTTTCACCGATCGGCTGACTGGCTTCATCGTCTTGCTGATCTTGGCCTGCATCGCTTTTTTTTCGCGCTTCACCGCGCTTACCAGCTTGCCGCTCATTTTGCTGCTGGCGGCCAGCGGGATGGCCGTGATCCTGTGGCTGGCGCTGGATGCCCGGCCGCTGCGCTTCATTCAGCAGCGCGTGCAGCTTAGGTTGGCGCAGCAGCTCACCGCGAAATTTGCCCGCTTTCAAACGGCGCTTCTGGATTTTCGTAACCAGCCGCGCGTGTTGGCCGGCGCCTTTTTTTGGTCTGTGCTGTTCTATGCGCAGGTAGCGGTTTTCGTCTGGCTGCTCACCTTATCGCTCGAGCCGCAGGCTGCGCTGATCGATATCGCTTTTATTGTGCCGATCACACTTATCTTTGCCGCCATCCCCCTATCGATCAACGGGATCGGCTGGCAAGAGTGGAGCTATGCACTGCTGTATCCGACAATCGGGTTGCCTGCGTTAGTCGGCGTCGCGACGATGCTGCTGCTGCGCGCTTCGACTTGGCTGCTGGTTTTATTGGGCGGGGTGGTTTACGTGCAGCTCAAACTATCTCGATCGGCTGAAATTGATACGGCTCCGGCATTTTATGATGCGCGGTGAGGATGAGCGTCGCTCGTATGTTCACGTTTAGGTGTGCGTGATAATATCTTCCTAGCTCGATAGTCGCTGTGTACGCCCGGTGCAAGTAAGAATGAGGTGTTATGATCAGAAGACTGATAGGGGTCGCCGTATTGATTGGGTTATGCTGCGTGGGCCTTGTGCAAGCTCAAGATGAACCGCCGATCATCGGCGTGAACTACGATGTCTTCCAGCGCGGCAACCCTGCTACCTTCCCCTCGGAGAGCGAGATTGACCGCGATCTTGAGCTGATTGCCGAGAAATTTACGACCATCCGTATTCCAGACGCGCAAACTTTGAGCGAGCAAATCATTAATGCGGCGCGCGCGCATGAAGTCGATGTGGTGGTGCAGGCTCGGTTAAGTGGCGATGCGGCCGCGAATGAAGCCGAGATCGCAGCCGCCATCGCGCTGGCGAACCAGTACCCCAACGTCACCGCCGTGATCGTAGGCAGCGAGGTTTTGCGGCGCGGCGATTTGACCGTCGATGAACTCCGCGCCTACATCGAGCAGGTACGGGCTGCTGTCCCGCCGCAGGTTCGAGTCGGCTACAGCGATGTTTTTTTGCAGTGGATCCAGAATGCAGCTTTGACGGAAGCTGTCGATTGGGTCGGCTTGAACACCTATGGCTTTCTTAACTGCGAAGAACCCGAGGCGGCTGTTCGCTACTCGGTCAATCAATGGGCGCTGTTGTTGAGCAATCCAGCCTTTCAGAATGTGCCCATCGTGATCACAGAGACGGGCTGGCCGTCGGACGGCACGCTGACCGCTTGCCCGAACCTGACGACCAATCAAGCGGCTCAAGCGCGTTTCATCGCTGCTCTGGTCAACAACGCGCGCGCTGCGCACATCGACCTGTTTATCTACTCGTTCGCCGATGCGCCCTGGTTGTGCGCGACCGATGTCACCCTGCGCTATCGCTGCCACTGGGGATTGGTGACCGCTAACCGCGACGTGAAGCCGGCATGGGCTGAACTGCCGACCGCGCTGCGGGCCGGCGAGCTTGTCCCCATCCTCGCGCAGGTCGAGTCTGATAATCGCGGATCGGTGAACTGCCGCGAGCGCCCCGGCCTTGAACACACGGTAACGCTGCTGATCGACAATGGGGAAACCGTTGAGATCCTCGATCGAACATCGGAAGAAGAATGGGTGCGCGTGCGTACCGGCGAGACGACCTGCTGGGTGCATCACAGTCTGCTGCTGGTCGATGGCCGGCCGGTGCCGGTCGCGTCGCAGACGTTGGATTATCGCGCGACCACGCTGGCGCGTTTCATCGATCTGGCCGATCCAGCGCTGTGCGAGGGCACAACCCCAGGGCAGCTCGCCAATGCGACCTGGTCGGCTGCCGATGTGGTCAGCACGGCCGCCTGTGTGCGTAATATTCAAGTGTGGCTGCCCGATGCGCTGCGCCAGCGGGATAGTTTGATCGCTTCGGCCGTGTGCGAGATCCAGCCAATTGCAGAGCAGACGGCCGTGCAGCAGCGCTTCCAGAACATCTGGGCGCTCGATAACATCGCCATCGCCTATCTCAACTTGGGGCGGTCACTGCGGCGCGCCGGGCAGTTCCAGCTCGCTTACGAAGCATTTTCGGAAATCGTCGATGAATTTTCGTGCGCGTGGGCCTATGATGCCTCGTCGTCGGACAGCCCATATTTCTGGTCAGTAGCCCAGCAAGCGGCTGAGGAACTCGCGAGCCTGCCTCTGGTCACTGGGGAGACGGCTCCCTGATCGACGACGCAGCGGATAGATACACGAAAGGGCCGTTATGCCAGTATTGGTGACGGGAGCCAGCGGTTTTACCGGCAGCAATTTATGCCGGCGGTTGGTCGAGGCTGGCTGTGAGGTGCGGGCGCTCGTGCGCCCGACCAGCAAACGAGAGGCGCTGGCCGGTCTCGACCTTGAGATCGTCACCGGTGACCTGGCCGGAGACTCGCTGCCCGCCGATTTGTGCAAGAACGTCGATACCGTCTATCACATCGCGGCCATGTATCGCGAGCAAGGCACAGAAAACGCTTTTCAACAGGTGAACGCCAGCGGCACCGATCGTCTGCTCTACGCAGCGCTGGACGCTGGCGTGCGGCGTTTTGTCCACTGCAGCACGGTGGGGGTGTTGGGCAACATCGAAAACCCACCGGCGAACGAAGATGCGCCCTACGCGCCGGGCGATCGTTATCAGAAATCGAAGCTTGAAGGAGAACTGCGCGCGCTGAGCTTTATGCGAGAGCATGGCCTTCCTGTGACCGTCGTGCGCCCCTCGGCCATTTATGGCCCGGGCGATCTGCGCTTCGTCAAGCTGTTCCGGGCCATCAACCGGCGCATGTTCGTGATGCTCGGCAGCGGCGAGGTGTACTACCATTATGTCTACATTGATGACTTGGTGACTGGCTTCATGCTGGCCGCTGCCAGCGACGCCGCCGTCGGCGAAGTGTTCATCATCGCTGGTGAGGAGTTCGTCACGATCAAACGGCTGACTGAGATGATCGCCGAGGCACTTGGCCGGCCAGCCCCCGCGCTGCATTTCCCGATCGCGCCCGTTATGTTCGCCGCGCAGGCATGCCAGGCCATCTGCGAGCCGCTCTCGATCAAGCCGCCGCTCTATCCGCGTCGGCTTGATTTTTTCCGCAAACATCGGGCGTTTGATATTTCAAAGGCTCGCCGCATGCTGGGCTATCGACCACAGGTCGATATGCGTACTGGCATCCAGCGGACGGCCGACTGGTATCGAAGCCATAATCTGCTGTAATTCCGGCAGCCGCCTTCATTTGCTGCAAGGTTGTTTTAGCGTTGCGAGGTGATATCTGCGTAAAGCACTCCTCAACTCAGCCAAAGTGTTGGTCTCAGCCGGGTTGATCTACCTGATCCTGCGCGACACCAATCTCGAAGAAGTCTTTAACGCGATCGCTTCGGCTAATGTAATCTTGGTCGGACTGGCTGTGCTGTCAAATGTCGTTGGCCTGTTCATCAGCGCCCTGCGCTGGCAAATTTTGATGCGAGCGCAAGACGTCGAGGCAGCGATCCCGTTCCTGTTCAAGTCTTATCTCATTAGCGGGTTTTTCAACAACTTCCTGCCTTCCACCATGGGCGGGGACGCGGTGCGCGCTTACGACTCGTGGCGGTTAGGGCAAACGAAATCTGGCGCAGTGGCCGTCGTTTTCGTCGATCGATTTTTGGGGCTTCTGGTTTTGATCGTGTTCGCGCTGGTGGCGGCGTTCGTCACGCCGCAGATTGTGGACGAAGCGCACAATCTGCATTTATGGATAGGGTTGGGTGCGGTCGGCGCGATCGCAGTGACTGGCATCATGTTTGTGCCGTCACAGGCGCTGCCCAACTTCATCGAACGGCTGCCGCTTCCCTTCAAGGCGACGATTCTGAAGGTCATCAATGCCTTTTTAGCCTTTCAAGGCAAAACGATCGTCCTGCTCAAGGCGCTTGCCCTCTCGGTGCTGCTGCAAGCCAATGTCGTGCTGCATTATTTTCTGGTCGCCGAAGCGTTGAATTTAGATATCCCCTTCCTCAACTTCTTCCTGATCATCCCGTTGGCTTCTTTCATCATGATGCTGCCCATTTCCATTAACGCCATCGGGGTGCGCGAGGGCGTCTTTGCGTTCTTCTTCGCGCCGTTCGGCGTGCCGCGCGCGGAAGCTGTCGCCTTTGCGTGGATCGTCTACGGCATCATCGCCTTGCAAGGTGTTGTTGGGGGCGTGCTTTATGCACTTCGTCGATAAAGGCGGTTCGTGCAAGGTCTGGGTAAGTTGCTCCGCGGCATACTAAAGACACATTGTCGAAACTTTTGCAGGCTGAATGTTCCATGATGCGCTGTTTGTGTCGCGCAGACGGCCATCTTCGATCGAGTTTCGACGACACTGCTCGATGAGTTGCTAAGAAGGGGCAATATGATGAAGGTACTCGGTTTAGGCACAGAAGGGGACAGCGGCGCGGCCATTATCGAAGATGGTCGCATCATCGCTGCTATCAATGAAGAACGGCTCGCCCGCTTGAAGCTAGTCACGGGGTTTCCTCGTGCTTCAATCCGAGAAGTGCTGCGCCTTTCCAATACCAGCGTCAATGAATTGAGCGCTGTGCTCATTGGCGGCAAGGACGACCTGCTCGTTGACGAACTGGAGCCGTTTGACGGCTGGTTCCAATATAAACCATCAGGAATTGGCGGCATCATCAAACGGTCAACCCATCTGTTCGCGCGCTACCGCAACGAGCTGCCTTTCCTCGAAACCGCTTATTACACCCTGCTGGAGCCGACTTTCCAACGCCGCCGCGCTGGCCTGCGCCAAATTTTGCAAAAAGAATTTGACATCACATGCCCGATCGAATTCGTCGATCATCATTTCTGCCATATCACATCGGCCTATTACACCAGCGGGTTCGATGATGCGCTCGTCATCTCGCTCGATGGCGGTGGCGATGCCAAGAGCGGCCGCGTCTATACCGTTCGCGATGGCGTTTTTGAAAGCCTTGATGAAACCGCTACCTACAACTCGCTCGGCAATTACTATGCTTACGTCACCCACATGTGCGGTTTTAAGGCCATGAAGCACGAGGGCAAGATCACCGGGTTGGCGGCCCATGGTGAACCGAAGTATTTAGACCTGCTGCGCGAATTCATCGTCGTTGAGCAAGGCCGGCTGGTCAACAAAGGCCGTGTCGTGTTTCAGAGCGCGATCGATGAACTTGGACGGCGCCTGCCGAAAGGCTGGACGCGCGAAGACATGGCCGCCAGCATTCAGGTGCACTTCGAGGAGCTGACCGCCAGTTTCGTGCAGTACTGGGCGCGCAAGACCGGCCTGCGTAAAGTTGCTGTCGCCGGCGGGGTGTTCGCCAACGTGCGCGTGAATCAAGTCGTGCACGAACTGGCAGAGGTGGACGAGATTCACATTCATCCGCACATGGGCGATGGCGGCCTCGCGGTAGGCGCGGGGTTAGCCGCCTGCGTGCCTGGCACGCTCGAACAGACGATGCCCGCAGTGCGCGAGCCGATCGCCGATGTTTACCTGGGCACCGAGCTGACAGATGAAGCGATCTTGGCCGCCTTCCGCAAATTTGGCCTTGAGCCGGAGGCGCTCGATGAGCCGATCGAGGAAATTGTGGCAGACCTGCTGGTGCGGGGGCACGTCGTCGCGCGGGCGAACGGCCGCATGGAGTACGGCCCGCGGGCATTGGGCAATCGTTCTATTCTGTACCAGCCGACCGATCGCTCTGTTAATGACTGGCTGAACCACAACCTGCGGCGCACCGAATTCATGCCTTTCGCCCCCTCGACGCTTTACGAGGCGCGCGAGCGCTGCTTCGAAGATGTGGCCGGCGCGGAGCATGCGGCGGAATTCATGACGATCACGTTCGACTGCACGCCGTGGATGCGCGAAAGCATGGAGGGGGTTGTCCATGTCGATGGCACGGCGCGCCCTCATCTGGTTCGTAAAGACCGCAACCCCAGTTTTTATCGCATCATCGAAGCCTTCTATGAACGCACTGGCCTGCCAGCGATCATCAATACCAGCTTCAATATGCACGAAGAGCCGATCGTCTGCTCGGCTGAGGACTGCGTGCGCGCGTTCATCAGCGGCAATCTGGATTACCTGGCGATCGGAAATTATCTCGTCAAGCATCCTGAGGGCGTCAATCACGCGCTCCAGCCCGTCGCGGGAATGCATTCTGCCTGACAAGCGTTCGCGCAGCGCCAGACGCGCCCAAGCGTGGATCCCGCAATACCGATCGACTCCCCCGAGACAGCGCCGTTGAAATTCAGCGGCGCTGTCGTTTGGGCGCGGCTTCGCTGTCTGCCCTGTCGTCTTCAAACGGGATCAGCTCGCCATCGTCAGAGAGCAGGTAAGCGCGCTTGGGTTTTTCCAGCTCGCGTTCATCGTGCATGCGATCAAGCTCGCGCTTCGTCTCGCGCAGGATCGCGCGGTCGCGGTGGGGCAGCTCGGGCAGGGCAGGCGTAGTTGCGCTGGATTATGACGCTCGGATGAACAGGGTGTACGGCATCGGCTCGGTCGTCACCGGCGCAAACGGCGCGATCGACAGTATGATGCGCTGCACACCGTCGGCCAGTTCGACTTT
>DAOTYT010000121.1:0-5623 GCA_034434615.1 Anaerolineae bacterium | reverse complement strand
CGCCTTTGGAGCCTTCGGCGATGTTCGAGGGCGGGACGATCGCCGAACTACGCCGCCAGTTGATGGCGGCGCGCAGCGCGCATGACCGGCGCCGGCAAGCAGAACTCTACAGTGCCATCGCGGCCGAACATGAAAATACCGGCAACGACAACGAAGCGATCGCAGCGCACACTGAGGCGTTGGCGCTCTATGAAGCGATCAATGACGTGCCTGGCATGCTCAGCACGCTGACGGCGCTGGCCGACGTGACGATGCGTACCGACAATTTACAGGCGGCAGTGCTTCACGCCACGCGCGGCGCCAAGCTGGCAGAGGAACGCGGCAGCGAGATCAGCCAAATGCAGCTCCTGACGCTGCTAGGAGATGCGCGCCAACAGCTCGGCGAGAGCGAGGCCGCAATCCGCGCTTATTCGCAAGCGCTGGCGCTGGCGCGCAAGGCCAATGACGAACGCGCTGAAGCTGTGCTGCTTTACAAATTGGGCTATGCCCAGCTCGACGATGGCAGCGCCGCCATTGCGATCGAGACGTGGGAGACGGCGCTCGCCATGTTTCGCGAGCAGCGGCGGCGCGATTATGAAGCGCGCGTGCTTGGCGGGTTAGGAACCGCTTACAGCGATCAGGGGCGCTGGACGGAAGCGATCAACCTGCACACTTCCGCCCTGCACATTGCCCGCGAAGTCAACGACCGGCAGGAAGAGCTCGCTCAGCTTACCAGCTTAGGCTACGCCGCTGTGCAGGCGAACCAGCTGGCGCAAGCGGTGCTGCGCTATCGGCAGGCGCTGCACCTCGCCTATGAAACCAACGACAAATTGTCGATCGTCAGCATCACGGTCGATCTTGTGCGGCTGTTGGTGGAGAGCCCGCGTCATCTGGCGATCGCCGAACTGCTGGTCGACAGCGCACTCGCCGTCGACAGCGCCGACCGCGACTTGCGCCGCCTGAAAGAGCGGATCGAAGATGAGCGTGAAGCGCTGGGAAGCTCGGTCGAATTGAAACCCGTGCTGGGCACGGCGCGCGATTATGCGGCGAACGCTTACGCCATGTTAGAAGCGTGACGGCGCCAGCCTCGCCGCGCTCCCTCACATGGAAACAGGCTGCATCGGCAGCCAAAACCCGAACCGACTGCCGACGTTCTCCTCACTTTCGACCCAAACTTCGCCGCGGTGGCGTTCGACGATCGTCTTGACGAGGCTGAGACCAAAGCCGCGGCCGTCAACCTGCTCGACTTCTGGCCTGCGTACCCGATAAAAGGATTCGAACAAACGAGAGAGCGACTTGCGCGGGATGCCGATCCCATTGTCCTCAACCACAAAATTCAGCCGGCCCGCGCGCGCATAGCCCAGGACGCGGATGTGCCCATATTCTGGCGTGTACTTGATCGCATTGCTCAGCAGGTTCTCCATCACCTCACGGATCAACACGCGATTCACCAACATGCCCGGCACATCATCAAATTCGAGATGCGCATTGAGCTGCTGCTTGCGGCTGTCGGCCAGCGGCCGCAGGTTGTTGAGCACGATGTTGATCAGCTCAGCAAAATCGACCTCTTCGTGCAGCTCCAGCGGCGATGTCCGTATCTGCTCGACGCGCAGCAGATCATCGAGCAAATCTTTCATGCGTTCAGTCGATTTCTGGATCACATCGAGGTATTCAAGGATCGGCGAGTCTTCTGGCGCATCAAGCGCGATCAGGCTGCAATAGCCAACGATCAACGCGAGCGGACTGCGCAGATCGTGCGACGCGATTTGCAGCATTTCGTCTTTGAAACGATTAAGATCACGCAGCGTGGTCACGTCTCGCAGGGCGATCACATAGCCGGCCACGGCATCTGAGGGATTCTGCCACACGGATATGTTGACAAGATAATCGCGCTGCCGCTGGTCGGAATGCGCATCGAATGACCATGACTGGCCGGCCTGCAGCGGGCTGGCGATGATGTCATGAATCAATGCGAATACGCTGTCGCTGTGCGCATAATCGGCCAGCGGCCGTCCATAAAGATGACCTGCCTCCGCTCCCAGAAACTGCGCGGCATCGTCGTTGGCAAGCAGCAGCCTTCCTTCCTCATCGACGACCAGCAGGATCTCCGGCATGGCATGCAGGATGGCCTCGAGCTGGCGCTGCTGCTGCAGCATTCGGTTGAACAGATGCGAGTTGCGCAGCGCCACAGTCGCTTGGTTGGCGACAATCATGAGCAGGCGCAGATCTTGCTCAGTGAAGTAACCCGGCTCCGTGTGCAGTACGGTCAGCACACCGAGCACCTCATCGCCGAACAGGAAAGGCACGCAGATGGCTGAGCGCGCACCCGAGTCGCTGTCGGGAAAGATGCGCCAACGCGCGTCTTCAAGCGTATCGACCACCAAAGCGCCGGTCCGCTCGCGGACGACCCAACCGGCAAGCCCCTGTTCGAGCACCCGCCGCGCGAAGTGGATCGACCGCTCCGCATCGTAACGCTCGATATCATCCCGCTGCGATTTGATGATGACCTGCTGCCATTCGCTGCTGTGTTCGGGGTGAAGCAGCAAACTCGCGCGCGTTGCGCCCAAACTGCTCACGGTGAGATCGATGACGCGCTCCAAGACGCGATCGCGATCTAGATCGGTCAGCAGCTGAGAAACCGCCATGAGCAGTTCCAGATCGTCTGTAGAAGGTCGTTGCGAGATAGTCTGAGACACGTCAATACACAGCTATACCATCGATACCATCACCACAGTTCCATCTCAGTGAAGCACAAACCAGACCAATTTACGATAAAAGATCTGTGAACTATATTATCGCAAAAACATGAGATTGCATAAGGTCGATTTGATCTCGCCCAGTCCTCATCAATGTTTTGTCGTCAATGAGCCACGGGGAGGGTTGCTGGGTAGCTAACCAGACTGACGAGGAGCTGCACACACGCCTCCACATCAGCAAGATCGACTGTCTCGCTCACAGTGTGCAAAAAGCGCGTGGGTATTGAAATACAGCCACTGGGCACCCCAGCGCGCGCCAGTTGAATCCCGGAAGCATCGGTTGTCCCCAACTTGAGCAGTTCCAGTTGATAAGGGATACCTTCAGCCTCGGCCCGTTCGACCATCCAATCACGGATTGCTGGGGGGACGACAAGCCCCACATCATGCACTTTGATCGCCGCGCCGCCGCCTAACTTGACCGCCATGCGTTCTGCTTTGATCATGTCCCCGGTTGATGTGCAGTCGAGCGCGATAGCGATATCAGGATTGATGCTGTAAGCCGCTGGCCGCGCACCGCGCAGTCCTACTTCTTCCTGAACGGTGAATACGAACAGCAGCTCATTGGGCGTCTGCCGGTTCAGGCGGCGCATCGCTTCCACCGCCACCGCACAGCCAACGCGGTCATCCATCGCTTTTCCGATCAGCCGGGTGCCGCGCTCCTCCATCGGGCGCCAAAAGGTCGCCGGGCTGCCCGGTTGGACAACGGGTTGGCCGCTGCCATCGCTCACATCAATGTAAAACTGATCGATCTCTGGCGCGGTAGTGCGCCCACTTCCAAACGGTTCGGGCAGCGCGATAACACCGATCGTCCCATCCTCAAAGCGAACACGGCTGCCATGCAGCGTGGTATTGAGCAGCCCGCCGAGGTTGGTGAAGCGCAGGTAGCCGCTCTGCTTTTCAACGTAGGTTGCGATCACCCCGATCTCATCCATGTGCGCGGCGATCATCACCTTTGGCCCGCCGCTGCCGACGCGACAGATCAAATTGCCCAGCGGGTCGACCGTAATCTCATCGGCGTAGGGCTCAACCATGGCGCGGATCAAGGCTCGGACGTGCTGCTCATAGCCAGGAGGCCCCCACGCTTCCACAAGCTGCTTGATGGTCTCTTTCACGATTTTCCCCTCGCCGCCTCAGTTATCCTCATCCAGCCGGTCGAACGAGTCATCATCACTGGTCATCGCTTCCATGATCGTGAGGCCGCGTTCGAGAAAGTCTTCATCGCTCCAATCAACGAATAAGTTATCGTAGATGCGCCGGCCCTCGGCAGTGGCATGTTGCAAGACGTTGACCAGCCCGAATACATCTTCAAGCGGGCCGTGATGACGCAGCAGCGTTTTGCCATTAAGATCGACGGCCATCGCCTCGCCTCCGTTTTCTGCTTGGTACAAGATCAGGAAATTGGCATGGCGCCAGGTTTGCGGAGCGAAAGCCAACGCTGCATTCAAAAGCGCCTGCTCATCAGGGGTCAGGTTTTGAGGAGGCGCTTCTTCAATGCGCTTCGGCTTGTGGATCAGCGGCTTGCGATCGGGCTTATTCTTCATCTAATAATCCTCACTCGGAGAACTCAAAAGCAGCGCGCGTTAAGCGACTGAGCGCATAAGTGACCAGCCGCAGGGTATGCTCATAGTCGTCGCGATGAAGGTGCGCAGATGGGCTGTGGATATAACGGCAGGGCAGCGAAATGACGGCCGTGGGCACGCCGCCCCCGGCGACATGGATCGCGCCTGCATCGGTTCCGCCGCCAGGAGCGGTTTTGAATTGATAGGGTATGCTGGCCGCTTCAGCCGTCTCTCGTAAAAAGGTGAGCAGACGCGGGTTGACGATGATGCTGCGATCGAGAATAGTCAACACAGGGCCAGCTCCCACGCGGCAGGCGGGGTTTTCCTCGAGCATGTCATCTGGCTCGGCCGTAGGATTAGGGACATCGTGAGCGGTTGTCGTCTCGAGGACGAAGGCGGCATCGGGCCGCAGCGCCTGCGCGACAACGCGTGCGCCGCGCAGACCGATCTCTTCCTGCACGGTGAACGCGGCCAGCACCTCGACGGGATAGGGGCCCGCCCGCAGCACATCGATCAAGAGGGCGCATCCCGCGCGATCATCGAACGCTTTGCCGCGCAGCATCCCCCCGTCAAGCTCGAGATAGCGGCTGGAGAACGCGATCCGATCGCCGCGTTTGACCTTAGCCTGCGCATCTTCTTTGCTGCTCGCGCCGATATCAATCCTTAAATTGGTCAATTTAGTAACCGATTGTTCTTTGTTCAAATGGATCGGCGCCCACGCGATCACGCCAGGGAGCGCATGGGCGCCGATCACGACCCGCTTCCCCGGCAAAATGCGTTCATCCACCGTGCCAACGGGCGCAAAACGGATCAGGCCGTCGTTGTCGAAGCCCGTGACCATGAACCCGATCTCATCCATGTGCGCCGCCAGCAGCACGCGCAGCGGAGGTTCATCCGCAGCCGCCGCTGGCAGGCGGCAGGTCACGCTGCCCAGCGAGTCAATATGGATGTCCTGCGCTAAGCCGTCGATCGCCTCCAGCACGATCGCACGGACGGCGTTCTCGTCTCCAGAAATCCCGATCGCTTCGGAAAGCCGCTGCAGGATCACGCTGCACCCCCCACCGGCGCGGTCTTGCTCGGCTGGGGCCAGCGCATCGCGCTCAGGAACTCATCCTCTAACTCGGCGATAAACAAGGCGAGCAGGCGGCCGCATCGCTCGATATCGCGCAGGTCAGCGATCTCGACCGGAGAATGCATGTTACGAAGCGGGATCTCCAGCAGCGCCGTCGGGATGCCCTCACGGGCAACTTGTATGGCCCAAGCATCCGTCCCTGTCTGGCCGGGTAGAATATCGTCCTGCAGCTTGATCTCGATCCGCTGCGCCGCCTC
>DAOTYT010000120.1:0-12636 GCA_034434615.1 Anaerolineae bacterium | reverse complement strand
GCTATGCTGCATTTGTCGGACGCGCTCCTGGCGACCACAGGTCTTCCATCGCGGGGACGACGGCGCCGCATCATTCGCGTGCTGTATATCATCAGCGCTGGTTTTTTGTTAGCAGCAGCTTTCAGCAACTGGTTGATCGTTCCTATACAAGTATTTCCAACTTATTTTACCGGGGCTGATTTTGTCAGCTTGCAAGCAGGGCCGCTGTTTCCGCTTTATGTCGCTTACTTCCTGATCGTGACTGGGGTCGCCTTCATCAACGTCGGACGCGCCAAGCAGCGCTGTTTGACGCGCAGCACACGCCGTCGCATGGGCTATCTTCAATTTGCCTTACTCACCCCCGCGATCGGCATTTTTCCTTTTTCGATCCTGCTCGGGGCAGGCCAAGAATACACTTTAGCCGGCCTGTTGGTGGTAAATCTGGCCAACATCTTCGTCATATTAATGCTGCTGTTTCTGGCCTATCCTCTATCATTCTTTGGCTCGCGCGTGCCCGATCGCGTCGTTAAAAGCGAACTGCTGCGCTTCTTCTTGCGCGGGCCAGCGACCGGCTTGATCGCCCTCGTCGTCATCTTATACACGGCCCCGGCTACGCGCATTCTCGGCATTCCAGGGCAAGATTTCATGCCGTTTGCCGTCGTGGCCGTAGTGCTGCTGTGGCAGTGGTTCGTGGCGCTGGCACTTCCCTATCTAGAAAAGTGGCTCGTCTTCTCAGGCGAAGATCAAGAGCGGCTCGACAAACTTCAATATTTGAGTGAACGGCTGCTAACGCGGGGAGATTTGCTCCAGCTCCTTGAAGCGACGCTGGCTGCCACTTGCGATTACCTGCGCGTCAACACTGCCTTTGTCGTCTCGTTCAATGGCGCCGGCACCAATGGCAGCGAGCCAGAGTTAGTCGCGGCCATCGGCCCGGCCCGGCCTGCCATGAGCTTGTTGATCAGCGAAGAGGTATCGCTTCGAAACCTGCTCGATATCAGAACTGAACGGCTTCATCTTCAGGCATGGCAGGGCTTTTGGATCCTCCCCCTGTTCAAGACGCGCGCTGCCGCTTCTCCCAACCAACTCATTGGCTTCATGGGCATTCAAGCGCGTTCCGCCGTCATCGACTTGACCGACGACGATCTCGAGATGTTGGAAAGCTTCGCGCACCGTGCCGCGCAGACCCTCGATGACCTCGCGCTGCAGGCTGAAATCATTGGGGCGCTTGAGGGGCTGCTGCCACAAATTAACATCACACCCGCTACTCGCGATCGCCTTGAGTATCGCCAGCCGCGCTTCCCTGTCATAGAGACGACGATCGGCGACCCGGAACAGTTCAAAGAACAAGTGCGCGCTGCTTTGCGGCATTACTGGGGCGGGCCAGGCTTAACGAACAGCCGGTTGCTGGAGTTAAATATCGTGCGCCAAGCGCTGGCCGAAAACGACAATAATCCAACGCGAGCGCTGCGTTCCATCTTGCGCCGCGTCATTGAAGCGCAGCGCCCTGAGGGCGAGCGTAAGCTGCTTAGCCCAGAATGGACGATTTATAACATCCTTGAGATGCGTTATCTCAAAGGGGCGAAAGTTAAAGAAGTCGTCTCTCGGCTGGCGATGAGCGAACCTGATCTGTATCGCAAACAGCGAATCGCGATCGATGCGGTGGCAGAAACACTGATCGAATTGGAGCAGGCAAGCCTGGCGCAAGCGCAAAATCAACCGGCTGCGTCCATCGAAGACGCTGACCGGCTGCCATCTCAGCCTTAACACGTATAACCTCAACTCGAACAACGACCCAAGGGGAGCCGCGGCGCGCTTGCTGATTGAGCGAACGCAGTGGTATACTAAACGAAGTTTTAATATGACGTGTATCGTCAAACGCTTGTTTATTGTAAGTTTTCGGGGGAAGAAGCAATGACATCGATTGTGCAGCGTCGCGAACAGACGCCGCCGCCGCCCGATCTTGATGAAAGTTATTGGGCAGCCCTAATGCGTGAAGGCGAATTTGCTGAGACAGTCCCGGTCGATTCTTTCGGCCGCTCGCACGACCTCCTCACCCCCATATTAGCGAACGGTCATGGAAAACCGCTTGAGCAGCCGGCAAAACTATCTGAAATCGAACAGGCCTGGGAAACGCTGCGGCAGATCTTGCACAACGACAGCGTGATCGAGCTGACCGTCAGCGGTTTTAATCGCGGTGGCCTGCTGGTCGAGTTTCAAGGGATTCGTGGGTTCGTTCCTGCCAGCCAGTTATTGGAATTTCCAGAGACGCCGAATAGTTTCATTCGCCGGCAAGCTTTGAACGCGTATATCGGTAAAACGCTGCGTCTCCGCGTCATCGAGTTAAACCAAGGGCAGAATCGACTGATTTTTTCCGAACGCGCAGCCAGCGCCCAGCCAGGAGAACGCGCGGGCATCCTCTCGAAGCTGCAAAGCGGCGACCGCGTGCAGGGCACCATCACCAATCTGTGCGATTTCGGCGCCTTTGTCGATATCGGCGGTTTGGAAGGCTTGATCCACATCAGCGAATTAAGTTGGGGGCGGGTGAGCCATCCGGCTGATCTCCTCAGGCGAGGCCAACGAGTGGAAGCCTACGTGCTGGAAGTCAACCCGGATGCCAACCGTATCGCGCTCAGCCTGAAACGTCTGCACCCAGACCCATGGGCGACCGTTGATCAGCGCTATCGTATCGGGGAACTGGTAGAGGGCGTGATCACGAATGTGGTCGATTTTGGCGCGTTTGCTCGCATCGAGGAGGGTTTAGAGGGCTTGATCCATGTTTCGGAACTTGCCGAAGGCCATTTTTTGCATCCGCGCAACGTCGTCTCGGAAGGACAGCGCATCGTCGCCCGTATCATGAGCATCGATGGACGAGCGCGGCGCCTCGGCTTAACACTGCGTTCAACCAATCTATGACGCCTGCGCCGATGTCTGTTGTAGGAGGACATCAGCCGGACTTGACGCGGGTGCTGGCAGCTGTGCTGACAGGTGTACTGGCAGGCATGCTGACTGTTCCTTCAACGCAGCTTTCGCTGTATATCATCACCATTGTCACCGTCGGCCTGTAGCTGGGAGAGCCTCGACCCGTGGCGCGAGAGAAACAAAATCCCAAACCTTCAGCGCGCGGCAAAACGAAATCCTCCACACCGCCGCCGGCTCAGGCGCCAAACCCAAGCGAACGTTATACCGTTAAGCCGGAATTCTGGGAATCGCTGCTCGACGCAATTCCGCCGTGGAGCAACGAAATCGCCGCGATCCTACTCATCGTATTTTCGTTCGTTTCATTCGTCGCGCTGTTGGATACATCAAGCGACGCGACGATTTCAGCGGCATGGGCCAATGCGCTGCGGACGCTGTTTGGCTACGGCAGCATGATCGTCTGCTTTGGCATCTTTGCGCTGGGCGTGCTCATGCTTTTGCCGAACCTGCCCAATATCGGCACGAGGGTGAAGTTCCCAACCCGGCGTGTTCTTGCTGTGCAGCTCGCCTTCTTTACCATGCTGGCGCTGCTGCACCTGCTCACCGGCGATCCTGAACTGCGCGCTTTGGCGCGATTGGGGCAAGGCGGTGGTCAGGTCGGTTGGGCGCTCAGCACGATTGTGGTCACCATTTTCGGTGTGCCAGTCGCGATCGCCCTATTTATCGCCCTCCTAATTGTGAGCATCCTCATCTTCATCGGCATTGGGCGCAGGCACTTCGCGCACTGGTTGAAGACCGGCAGCACTGCGCTGAAACAATTTGGGGAGCGCTTGAACCCTCCAGCCGCGCCGCGGCCAATTCGTCCTGCCCCGCTCGATGAGGCACTGGTCAAACCGCTCACGGCTGTGCAGGCCGATGGCACTCCCTCGCTGCACCCCCCCACTGCTGCGCAGGTGCAGCGCGTGCGAACGTTTTCGATCGTCCGTGTGCGGCCCAACCCTTCTTCTCTGCCGCCTTCGCTGCGCCCGACGACTATGGAAAGCGTTGCCCCCAACCCACAGCGTGACGCGAGCGCCGACCATCCGCTGTTCCAACGCCGCGAGGGTTCACCCGCCAACTTCAATGCGATCGGCACGCTCAAGAGCAAGCCTGGCCGCGGCGGCGGCCCGGTACTGGTCGAGCGGCCTGACGGTCGTATCAAACGATATTTCACCGTCGCCAGCATGAAGGAGCCGAAATACACCGGCAAGCGCGATCCTAACCTGCCGCCGCTTGACCTGCTGCGCGATATCGAGCTAAACCTGCCAGACGAACAAGAGATCAACAACAACGTCGTTCTAATTGAGAACACGCTGCTCGAGTTCGATATCGACGTCGATGTTGTCGATGTCAAGGTAGGCCCCACGGTGACGCAGTACGCCGTGCAGCCCTTCCGAGAAAAAACTTCTGGTGAAGGCGAAGTGACGTTCAGCCGCACCCGCATCAGCAAAATTTCGTCGCTGGCCAGCGATCTCGCCCTCGCGCTGAGCGCCAAACGGCTGCGCCTCGAGACGCCCGTGCCCGGTCACAGTTATATCGGCATCGAAGTGCCTAATCGAAATCCAAGCATCGTCGCGCTGCGTTCCGTCTATGAAAGCAAAGCATTTCAGGAAGAAGCGCAAAAACGCAAATCACCGTTGTTCGTCCCACTGGGGCGCGATGTTTCCGGTGCGCCGGTCGGCATTGATATCGGCCAGCTTCCCCATTTGTTGATCGCGGGGACGACCGGTTCGGGCAAATCGGTCGCGATCGCCGCACTCGCAACCGCGCTCATCCTCGATAATACGCCGGATCTCGTCAAGCTCATTATGCTCGACCCTAAAATGGTGGAATTGAGCCGGTTTAACGGCATCCCCCACCTGCTCGGCCCGGTCGAGACCGATCAAGAGCGGATTATCGGCGTGCTGCGCTGGTGCACGCGCGAGATGGACCGGCGCTATAAGCTGCTTGAAGAGCACGCAGCGCGAAACATCGATACTTACAACGCCCGGCTAGGCCGCCGGCGGCGCGACGAATATCTGCCGTATATCGTCATCATGATCGACGAAGTGGGCGATTTAATGCTAAGCCGGCCAGACGAAACGGAAAAGACACTCACCCGTCTGGCTCAGATGGCGCGCGCGGTCGGCATGCATTTGATCGTAGCGACGCAGCGCCCCAGCGTCGATGTCATCACCGGCTTGATCAAGGCCAATTTCCCCTCGCGCATCTCGTTCGCCGTCGCTTCCGGCACCGATTCACGAACGATCCTCGACGCCGTCGGCGCGGAAACGTTGATGGGCCGTGGAGATATGCTGTTTCAAGCCGCCGATGCGATGGCTCCACGCCGCTTACAAGGCTGTTACGTCTCGGATGACGAGGTGCGCGCGCTCACCAATTACTGGCGCGACTGGCATAAACAGCAGGCTGAAGCCGGTAACAGCGACCCCACCAGCGGCATTGGGCCGTGGGAACGGGGCCTAACTCGGCGCGAGTTTCTCGCTGAGACAGACCCGATGCTCGAGCAGGCGATCAGCCTTGTCATTGCCGAGGGGGAGGCCTCGGCATCGCTAATTCAGCGCCGCCTTGGCGTGGGTTACCCGCGCGCCGCGCGCATCATGGATCTGCTTCACGAACTGGGCGTGGTTGGCGATGTGCAGCCGGGCGGCAGAAACCGCGAAGTGCTGATCAAACCAGGCAAAGACCCCTTTAAAGATTTGATCGACAAGCGCATGCGCGGCGGCGATCAAATCTAGCTGGGGTGCTAACCGACTGGCGCGATACATTCCGGGGAGTCGACTGACGGCCGGTTGACGAGCTTGGAGACCTCATATGCGACCATGCGATCGGACGCATAGGGGCGCAGGAGTTCTTGCAGCGTGTTTTGCGGCACATCCTCGGCTTGCAGCCATGTCGCGTAGTCCTCAGGCTTGAGGATGACCGGCATCCGGTCGTGGATCTCGCGCATCATGGCATTGGCTTCGGTCGTGATGATGGTGAAGCTGCGCACCTCTCCGCCGGACGGGTCGTTCCAAATCTCCCACAAGCCGGCGAAGCCGAACAGCGGCTGGTCGCGCAGATGAATATACATCGGCACCTTCCCTGCATCGCGCTGCTGCCACTCATAAAAGCCGCTGCTTGGCACAATGCAGCGGCGGCGTTTGAATGCGGCGCGAAATGCTGGCTTCTCTGCGACCGTCTCGGCCCGCGCGTTGATCATTCGGCCGCCGATTTGGGGATCTTTAGACCACGACGGGATCAGGCCCCAACGATAATGGTGCAGAGCACGAGCGCCTTCATTGACGATCACCGGCACGAGTTGGGTTGGGGCGATGTTATAGCGCGGTTGAATTTCGGGCAGCATCGGCAGTTCGAACTGTTGGTAGATCTCGTCAGGATCTGCAATTAAGACAAAGCGTCCGCACATTGCCCCCTCCGCACACCGTTTAGCGACGGCGTCCTTTTTCATCCTTGCTGGTGGAGCGGCGCCCCAGCTCCGCAATTTGACGCATGATACCCAAGAGCGCCAGACTAATGCCGACAAGCTCCCCGGTCGAGATGCGGATACCCTCTTTAGGCGCTTGGCCTGGCTGTTCATCTTCTGCTGCCCGGGCGAACAGGTATGCCGCCGCCAGCCCAAAGAGCAGACCGCCAACAGCCCCAATAAGATAGTATTTCAGTTTCCAGTTCGCCTGATTATTGGTCTGTTGGCTGTTCACGGTTGCGCTCCTCAGATGTGTTGAACAGTCTCATGGCCCACTTCTCAAAGGGAGACAAGCGAGCAGAAAGGTTAATGGTGCGGCGGGCGATCGCGTCTGACACGCTGTAAACCCGCTCGACCAACGCCCCACTTTTTTCATCCAGTGCATACAACGGGCGCCGCGCCAAATCGTTCAAACGCCCCATGCCACCCACCAGCGCAACCATGCCGACATAGATTGGAAATAGACACAGCAGCGCCGGACAAAGAACCAGCGTCGTGAGCAGAAAATCGGCCATTACCCCGGGGCGAGGTGATAATACGGTGATGATCATCAGGATGATCAACAGAAGAATGCCCGCGAGAAAGGGCAGCCATATACCGCGCCGCGTTTGCCGCCGATGTGTGGCTTTCGCCATTTGGGCGCGCTGGCCCGGGGTTATTGTCATGAAGGCCCTTGCTGCTGAGCAATTCTATAACAAAATGGATTATAGCAAATCGCGCGAGATGGACAATAGGCGGCATCGAAATTAGTCGCTAAAATCGTAATAGCTGTAAACACCAGTCCAACGCGCCCAAAAGAGGACGAAACCAGCGATCATGAGCCACATGCTGCACTACCTGCCCGAGATTGAAGAAGCGTTGCATGCCAATGGCGCTGTCGTGGCGCTTGAATCGACCCTGATCACGCACGGCCTGCCCTATCCTCACAACGTTGAGACAGCGCTTGGCATGGAACGCGCGGTTCGAGAGACAGGCGCGCTGCCCGCGACGATCGCCATTCTTGATGGCAAGGTTCGCGTCGGGCTTTCGGCGGATGAGATCGACCGGCTCGGCCAGATGCAGAACGTGCGCAAGTGCAGCCGGCGCGATTTAGCCATTGCGGTGGCGCTCGGCGAGAACGGCGCAACCACCGTGGCCGGCACGATGATCGTCGCCCACATGGCAGGCATTCGCGTCTTTGCCACCGGCGGCATTGGCGGGGTACATCGCGGTCATCCGTTCGACGTCTCGGCAGATTTGATCGAATTGGGACGCACACCGGTGACGGTCGTCAGTTCCGGCGCAAAATCGATCCTCGACCTGCCGCTGACGCTCGAAGTGCTGGAGACACAAGGCGTACCGGTGATCGGTTATGGGACGGATACACTGCCCGCTTTCTATGTCCGCTCCAGCGGGCTGCCGGTTGACGCCCGCGTCGACAGTCCTGAAGCGGCTGCGCAGATCATCGCGGCGGCGGGCCGCCTTGGTTTAGAACATGGCATTCTCATCGCAGTTCCCGTGCCTGAAGGGCTGTCGATGCCTGAAGACGCTGCAGAAGCGGCGATTGCACAGGCGACCGCAGAAGCGGATGCGCGTGGTATCATCGGCAAGGCAGTGACCCCGTTTGTACTGGCCCGCGTCGCGGAACTGACTGAAGGCGCTTCACGAACTGCGAATGTCGCCCTGCTTGAGAACAACGCACGCATCGGCGGGTTGATCGCCCATGCACTTCAGCCGACCGGCGCTGTGCGCGACTATCTATGAGCGACACTTTACTCATATACTGCAAGGCAGCCTATGCGCATTCGAGTTCAAGGTAAGTCTGCCCTTGGCGGCATCTACCGTCCTTCTGGTAATGCTAATGCCGGGCAGGCGCTGCTGGCAGCAGCGCTGTTGACTGATGAACCCGTGATCTTGCGAAACATGCCGCGCACACAAAGCACGCTCGGCATGATGGCGCAGGCCCAGCAGCTCGGCGCCGTCGTCGAGTGGATCGATGAAGCAGCGCTGCGGGTGGAAGCGAGCCAGCTCACCCGGCGCACGCTGGCGCAAAACGAGACGGATGCCAGCGTCGGCGTGATCATGCTGGTGGCTCCACTTTTAGTGCGCCGCGGCCATGTCCGTTTTGAGATCGACTTCCCGCTCAATCGCATCCGCACGCATCTCGAAGCGCTGCGCGACTTAGGCATTGATGTCGTCACCAGCAGCAGCGCTGTCGAACTGAAAGCAGTTCCATGGGAGCGGAAGGACATCATCTTGACGCAGGCCAGCGTCACCGCAACGGCCATCTGCCTGATCGCAGCCGCGCAGCTGGGGCGCGAGACAATCCTTCGCAATGCAGCCTGTGAGCCCCACATCCAAGAGCTGGCGGAGCTGCTTGGCAAAATGGGCGCCGTCATCGACGGACAGGGATCAAATGTCTTACGAGTTTTCGGCAGCCCACAACTGCACGGCGTGGAAGCAGTCGTTGGGCCCGACCATATCGAAGCAGCGAGCGTCGCCGCGATCGGGGCGCTGAGTGGAGGCCGGCTTCAGCTTGAGGGCATCCGCCTTCATGATATGCGGATGATCGCCAAGATCTTTTGGAGGCTGGGCATTCAGATGGATCTCGATGAGAATCTGCTGTTCATTCCAAAACACGAGGCTTTAACTGTGTCTAACCGCGAAGAAGACGTTGACTCCTCGATCGAGACGGCTCCATGGCCCGGCTTCCCTTCTGACCTGGTGGCAGTTGCGACCGTCGTGGCCACGCAGGCGCGCGGCACATCGCTCATCCATGAAAAACTATTCAACAACCGCCTGCTGTTTGTCGATAAGCTGAAGACGATGGGAGCGCAGATCGTGTTGTGCGATCCGCACCGCGCGATCGTCGTTGGCCCGACCCCGCTGCGGGCAATTTATATGGACTCGCCCGATGTTCGCACGGGTCTCGGCATGCTTGGGGCGGCACTTATCGCAGACGGCGAGTCGATTATTGATAATGCTCAAGCCTTAGAACACAGCTTTGGCGGCATCCTCGATAAGCTGCGCGCGGTTAACGCCCGCATTGATATTGAATGACTCTGATCGAACAGCGCAGAATTGCAGATATCCTGACGACCGAACGCACCGCCGGCCAATCGGGCGCTACCCCGGTCGTCGCGCTGCACGGCTGGGGAGTGAGCAGCGAGCTGATGCAGCCCGTGCTGGAGCGCCTATCGCCGCTGGGATATCGCCTTTATGCGCCCGATCTGCCCGGTTTCGGGGGCACAGCCGCTCCACCTGCGGCGTGGAGTGTTCATGACTATGCGAACTGGGTCGTCGACTATCTCGATGCGCACCGACTGGAGACAGTTCATCTGGTCAGCCATTCATTTGGCGGGCGCATCAGCCTTGTCTTAGGCGCGCGGCATCCCCATCGCATCGACAAAATCACTTTGAGCAACAGTGCCGGCGTGCTTTCAAAACAACCGCCCCACCGCATCTTGCGCCAGCGCGCCTACAAACTGATTCGCCGCGGCCTTGAGGCGATCGGCGCACACGCGACTGCGCATCAATTGAGGGAGTGGTACGCAGCCCGCTATGGATCATCTGACTACCGTTCCGCACAAGGCATTATGCGAGAGACCTTTGTGCGCGTGGTCGCACAAGACCTCCTTCCTGTCGCGGCGCAGGTCGCCAAACCGACGCTGCTGTTCTGGGGAGACAAAGACGCCGATACACCGCTGTGGCAGGCGCGCATGCTAGAAAAGACATTGCCAGACGCCGGATTGATCGTCTTTCCCGGGGCCGGCCACTATGCTTACTTGGAACATTTAGATGAATTCATCCGTATAGTGGATCACTTTTTCAAGCAGCCTTAATGGCACAGGTGCAACCGATATGACGCATTCGCTCATCATCCTGCTCATCCTCGCGCTTTGGTCTGCCGGAGCGACGCATCGGCTTTACCGGCAGGCGCGGTTCTACCAAATTGAAGAATACCAATCCCTTCGCTATCTGCGCTGGCTGTTCAGCAGCCGCGCTCGTTGGCTGCCCACGCGCCCGCTGCTGGCTGCACTGGCCGCGGCGGCGACCGTCTTCATTTTTGGCGAAGCGTCTGGCCTGCTGCTGCCCGCTGCGCTCAGCATCGTCTGCGCGATTATTGGGGCCGTTCCGCCCCCTCCCGGAGAGATCAAGCGTAAGTTTAACCCTACGAACCGTGCCAAGCGCATGCTGGCGGCCGGGGGGATCTTGCTTGTGGGGTGCAGCATCGCCATTTTTGTCCTACTCGAGGCGTTTGCTTTTGATCAGGCCGGCCGTCTCCAGCTTATCGGCGCATCGCTTGGCGGGTTGGCGCTGCTGCTGGCCGCGCCCATTTTCCTGATCGCCGGCAACTTCGTCATGATGCCGGTTGAGCTGCTCCTGCGTCGGCGCTTTCTTAGGCGGGCACAGCAGACGTTAGAACAAATCAACCCTATCGTCATCGGGATCACGGGCAGCTATGGCAAAACCAGCACCAAGCATTACCTTGCGCACATCCTGAATGGGCGCTACAAGGCCTACCCAACGCCCAAAAGCTATAACACCCTGATGGGCGTCAGCCTAGCGACCAACCGCGATCTCAGTGCCGACCACAGCATCGATTACTTCATCGCAGAGATGGGGGCCTACATTCCGGGCGAGATCGCTCGCATTTGCAAGCTCACACGTCCTCACATCAGCATGGTGATCGAGGTGGGGCCGCAGCATCTGGAGCGCTTTGGGTCGTTAGAAAATATTGCCATCGCCAAATATGAGATCATCAAGGCGCTGCCGCCAGATGGCGTCGGCATTTTCAATTGGGATAATCCGTATGTGCGCGGTATGTACGAGCGCGGCTATCCCAACACGCGCATCGCAGTCAGCAAAGCGATCGCGCCGGAAGCAGCACAGGCGGAGGCGCCTCATCTGATCGCGACCGAAATCGAGGAATCGCTCGATGGGCTGCGCTTCCGCGTCATCGACCGGCGCAGTGGGCAGACGGAAATGTTCATCACCAATCTGCTCGGCACTCATAACGTCACCAACGTCTTAATGGCAGCGGCCGTCGCCATTCACGAAGGTATGCCGCTGCGCGAGGTAGCGCAGCGCGTTCGCTCACTGGAACCTGCGGAAAGCCGCCTCGTCCGACAGACGACAGCAGAGGGCATCACGATCCTCAATGATGCTTACAGCGCAAACCCGGCCGGCATCGTCAGCGCGCTTAATGTGCTGGCGATGCATCAGGGCGGCCGGCGCTTGTTGATCACGCCGGGCATGGTCGAACTGGGACCATTGATGGAACAAGAAAACCATAAGTTGGGCCAACTCGCTGCACAAAAGGCAACCGATATCATCCTGGTCGGCGCGCAGCAGACAGAACCGATCAAAGCCGGGCTGCTGTCGATGGGCTTCGCGCAGGAGCGGCTGCTGGTCGTCGAAACGCTCAGTGAAGCTGTCAGCTGGTATCAGCAGCATCTACGCCCGGGCGATACCGTACTGTTTTTGAACGATCTGCCAGATACATACTCTTCATGAGGTATACTGAGGCGCGATGGACTTTGCACAGTTGGCCTTACTTGCGTTAGCAGTCGTCATGCTGATCCTGGGGATCATCTTGGCATTTGTGCCGTTTTTGCCTGGGTCGGTCATCATTTGGGCGATTGCCGTCGTCGCCGGCTTCATTGATGGCTTCGCGCGCATCACGACGTCTGCCCTGTTCATCATCACCGGGCTGATGCTGGCAAGTGTGACCAGCAATTTTTGGATGCCAGCCCTCGGCATAAAAAGCGGTGGCTTCAGTTGTCAGGCCGCTATCGGGTGCTTGGTTGGCGGGCTGGTAGGCACATTCGCCATCCCTGTTCCAATTCTCGGCACTTTAGTCGGCACGATCGCTGGCGCTTTTTTGATCGAACTGGCATCTGCAGGCCGTGCACGACCGGCACTACGAGCTGGGCAAACTGCCGCAGCGCTGTTCGTCACTAACTCTATTTTCGAACTGGCCGTCATCTTCGCGATCTTTCTGGTATTCGTGACCAGCATTCTCAGTGCGCGTTAAAAACGCTGGAGAGGACTCGTTATGAGCGCATCTCGCAGGCAAACAATCGGCGTCATCTTCGGCGGTCGCAGCGTCGAGCATGATGTCTCGGTGGTGACCGGGCACCAGATCATGCGCGCCTTTCCGCCCGAGCGCTACGATATTGTGCCGCTCTATATCGACCGTGAAGGACGCTGGTTCACCGGAGAGCCACTGCGGGACCTCAAAAACTATCAGGATGAAG
>DAOTYT010000119.1:0-9426 GCA_034434615.1 Anaerolineae bacterium | reverse complement strand
AGCGCACGGTGTGCCAGATGAGGGTTGCAGGCGCCCAGGATGCGATAGGGGCGAAAGTCAACATCAAGTTTAGCCTTCATCGTCGCTTTGACGTCGATCTCGGTTAAAACGCCGAAACCTTCCGCTTTGAGAGCTTCGATTGTCTGCGCCAGTGCGGCATCAAACGTTCCGTGTAAACGAACATTTAGGCCGAGCTGCTGCTTGTTGTTCATGGTCTGCTCGCAATTAAAAAATGACGGATGGCAAATTATCGATCAGCAAAAGAACAGCCAAGCAGATCACCAAGACTGCGAAAGCGCTCTTGAGCTGACTGTCGCGCAGGCGCATGGCCAATCGTGATCCGGCCAGTGTGCCAGCGATCCCTGCAGTGACAAAAATAATGATCAGCGTGAAATCGAAGGTGGGTCCGCCTAAATGGCCCAGAAAACCCGCGAGGCTGTTCATCGCGATGATGATCAGCGATGTGCCCACGGCCTGCTGCATCGGCAGGCCGATCAACATCACGAGCGCTGGCACGATCAGGAAACCGCCACCCACGCCAAGCACCCCTGTCAGCAGGCCAACTCCGGCGCCTGCAGCCAGTACGCGTCCCAGCGCCGGTTCCGTCATGCTAATGGTGTGTTCGTTTCTGCGGGTGAGCATGAGGACTCCGACGACCAGCATCAAACCGGCGAATAACGTCATCAAGACCGTAGGGTCAAAGTGCTTTGAGATGCTCGCAGCGACATAGGCAACCGCCATGCCAGCGCCGCCGAATAACAGCGCAACGCGCAGGTTGAGCGTTCCTTGCCGGCTGTGAAAAAAAGCCCCAACCGCGCTGTTAGCACCAACAATGGCTAACGATGCGGTGATGGCGGCCTGCGGCTGCTGGCCGATCAGGTAGACGAGCGCTGGCACTGTCAAAATTGAGCCGCCGCCGCCCAGCAGTCCCAGCAGGGCGCCGATGCCAAATCCAAGCGAGAGGCCCAGCAGCAAAAGTTCCATCGCGTCAGGTCACTTACGCCCTTTGCTCACCGGTAAACCGCTGCGCTGCCATGCGATCATGCCGCCTTGAAGGTTAATGGCTTGCAAACCGGCGCGCGTCAATTGGCGCACTGCTGCGCTGCTCCGCGAGCCGGAACGGCAAACACACAAGATGGGTCGGTCGCTTGGCAGTTCGGCAAGGCGTGCCGGCAGCTCGCTCAATGGGATGAGGCGTGCGCTACGAATGTGGCCCAGGCTGAATTCGGACGGCTCACGCACGTCGAGGACAAAAGGAGGGCTGTCACTTTGTAAACGCCGGTTTGCTTCAGCAGCGTCGATCCCGCCGCTGCTCAGGATGCTGGAGAGCGATTGAAAAAGGCTCATGATGGATTTGTCCTGTCGTGAAGTGCTGCCGTCGATATCAAACAGCGATCATTGGATTGGATAACCAGCGGCCCTCCAATCGATGACCCCACCAAGATCATAGAGGTCGGTAAAACCAACCTCGGCCAGCATCCGTGCAGCCTGTGCGCTGCGGTTGCCGCTGCGACAGTAAATGACGATTGGTCGGTCGCGCGGTAATTCCTCGAGACGTTGCGCCAGCACCTGTACGGGAATGTTGACCGAGCCTGCGATGTGCCCGCTGGCAAACTCGTCCGGCAGGCGCACATCGAGAAGCATGTGGGGCGCACCCCTCTCTGTGAAGCGTTCCAGATACTCTGCAGCCGTGATATTGCTGATAATTGGCGCTGGCAGAGGCGCTTGAGCTGCTGGCGAGATGGGCTGGCCAGCCGTCGATAGGGTGTTCAAAGTGATCGCCAACCCGCCGGCGACAATCGCAACCGCGACGAGTGTGAACAGGCTGCGAGGCTGTAACAAGAGTTTCATTAGGCATTCCAAGATATAAACGATGCGAAGACGCTCTCATGATTGTAACGCTGCGATGTTTGCTGAGGTGGGGCGGTCTCGTTATACTTTTCCATAAGTCTGACTTATGGTATTCCCTGATGATTGATCTCCACAAATTGCGAATTTTCACTGTGGTGGCGCAGGAGGGCAGCTTTAGCGCCGCGGCACAGCGCTTATATCTAACCCAGCCGGCCATCAGCCAGCATGTCGCTGACTTGGAAGCACGCCTCGGCGTCTCGCTCTTTGCGCGAGGCAGACGCGGGGTAATCCTCACGCCGCAGGGACAGGTACTCTACCGCTATGCGGAGCAAATCCTTTCGTTAGTCACTGAAGCGGAACGTGCAGTAGTGAATACAGATGCGCTTGCCGAAGGGCAGGTAATCATCGGTGCGACGCCAGGGGCGGGGGCATATCTGCTGCCGGAATGGGTGCGAGCATTTCGTGCGCGCTATCCCGCCATCCTTGTGACCATCCAAACTGCCGTCACAAGGCACATCATCCGTGATCTAAAAGCGCGTCATCTTGATTTGGGGATTATTGAGGGCGAGATCAAGGCGCGTCAGGCGCACGGCCTAACGGTCATCCCGTTGCAGAGAGTTGAGCAGTACATCGTCGTTGGCCCCCAGCACCCGTGGTGGGGCAGGGCATCCATCCCGATCGCTGCGTTGGTTGATCAACCGATCGTCATGCGTCCTCCTGGTAGTCAAACTCGGCAGTGGCTGGAAAGATCGCTGAGTCGGCTTGGCTTAGCGCCTCAAGTTGAAGCTGAGTATGACAATCTTGAGTCGATCAAACGAGCCGTTGCAGGGGGCAAAGGAGTCGCCATCTTGCCGGATTACGCTGTCCAGCAGGAAGAGGCGCATGGGGCTTTGTGGCGCATCGCTATCGAGGGTGCCCCGCTCATGCGAACGCTCAAGCTGCTGCACCCGCGCATAGATCTCGTGCCGGCGACGGCGTCAGCTTTTCTGAAAGTATTGGCCGCTCGCTATTCCGTTCTATCTCTTTCCCAAATCGACCAGTCCTAAAAAGGTTGCAGAATGACAGCCTGAAGTCTTGGTTTTCTTTCTGCGCTACAGCAAGCATTAAAATTCACAGATGTGCTTGACAAATTTGCATCAAATGCGTTAAGCTCAAGAAAATTGGAAGGAAAATTGTTCTGTGAATTTGTCTGATGCTTATGTAGCCCGGCTGATCGCCATTGCGCGTGCGTATTACCTCGACAACGCCACGCAGGCGGATATCGCGCGAATGTTTAACCTGTCGCGCAGCATGGTTTCGCGCGATTTGACGTTGGCGCGCGAGATCGGTATCGTGGAGATCTCGATCAAAGATCCACGCCAGCGCACCCCGGGCTATCAGGATCGATTGCTCAATCGCTTCCCTCAACTCATTGATGCCATCATCGCCCCAACTTTCAGTGAAGAGCCGGATGCCCTCCGTGCCACATTAGGACGCTTTGCGGCGAATTATTTGCTGGCTGCTCTCAAGCCTGGCCAGCGGCTTGCGCTTGGCTGTGGGCGAACGCTTCGCGCTATGATCGACAGTTTGCCCTCAAAGCCCGTTCCCGCCGTTGAAGTAGTGCAAGCGATGGGCAATATCGGCCATGAAGCGCATGGCATCGATTACAACGAGATTGCGCGGCAGGCAGCCAATGCGCTGGGCGGGCGCGTCTATTATCTGAGCGCGCCAGCCATCCTGGGACGGCGCGCGGGCACCGCGCGCGCGTTCGCCGAGGCCAATCCTACGCTAAGTCACGCCCTTGCCCGCGCAAAGACAGCCGATATCTACGTTGTTGGGCTTGGATCTCTTGAGAGCGACCAGCTCTATGCGCAGGCTGGTTTGATCGAACCCCAAGAGCTAGAAGCAGTGCGCGATCAGGCAGTTGGTGATATTTGCGGGCATTTCTTCAACTTGGACGGCACACCTGTCTTGACGCCATTCCACGATCGAATCGTTGGCATTACGCTGGAAGACTTGCGCCGTGCCTCCATCACAATTGGCGTAGCGGGTGGGCTGGACAAAGTAGAACCGTTGATCGGCGCCTTGCGCGGAGAGCATATCAATGTCGTCGTCAGCGATGAACGCACGATTGCTCTTCTACTAGAAAGGTTGGATGTTATCGAACAAACGGTGAATTGAAAGCGGACTCGCGTTCTCTGTAAAAAGATCCTTTGTGGAGGTAGAAGATCATGAAACCGATAAAACTTTTGTCCCTGTTTGTGCTCGTCTTCGCCTTTGTCATTTCACTCTCGTTAGTTGCGGCGCAAATGAGCGAAGAAGAGCCGTTGGAGTTGGGCACCGAGGCCGACATTGAGCCGACCGAGGAAGAGATCGAGGCTGCGATCACGGCTCTCGGCGATACGGGTTTCATCGGGGTGATCGCATGCACTTATCAGACCGAATGGCATGCGACCGTCGCCGAGAGTGCGGAGGCTTATGCCACCGATCTGGGTTTGCGGGTGCGCACATTCGACTCGGAGATCAACGTCGATCGCCAAATCACGGGGATTGAAAGCTTCGTCAATGACGGTGTATCCGTCATCGTCATCTGCCTGTTCGACCCGCCCAGCGTTCTCGCCGCTTTGGAAGAAGCTGCAGAAGCTGGTGTGCAGATCGTGCAGTACGCTGGTCGCCAATTGGCTGATCTTGGCGGTGTGACCATCAGCATCGAAGACCGCGATCTTGGGCTGGCTGCGGGTGAGTATGCCGCGCAGCTCATCAATGAAGAGCTGGGCGGTGCCGCCAACGTCGCCATCCTCGATTTTCCTGATGTTGCCAATGTGGTCGTGCGAGCTGATGCGATCCGTGAGGCGATTGAAACGCTCGCCCCAGAAGCGGTCATCGTGGGGAATTATCTTGGCGGCACGCCAGATTTTGGGCTGACCTCAATGGAAACCGCGTTGATCGAACACCCCGAGATCAATGTTGTTGTTAGCATCAACGATGCTGGCGCTCTCGGTGCGCTTCAGGCCATTGAGAATGCCGGCCGCGATGACATCATCATCGTTGGCATTGATGCAGAAACACAGGCCGTCCAGCTCATCGCGGAGGGCACAATGTATCGCGGCACGGTCGATACCTCGCCGGCGCGCACTGGCGAGCTAACGATTAACGCCGCGGTGAAACTGCTGGCTGGGGCGGAAATTCCGCAGAACATCGCAGTTCCAGTCACGCTAATCACGCGTGAAATGCTGCTCGCGGCTGAAGAATAGCGCTGTCACAGAAGGCGGGGAGATGGATCCATCTCCCCGCCCTGGTCAATTGACGTCCCTTCCGCAGGCAGAAAGCAAATCGACATGGTTGAGACGCAAAGCCCGCAAACTGTCCTCAGCCTAGACCGAGGAGGGTTGCGCAAGTTTTTACAATTTTTGGGCGAACAGGGTTTCATCCTGATCTTCATCGCATGGGCGATCTTCCTGACGTTCAACACCAGAAACTTCGCCACGACTGAGAATATCCTCACTATTCTACGGCAAGCGACGATCATCGGCGTCGCAGCCATTGGCGCGCATTTCGTTATCTTGATGGGACTGCTCGATCTTTCAATTGCGGCTGTAATCAGCTTGGCCGGTGTAGTCATGGCACAATTGATGATCGTGCATGGCTTTTCTCCGGTCAGCGCAGGACTCGCCGCTCTAGGGTTAGGCGCATTGATCGGGTTGATCAATGGGCTTATTGTCACCAAACTGCGCATCAATTCGATCATTGCTACGCTGGGCACTGCCAGCATCTTGACTGGAATCGCCTTTACCATCACGCAGGGGCGCACAATCTTTGGGGAGCGTGGTAATAATCCAATCGAACTGATCCAGTTTCTCTCGCGTGGTCGCGTGTTCGATCTGATCCCTGTCCCTGTCATCATCCTCTTCTCAGCCTACATCATCGCTTATATCGTGCTGCAGCGAACGCTGTATGGCGCGCGCGTATATGCCGTCGGCAGCAATGATCGCGCGGCCTGGCTCTCGGGCATTAATGTGGACGTGATCAAGATCATCACTTACATGGTCTCCGGCACGCTGGGGGGGGTCGCTGCTATCCTGCAGGTCGCTCGGCAGGGCACGGCGACGGCCGGTATGGGGGCGGACTTCCTGTTTCCGATCCTGACGGCCGTTGTGCTTGGCGGGGCCAGTTTGACCGGAGGGCGTGGGCGCATCATCAATACCTTGATCGCGGCGATTTTCCTGACCTCGATCACCAACGGCATGATTTTGCTCGGCGTTGGTATCTACACGCAGAACATTATTTCCGGCGTGATCCTGATCGTAGCGCTCTCGCTCGATCGTTTGAGGACAGCGCGCGCATGAGCTTCTTGACGATCGAACGCATAAGCAAGGCTTATCCCGGCGTCCAAGCCTTGAATGAGGTGTCTTTCCAGATTGAGGCTGGGCAAGTGCATGCTTTAGTTGGTGAAAACGGCGCCGGCAAAAGCACGCTGATCAAGATCCTTTCGGGAGCCATACGGCCAGACTCTGGCAGGATGCTGCTAGATGGGCTGCCCTATGCGCCGCAAACGCCGCGTGATGCGCTTGCGGCAGGCGTCTCGACGATCTACCAGATTTTCAATCTGCTTCCAGAGCGCAGTATTGCCCACAATATCTTGGTGGGCCGTGAGATCGTCGGGCCGTTGGGTTTCATCGATTGGAACGAAATGCGGGCGCAGGCCGCCCGGATGCTTCATCGATTGAATGCTGGCCATCTCAACCCAGACCGCTGGGTGCAGGAATTAAAGGTTGGCGAAAAGCAGATCGTCGAAATCGCTAAAGCGTTGATGAATCAGTCGCGGCTCTTAATCATGGACGAGCCAACTTCGGCGCTCAATCAGGTTGAGGTGACCGCGCTGTTCAAGGTCATTAAGGAACTGCGTGCTCAAGGTGTCACGATTCTTTACGTTTCGCATCGACTCGATGAGATCTTTGAGCTGGCCGATGTCGTCACGGTGATGCGAGATGGAATGCATATTGCGACACAGCCGATCAGCGCTCTAACGCGTGAGCAGCTGATCGAGCAGATGATCGGCCGGAAGTTGGAGGCCGTCTTCCCGCCGCGTCCGCCTCGTACTGCGAGGGAGCTGCTGCTCAAGGTCGAGGGTCTTACCTCAGGTCGTCAGCTGGTGGATGTCAGCTTTAGCCTGTACCAGGGCGAGGTGCTGGCGGTCGCCGGGCTTTCCGGTAGTGGGAAGACCGAGCTGGGGCGGGCCTTGTACGGCGATCTGCCCGTTGAACGAGGACGCCTGACCCTGCGCGGGCAGCCCTACCGTCCTGCGCCGGGCACAGCTATCCAGCATCGGCTGGTTTATCTCCCCGAAGATCGCAAGACAGAAGGCATATTTCAAGAGATGTCGGTGCGCCGCAATATTAGCATAGGCATCTTAGATCGCCTTACGACGCCGTTGGGGTTTTTGAAACATCAACAAGAGCGCGAATTGGTTGCGGAGCAAATCCGCCGGCTCGATATTAAAACTCCGCATATGGACCAAGAGATTATCAATCTCAGCGGCGGCAACCAACAGAAGGTTGTGCTGGCCAGATGTTTGAGCATTGATCCTGAGATCCTTGTATTGGTCGAGCCGACGCAGGGCATCGATGTTGGGGTTAAGGTTGAGGTCTATCAGTTCATTGCCGACCAAGTAGCCGCTGGGCGTTCAGTGCTGCTCATTTCGTCTGAAATTGCCGAGATCATGGGTTTGTCGCACCGGGTGTTGGTGATGCGCGACGGGCGCATTGCCGCTGAACTCGACACTGAGCGAACGACACAGGAAGAGATCCTGCGCTGCGCCGTTGGCGACGCGCATATCGTTACCGAAAATTTGAATCCGACCCACTAAACCATTTCTGAGGGAGCAGTCCGATCATGGCAGATTACACGCGCGAGCCAGGCAAACGTATCAAACAATGGGGAATCGAAGGCGATATTCGGGCACATATCGAAGGAACGGCAGAATATCCGATCATGTATCGGGCCCTCGGCACCCAACCGCAGACGAAACATCCGTTTAATCTGTATGGCGATATCCGCAGTCAAGGGCAGGCTCTGCGCGATACGTTCGCCCTCAATCGCGATATTGTGCCGCGTATCGCGCAAACGCTGGTCGATCGAGGCTTTACGGGTATGGTAGGTCACGGGCTGGGAACCTCGCAGTTTGTCGCCCAAACGGCGGCCGGGGCTTTCTGGGAGTATGCGGGTTGGGACGCGCGCGATATCGACTCGCTCGAATATGTTCGCTACGGACACCCGATCGATTTTTCGCGAACGGTTTTTTTCGCCTATTCGGGTAGTGGAAGTACGGTCGATAGCAACCGCGCGGCGGCCAAAGCAAAGGAGCTTGGCGCTTTCCAGGTTGCATTTACCAGTGTCGCTGGCAGTCCGATCACACAGAAGTGCGACGAGACGATCGTCTGCGCAGGCGGTTTCGACACCGGCGGGTCAGACACATTTCACTATACAACGCGCTTGAGCGTGTCGATCTGGTTGGCTTTAGAGATCGGCGCTCTCCTTAAACCCGGTGCGCGTGATTGGGACGCCCTCCGCGCGCGCCTTTTCAGCACGGCCGATAAGATGGACGCGATGTTTGAGTGGGTTAGTAAACGCGCCGAGCTTTTGGCGCATCGCTATCGCGATATCCGCAGCATTTTGGTCGTTGGCAGTGGACCAAACGAAGGTACGGCAGAGGAAATTGCCTTGAAATATGATGAGATGAGCCACATCCCAACCAAAGGGATGTGCGCTGGCCGTCATTTACACGGGGCGCTCGGCTTAACACAGCCTGATATCCTCACGATCATCATCGCCCCGCTGGATGACCCGGCCTATTCGGAGCTGCGCGATATCGCACAGGTGACTTACATGCTCAAGTCGCCATCGATCGCGCTCATCAGCGAGCAAGATGAGGCGGTCGCTGAGCAAGTCGATGACGTGTTTCGCCTGCCAGAGACCGACCCCGTACTGTTCTCGATCCTTGCGATCTTGCCGGGACAGCTGCTGCCTTACTGGGGAGCCGTTGCGCAGGGCGATATCAATCCCGATACGCAGCGAGCGAATGTTGCCCGGCATGCTAAGGTATGGAATTGGTTGTTCCCTAAAGATACTCATTAGCTTACAGGCTGAACAGCGGAGGCTGCCGCAAAGCGCCTCCTGCCTCGCTTTGGGAATACGACAGCATGTCACGAGATGTTTCAGTTGTTGGCCCCCTGAACATTGACTTATTGATCACAGGACAAGGGCCTCCAAACTGGGAGGCGCTGCCGACGTGGGATGGCCCCGCTGATATGGAGATGACGGCCGCTGGCTCGGTGGGCTATACCGTCCAAAACCTCGCCCGGCTTGGGTTGGAGGTCTGTGTAAGTTCGTGCCTGCCCGATGATCCCTTGGGCGGTTTCATTGAAGACACGCTGCGCCGTCTGCATGTTGATACCAGCGCGATCCGCATGGTTCCGAACACTTTAGGCGGCATCGGTGTCTACATGCTGCTCTTTGGCAGTCGCAAGCGCCCGTTGATGTACCGACTGCCGACGCATGAGCTGTGGCCATCGTCCTTCAGCAGCGCCGAGTTCGAGC
>DAOTYT010000118.1:0-8166 GCA_034434615.1 Anaerolineae bacterium | reverse complement strand
GCACTTCCGGGTACGGGGAGCCATTGATCGCTTGCTCGATCTGGCTCAGTTGCTCGTCGTTCAGTCGGTACTCGATTCGTCTGCTCATGCCCCCGATTATACCGTCTTCTCAATCCACTTTCGAACACTGGCTTAGTGAACTGAAGCCGGTCTGTCAAACGGGCTGCCGACGGCTGGCCACACCCTCTCTCTACCCAAACCCTGAACGCGAAGGACTGCATCATGAAGATTGAGACGCGTTATTTCGAGGATTATCTTGTTGGCAGCAGCCGTGTGACGCTGGGCCGCACGATCACCGAGGCTGATATCATGCTGCACGCCGGCCAAACCGGAGACTTTTATCCGCATCATGTGGACGCCGAATGGATGAAAACCCATCTGTTCGGGGCGCGCGTCGCCCATGGAACGCTGGTGCTGAGCATCGCGATCGGCATGACTGCGGGCGACGTCAACCCGATCGCATTCTCATATGGGTACGATCGCATTCGTTTTATCCGGCCGGTCTTCATCGGCGATACGATCACCAGCACAGCGACGATCGTCGAAAAGCGCGATTATCCGAAGCGGCCAGCCTATGGGCAGCTGGTGGAAACGGTGGAAACCGTCAACCAGCAGGGCGAGAGCGTGCTGTCGTGCCAGCATCTTTATCTGGTAGAGCGGCGCCAAACGGCTGGCGGCAGCAGCTAAGGCGAACCGCGATCGCGATCTGCTTCACCAAGCGTGAATGTGCCGCTGTATTCGCACTGCGGCCCCAAGGAAGGGACGACGATCGAGGCCTCCCATATATACCGGCCCGGGCCGGGAAGCTGACTCAAAGGAAGCTGCAAGCCCACCACTTCGCCTCCCGGCGCTTCACCGCCGAAGACCTCGCCGGTCTCCAGCCGCGTCATGATCAAGCGGACGACGATCGGCTCAAGCAGCAGGGGCTGTCGATCATCGGTTGGCGGCAGCTGGCCCGCAAGCGCAGTTGGCGTCGCGACCTGCACCGGCGATGCCCATACGCGCAGCGGCGTCCCAAAGAAGATCAAAAGTTCGTCACCGGGAGAAAAGAAACCATCATCAGGAAACAGGTAATTGAGCACCAGGCTGTCGCATAAATCAACCAGCGACGGCAGGGGCGTAGCCGAAGGAGATGGGGTCGGGCTGGGCGGCGGTGGTTGTGTGGGGGTGGGGGTCGGCGTCCAGGTTGGCGGCAGGGTTGCGCGGTCGAAAGCTGGAAGCGATGTGTTGAGTTCACCCCAATTGGGGCTGGGCGGCGGTTGAACTGCTTCCGTCGCAGGTGGCCCAACCGTCGACTGGCCGGCGCAGGCGGCAGATAGAAAGGCGAGCAGCGCGGCGTGCCGCGCGAACACGCCTCTCACCGGTTCAGGCCCTTTCGCCGAGCCGCCGCTCCGTCCCGGCGATCAAACGCTGAATATTCTCGCGGAAGCGATAAATGATCAGGACTAAGAGCATGAGCGAATAGAGCAGGTATTCCCATGGAATGGCTCGCTGGCCGACCAGTATGATCATCCACCCGATCGCCAGGGCGAACATCGTCAGCACAGCGAGCGACACGTAGCGCGTCAGGGCAATGATGACGCCGCCCAACACGAGCATCGCAGCGATGACATGAAGCGGAACGATCATGATGAGCGTGCCAAACGCGGTGGCAGCGCCTTTGCCGCCGCGTATTGTGCCTGTGATCAGACCGACGAACAAAGACCAGTTGTGACCGATGATCGCGCAAAGCGCAGCGATGACTGTGGCCAGTGCTGGGTTCTCTGGCATAATCTGCACGGCGAGCAGAATAGCAATGACCGCTTTCGCGCTGTCAATGAACCAGACGAACAACCCCCAACCCAGCCCCATCGCTCGGATGATGTTCGTCGCGCCCATATTGCCGCTGCCAACCTCGAAGATGTTAATTCTGCGCAGGCGCGCGACGAGATAGGCAGTAGGAAATGAACCCAAACAATAGCTGCTCACGATGACCAGCAGCACTTTACCAAGTTCAACATTCATGGCTCGTGTCGTATTTCAGTGCAGTGGCTTTGCGCCGCACAAAACCAGCTTCAACTCTCTGCCCTAAATAGTAACACGTCTGCGTTAATAAAGTGATGATACTCATGATTTCATCATGCACAAATTCATAAAACAAGCCGAGCTTGACCGTTTACTCACCAATCTCGCCCTTGCGCGGGTTGCGAATTCTGGCTATACTTTAATGAAGATGCGGGTGTAATTCAGTGGTAGAATGCTTCCTTGCCAAGGAAGATGTCGTGGGTTCGAATCCCATCGCCCGCTCACAGAGCCGCTGCGCTGAGGTTTCCCTCATCCTGCGGCTTTTTTTTATTGAGGCCGTGGTACCGCCACCGCTCATCGCAGCCTGCTGAACGTTCACTTCCCCCGTGACCGGATCACAATTGTCTGCCCGCTGTTCGCCGCCAAGTTTTATGAATTTTTCACGCCTGGCGAGTTGACGCGCCAGAGAAACTCCACTATCTTGAAGTGGAGACACAACGAAATCACGCTTAGTATTATCGGACAACAAACGAGCATGACATTCAACAGCCAAAACTCCGAAACCGTATCAGAAACGCCGAAGGTCTCGATCGTTGAGCATCGCCACGACGCAGAGCATGACATCAACGAGTTCACGTTTCATGCTTCTTCTCAGCAGGCCGTTGATGAGTGGCTTGAGCACATGGAACGTTTGTACGCTGGAATCACCCCGGATAAGTGCGTGCGCCTGTGGATGGATATCACGAAGTCGGGGGCGCTGCCGATGGGGTATGCGCTGAACAGATCCTACAGTTGGATGAGAAAGCTCGAATTTCATCCGGCCGCCCGCATGGTCTTCATCCATAAACCCGATCCATTCATGAGCTTAGCTGACCAGCTCATGCGGACGCTGCGGTTAGGTCATTTACGCACGCGCTTTTTCACCGTTGATCAAGCGGCAGAAGCGCGCGCCTGGCTGCTGGAGTCTTGCTCAAGAAAACAGGTGTGAGGGCTGCTCACCGATCTGTCTGTAGCAAGCCGGTTTTCTTCAGCCCTCCTTGATAGGTGTTTAGCGGCGCGAACGGCGGATGGCCTGCTCCCACGGCTTTTTCGCCTGGCCGGTATAGCCCAGTTCGCGCAGGCGCTGCGCCTCCAGCCGTTCTAGCTCCTCGGCTACAGCGGTAAAATCAGACGCCGGGATCGGCCGGTTGATGCCGTGCTCGTCACGGTAAGTATAGCCGACGCCGCCGCACCAATCGCAGTCGGCGGCGCCGGTTTCTTCATCATCAACCCACCCATAGCCATCGCACGATGGACAGCGCACGATCTGCCAACTCATCGCTCACGCCCCCGTGTAGCCATCGGGCGTGGTGAGCGGCACATACTCGTTTTCGAACCACCAGCGCGGGTAGGGCGCTGCCTCGACCCCGAAGTACGCATCGAGAATGCGGCGGATGATCGGCGCTGCCGTCTCAGATCCTTCGCGCGAATGCTCGACCAGCGCGGCCACGGCAATCTGAGGATCATCGGCCGGCGCATAAGCGATCAGCCAGCCGTGCGGTTCAGGCCGGCCTGTTTGGGCGGTGCCGGTTTTGGCGCACACGGTGTAGGGAGCTGGGTACCAGTCTGGGTCGGAAAAGACGAACCACGCCGTGCCCAGCCGCTCGCCTGAGGTGCGGCCATAGACCGTGCTGTCGGTCACCGCGCACATCCCCTCACGGACGATGGCCAGCACCTCATCGCTCAGCCCCATCGTCCCCGTGACCTGTGGCTGCGCCTGAAAGGTCGGTGGTTCGCCCTCGCGGCCGATCTGTTCGATGACGTAAGGGCGATAGAGCGTGCCGCCATTAGCGATGCCGGCGGTCAGGCGCGCCATTTGCAGTACGGTGACCTGCGTATTGCCCTGCCCAATCGCGATCGAGATCGCGGCATCGACGCCGTTCGGCTGATCGATCTGGCCGGCGACTTCGCGAGGCGAAGTTAAATCGAACCCGGTCAACCCGCCGAGGCCCATCCGCCGCGCGTATTCCGTCAGCACCGCGGGGCCGCGCAGATTGAAGAGCTGCGCGCCCATTTGATAGAAGAACGGATTGCAAGACGCCGTGAGCGCTTCGGCCATGGTGACTTCGCCAGTCTCAAAGTTGAAGGGTTCTGGCTCAAACAGCCGCCAGTCGTAGCGTTCTTCGCGGCTGTCGCCGAACTGACGCCCCTGCCAAATGCGCGCACAGTAGAACAGCTCATCACGAGACCAGATGCGTTCGCCCGCCGCTGCCGCGGTCGTCACCACTTTGAAGATTGACCCCGGCGCATAGCTGTTCTGCACGACCCGGTTGAAAAAAGGCTGCCGCGGGTCGTTGCCCAGCCGAGTGATGTATTCGCCAACTTGGAACAGCGGCGTATCGGGGTTGAAGATGCCCGGATCAAACATGGGATAGCTGGCCAAGGCCAGCACGGCGCCGGTGTTGACATCGAGGACGACAACGCCCGCGCCTGTCGAATGCGCGGTGCTGGCCCAGTTGCCGCGGGCATAGATGTAGGCATCGGCCAAAGCCTGTGCCGCAGCCAGCTGCAAATTGCGATCGAGCGTTAGCGTGACATCCTGCGGCGCTGTGCCCTCACGACCGGCCAGCTCGCGAATCAGCAGGCCGCCCGGTTCAATAATGCGCAGCACGCTTGAAGACTCGCCCGCCAGCTCGTCCTGGAGCTGAAACTCGATACCGGTTCGGCCGACGAGTTCACCCGATTGATACCCCCGGCTCTCGTAAAGTTCAACTTGTTCCAGCGGGATCTGCCCGATGTACCCCGTCACATGGACGGCGCTGCCGTGACCAACGTAGCGCCGAGTTTCGCGAGTATTCGTGCGAATCGAGCAGGTTGACCGCAGCTCATTCTCGCGTCGCGCAAACACATCAGGATCGACATCGCCGATTGGGAAGATCGTCTCCGGCGCATAAGTGTCGAATAGCCGCACCAAGTCATGGCGCTGGCGGTGGACGATCCCGGCCAGCAGCGTGATGCAGGCCTCGACATTGTTGATCTCATTGCGCATCGCATACAGCTCAACGACGGTGCCGCCCTGTTCTACCAAAACTTCGCCATTGCGATCATAAATATTGCCGCGCGGCAGCCGCCGGGTGGTCGCCTCGATGCGCGCACCGGCCGCCAACCCCTCGAAGATATCCATCGAAGTCCAGGCGATGCGCCAGCCGTTGGGCGTCTGCACCAGCCTCATCGTGCGTCCTGCGTCTTCGATCGAACCAAAGGTCGATGAATTGATGGTTGCATCATAACGGACGGCGGCCGTGCGCCCCTGCTGCTGCGTATTGAGGATGTTGAACTGCACACCGCCGGTGCCAATGCGCGCATCGGCCTCCTCATAGGTGGCACGGAAGACGGGAAACGTGTACAGGCCCTGGCTTTCGCTGGAAAGCTGGGCATACATCGCTTCATAATCGCGTGCGCCCCACGCGTTCAAAAATGCTCGCACTGTATCTTGCGGGGTTTGGGCGGCCGCGATGATCGGGGCGCTGCCTCCGCCTACTTCAGGCAGAGTGACACCGCTGCACGCCGCCAGCAGCAAAGCCATGCACACTGCGGCGGCACGCATCATAAAAGAGGGTTTCATGCGCCTGATGCCCTTTCTTTCAACGCATCCGCACATTGTAATCGCCAGCCGTAGTGCAGTCTAGGCCGGCCGCATCGATCTGCTCCAACTGAGGTTGACCGCCTGACGAGCGTTGGGTAACGTTAGGCACGTCACTAAATTACACACTCAAAACGGAGCCTCAATGCCTGCTCACCCTTTTCAACAACCGGGGCGCTTTTGGCGCGGTAACCTGCACACGCATTCTAATCGCTCGGACGGCCGCCTCACGCCCGAGGCAGTCTGCGCTTTTTACCGGTCGATGAACTACGACTTCCTCGCCATCACCGATCATTTCATGGAACAGTATCGCTACCCGCTCACCGATACTCGCCCGTTCAACAGCGCCAGTTTCGCCACGTTATTGGGCGCCGAGCTACACGCAGGCACAACACGCACCGGCGAATTGTGGCATCTGCTCGCAGTCGGCCTGCCGCACGATTTCGCGCCCAATCTGCCTGACGAGGACGGCCCAGCGATCGCCGCGCGGGCGCTGGCGGCTGGCGCTTTTGTCGCGGCGGCGCACCCCGCGTGGTACAACTTGACCGAAGACGATGTGCTCGATCTCGGCGCCATCCATGCGATCGAGACGATCAACGGCATTTCGGCCGATCATAACGATCGCCTCGATAGTTGGTACATGCTGGATGCGCTGCTGGCGCGCGGCCATCGCTATTGGGGGTTGGCCACGGATGACTCACACTTTCACGATCGCCACAACGACCTGCTGCGCGGGTGGGTATGGGTCAAGAGTGAGACGCTGTCTCCACAGGCGCTCCTGACCGCTCTAAAGGCCGGGCACTATTACAACAGCAGCGGCCCGCAGATCCACGACATCAACATCAACGGTTCCAAGATCGTCATTCGCTGCTCGCCAGTGAACAGCATCTTCATCACCGGCAAAGGCCCGCGCGCGGTCTTCAAACACGGGAACGGCATGATCGAGGCGGAGCTTGATTTAGATCGGCTGGATGGCAGCCCCTACTGCCGCATCACCGTGCGCGATGCCCACGGCGGCCGCGCGTGGACAAACCCGATCTGGTTTGAGTAAAGGATCGTGCAGGATGACAAAGCGGGGTGCTGCGCGGCACCCCGCTTCGCTGTTCTCTCGTCGATGTCACTCGGCAGTCACTTCATAAGCGACGCCGTCGTACACGACGATCACCCGGTCACCCAGCGCGAAGAAGGGGATCAGAGCGGGGCGCGCCTCGATCAGGGCAAAGTATTCGTCGCTGAGGAAGAGCACGGTCTCGGTGGTCATCGTCTCGGGGTCGAACGCAGTATCCGTCCATACGCCATCGCGCAAGATGAATGTGCGATCTTCGACCGACTGCACCATCATGCGCGGCGCGGTTTGACCACCCACTCCAGATGCGGCCATGGTGGGCATGGCCAATGGCGCAGGCGCCTCGGCCGCCGCCATGCCGCCGAAAGTATCGGCCGCATCGACCGCGGCGGCGCCGCTGCGGGCGGCACTCAGTCTTTGTGCCTGCGCCTCGAAAGCGGCCGCTGCGCGGTCCCGGCCTGTCTGCGTGAGGATATCATCCTCCTCAATGAGGAAGCTGGTATACGGCGTGATGATGCCATAGCGCACGCTCAGGCTGATGATGCTGTCGATCAGCTCAGGATTCTCGCCGGTGAGCCGGATAGCATTGAGCAGATCGCCGATGCGCCGCGTCGCCCACAGCCGCGGGATGAAACTCTCGCCGCCTGCCCGCGCTCGGAAGCTCAGACCATCGTAGATGTAGGTCTGCCGCTCTCCATCGACCATGCCGCTCAGCTCAACGCGCGCGTTCTCCGCGCCATCTCGATAGCGACCAACGATCGTGAGCTGTGTGCCAGCGAACAGATCTGGCAGCGGCGCGGCCGGGTAAAGCGAGTCGACCCGCACGCCATCGATCGTGAGCTGAACGTCGGTCATGACTGGTGCCCCGATGCGGTTATACAGGCTGGCAACAGCTTCATCGACGCGCTCGCTCGGTCGAACGTAAGACGATGAACCGCGGAAGTCGCGCGCGATCGCATCGAGTAAAAATGTATCGACGTCATCCCCAACGCCGAAATTGAAGATGCGCACGTTGGGGCCGGCGGCGGCACTCAAATTGGCCAGAATGTCGTCGGCGCGCGTCACACCCTCGGTCGGCAGCCCATCAGTAATGAAGAGGATGGTCGTCGGCCGCTCCGCATCGGCCATAGCGAGCGCCGTCATCAGCGCACCGTTGATATCAGTTCCGCCTTCCGCAAACTGCCCCTCAACCCAGTCGATCGCCTCGCGCGCAGCGCTCACCGGTTCCAAACCGTCGCTGAACAAGCGCCAGCCTGTGCTGAACAGGATCACATTAAAGCGATCGCGCTCGTTCAAATTTTCGAGCACATAGCGCGCGGCGGCCTGCGCCTGCGACCACTTCGGCCCTCGCATACTGCCCGATTGGTCAAGCACGACGATCAGGTCGCGCGGCACGATCTGCGCCTCAGGAAGCTGAAGCGGGGGCTGCACCAGCAGCATGAAGAAGCCATCAGCGCCTGCGCTCTCTCGGTAC
>DAOTYT010000117.1:0-4718 GCA_034434615.1 Anaerolineae bacterium | reverse complement strand
GCACTTCCGGGTACGGGGAGCCATTGATCGCTTGCTCGATCTGGCTCAGTTGCTCGTCGTTCAGTCGGTACTCGATTCGTCTGCTCATGCCCCCGATTATACCGTCTTCTCAATCCACTTTCGAACACTGGCTTAGTTTAAAGGAGATTAGGAATGAAGAAACTTGTACTGTTGTTCGGGGCATTAGTGCTGATCGCAGCGCTGATGCCGGTCGCGGCGCAGGAAGAAACCCTGCCCACTGGTAATGTAATCTTCTTCCACCCAGATGGCTTTGGTCTCAATCATTGGAACGCTACCCGCATCTACTACTATGGCCCAGACGGCATTCTGAACTGGGACCGCCTGCCTGAGATGGCGATCTATCGTGGTCACATGTCGGATCGCTTAGTTGGCACCTCCAACGGCGGCGCGACGGTGCACGCCTTCGGTTACAGAGTGTTGGGTCCGGGCAGCTTTGGTTTGGATGGCGGCATTGATCCTGAGGATCCAGGTTCGGACGGGCGTCCAATCCTGGCGCTTAGCGGTTTCCCGGGCAGCATCGCCCGCGAGGCTCTCAACGCGGGTCATCCAGTCGGTATGGTCAACGATGGTGACCTGCCGGAACCGGGCACGGGCGCATTTTTTGCCGAAATCGGCGATCGCAACCTGAGCAATGAAATCGCTGCCCAGTTCATCGATGGCCGTCCCGGCTTCGAGGGCGAGCCGCGCCCCATGGTCATGCTTGGCGGTGGCGAGGGCTTCTTCCTTCCGCGCGAGGCTGAAATGTGCGACGAAGAGATCACCCTCGACTGCTACATCCACGTCGATCAGGTCAACGGCCGCGGCCCTGACCGCACTGATGGCCGTAACCTGCTGCGCGAGGCGGCTGACCTCGGTTATGTCGTGATCCGTACCCGCGACGAGTTCGATGCGCTGTGGGCGGAGATCCAAGCGGATCCAGAGTACATCCCGATGGTGCTCGGTCTGTTCGCCCGCGATGACATTTTCAATGACACGACGGAAGAACGCATCATCGCGCTGGGCTTGGTGGATGACAGCATGGCTGGCACGAAAGACGGCCGCCTGATCCTATGGGGAAGCCGTCCGGGCACGCTCGGCTTCAACCCGCCGACCCCCGCCGAAATGAACATGATGGCACTGGAAATCCTGCGCCGCGAGAGCGAAAGGGTCGGGCTGCCTTTTCTGCTCATCTCTGAGGTTGAAAGCGCCGATAACCTGCCCAACAACGCGAATGCGATCGGCACTTTGCGCGCGGGCAAGTATGCAGATGATGCCATCGGCGTGTTTATTGACTTCATCGAGGCCAACCCGAACACGATGGTGCTGGTAGCGGCTGACAGCGACGCGGGCGGAATGCAGATCTTTAGCCCGCCCCCACAGAGCGGTGGCCGCGTGACGACCAGCACCGGCAACCCGACCGGCATCGGCTTCAACATCGGCTTCCCGCTCGATGGTATCGAGGGCCAGAACACTGCGCCGTTCGTGGCTGCGCCAGATGCGTTTGGCCGGGAAATCGAGTTTGCGATCGGCTGGGTGGGCACCAATGACGTAGCGGGCGGGATCGTCAGCCGCGCGATGGGCCTGAACAGCGAATTGCTGCGCACCGAATTCAGCGCTCGCTTCGATAACTCGGACGTCTATCGTATGCTGTATGCGACGCTGTTTGGCCGTCTGCTGCCCGAGTCAGTGGGTGTGGCTGCGCCTGACCGTTAATCCTCTGAACCGATTACCGTAGTTGACCATCGTCCTCAGCTAGTCCTCTAGCTGAGGGCGATGCTGTCTATACACGTGCGAACAAGATCGGGCACAGCGTGAGCTGCCACTATCAAACAAACGAGCGGCCTTTGCTGCTGCGCAGCACGGCGTCTCGCTCGATGAAGAGATCAGACTGGAATACAGCGGGATTGATGCGGAGGGGGAACTTGCTCGAAAGTTTGTGGGCAGTATAGGACTCGAACCTATAACCTTCTCGACGTCAACGAGACGCTCTGCCAGTTGAGCTAACTGCCCATTCTTGTTAAAAGTATAGCCAATTCCACACGCTTTGCAAGGTCGAAATCGCGGCGTGGAGCGCTCAACTGCCGGCCAAGATCGATGAGCCCGGCCGGCCTGTTCTCGCTTTTAGTGAGCTGGCGGCTGCTCGCGTTCGGGTAGATCGGTGTCGACCAGCTCGTCGATGACGAAGTTGGGCGAAGTGAGGATGCGATGGACCGGACACTTGCCGGCGATCTCAAGCAAACGCTCGCGCTGTTCATGGCTGAGCGGGCCGTGGAATTCGATGTGCTGGCGAAATTCGTTAACAAAATCGGCTTCGCCACTGTAGGCGGGATAGTCGCCGGCTTTGAAACGCTCATTGCTAAGGTTGACGGTCACTCCTTCGAGCGGCCAGCCTTTGCGGTTGGCATACAGCTTTGCCGTGATGGCCGCGCAGGCGCCCAGTGACGCGAGCAGCAATTCGACCGGCGTCGGCCCGGCGTCCGTCCCGCCCTCGCTGGCCGGCTCGTCAGCGATGATGGTGTGGTCGCGCAGGTGGATGACGGTTTTATAGTTGTCTTGCAGTTGAACGGAAGCCTTTGGCATGTAAGCTCTCCCTGATAGGAACCCTCTTGTAACATCCAATAGACGGATCGTGCCGGGAAGAACTTACGGACTGCGATCAGGAACGCGCTGGGCGCAGGCGGCGCAGCCTTTGATACTGCGGTTTGCCCTGCAGCTCGCGCCAGCGCGCTTCGCCTCCGTCGGTGTGCCACTCGACCACGAAGCGGCCATCGCCGTCCTGGTACATCAGCGTGGGGCGCATCATCAAAACCTGGCGCAGCACACCGACCAATTCTTTGCTCTCCTCGCCGGTTCGCAAGATGAAGTACTTGCCGGGCTGCCACTCGAAGGAGACGGGTATCTCATTTTGCCACAGGCCCTCCATCTTGATCGGCGGTTCTGCCTGTGTACAGATCATATGGATGTTGGCGAGACGATGCTTCCACAGCGTATGGTTCACGCGTTCTTCGATGAAGTAAGGACGTGCCGTGGGCGTAGAGTAAAACCACGTTCGCGAGTCGGTTGCCATGAAAAGTCCTCCAGGGTCAACGGCGCCAGCCGGAATGCGCTAAGTGTACTCAAATTCAAATGGCCTCACCAGAAGGCGCCGCCATCAGAGGGGACGGAATTCGCCGGTTTGCCCTGCGCGCGCCTCGCGCAGCTCAGCGCGATAGCGCGGCCGCAGCACCGCCAAATACACCAACATCCCCAGCGCGATCATGATGCAGATGACCACTGCAGCGCCGAACAGCCCCAGCGCCACCCGGCCGACCTGTTCGCGCTCGCCCAGTACGATCGGCAGGCCGAACAATCCGGGAGCGCGTTCCGGCGCGGGCGGTGTGAATTCGATGCGCTGCGCGCCAAACTCGACCACTGTGGGCACGCCGCCCGCTTCGACGGTGCGCGTCACCTCATTTGGGGTGGTCGCCTCGAATTCGGGGCTGGTGATGAGGGCGGTGTAAGTGCCCGGCTCCAGGTCAAAGAAGCCGATCAGGCCCTGCGCGGCATTGGGCGAGTCATCGAGCAGCGCCGTTTGGATGATCACGCCATCGGCATCGCGCAGGTGAACGGCGATGCCGCTCATGAGCAGCGGTTCGCCAGAGTCGCGCACGCCGTTGCCATTGCGATCTTCAAAGGCGCGCACCCAGAATTGGGCCCCGCCCTGTGCCGATGATGCGGCCTGCGTCAGCACGGCGGCCAGCGCCGCGCACGAGACGAGGAACCATGCTCGCCAGTGTCGTGCCATCGTCATCTCCCTCAGCACATCATCGCAGGCGCAATATCAGCGAAGCGCCCATGCCGATCATCAGCACTGCGCCCGCTGCACCCAGCACGATCAGGCCGAGGTTGTCCGTCACCGGGCTGCCGGCAGCCAACGTGACTGCTTCGGTGGGTTCCTCATCTGCGGCGGCAGCTGCGCTCTCATCCAGAGGGGGGGGTGGCGGCGGGACGAAACCCTCAGCGGCACCGAACGCGAGGTTGACATTGACGCCCGGCAGGGCGCGCACGCGCAGCTGTTCGGGTGTGGTCATGCCGTAGCCATCGGGAGCGCTGGCGGAGAGCGTGTAATCGCCCGGCGCCAGTTCGACGAAGCAGTACGGTTCGCGCGTGCCATCCGTCTCGTAAACTTCGATGACGCCGTTTGTCGAATGAAGGGTCAAGGTGCCGCCAGCCAACAGCGGTTCACCTACTTCCTGCAGGCGATTTTGATTGATGTCGTCGAACAGCAGCGCGCAGATGATCGCGCTGCTGGCTGCCGGGTCGATGGCTGGCAGCACCGTCCCTGAGGCGATCGAGACGACGGGCGCAGGTGGCGCGTCTTCCATCGAGATCGCCGGTTCATCATCGTCCGCTGCCTCAGACAAATCGTCGGCAGCCTCCAGCGCCATCGCTTCGGCAGTCTCGAGCTCGGTTTCGTCGTCAATCGGCTCGGCAGTCCGCTCCTCTTCTCGCAGGAGTGCGTTGGGCAGCGTCTCGCTGCCTGCTTCAGGCCCCTGATTTTGCTCGTTCGCTGCCGGCGCTGTGGGTTGCGCACGCTCCGCCGGGCGAATGACCAGCTCCTGTCCGACTTGAATCAGGCGCGGGTTGCGGATGTTGTTCAACTCGATGAGTTGGGTGCGCGTGAGACCATAAGCGACCGCGATGCTGTCCACCGTATCGCCGGGCTGCACCACATGCAC
>DAOTYT010000116.1:0-14892 GCA_034434615.1 Anaerolineae bacterium | reverse complement strand
GCCGTTCTCAAGCCGTCTGAGACGGGGGAGGACGACCCATCGCCGCTTCCGCCCGAAGTCGAAGCCGCGCTGCACGCCGCCGAACCGGAGCCCGACGATGCGGGCTCTGCCGGCGATGATCCCAACGATGCTGATGCCCCACCCGCAGAGCCGGATTTCAGGCAGCTCAGCCTCTTCTGAACCTGTGATGACTGATTACGAGTTCATGCGGCTGGCGCTGGCCGAGGCGGAAAAAGCGCTGGCGACCGGCGATGTGCCGGTCGGTGCGGTGGCGGTTCATCAAGGCCGCGTGATCGGCGCTGGGTACAACCGGCGCGAAGCCGATCAAGACCCCACCGCCCATGCCGAGATGATCGCCATGCGCCGAGCTGCGGCCGCGCTCGGGAGCTGGCGGCTGGATGCGGTCACCCTTTACTGCACGCTTGAGCCTTGCGTGATGTGCGCCGGGGCGATGCTGTTGGCGCGGCTGCCGCGGCTGGTCTATGCAGCGCCCGACCCAAAAGCGGGCGCGGCCGGCAGTATCGTCGATGTGCTGCGCCACGAACGGCTGCCGCATCGCGTTGACGTGCAGGGCGGCCTGCTGGCCGAGGCGGCCGCCGAGCAGCTCCGGGCCTTCTTCCGCGGCCTGCGCGGGGGTTAAATTCGGGATTTACCGCCCCCCTCGCTGCGGTATAATGAGGGCGTACTGGAGAGGTGCCAGAGTGGTTGAATGGGCTCGTCTCGAAAATGAGTGTGGTCTTACGGCCACCGCGGGTTCGAATCCCGCCCTCTCCGCTGCAAGGCGAAGCCCTTCGAGGTTTCGCCTTTTTCTATCGGCCACTACGGCATCATGATGCTTGAAAAGGTTCTCTGCGTATGATCGTCAATGGCAATACAAGCCCGCTGCGCGTCGGGATCATCGGGATGGGATGGGCGGGCGAAACCCATCTCAAGGCTTACCTGACAATGCCCAACGTTCAAGTCGTCGCGATCTCGGACCCGCGCGCCGACCACGTCGCTGAACTGGGCGCGCGCTACAACGTCCCGGTCGTTTCCACCGAGTATGAACCGCTGCTCACCCGTGAAGACCTCGATGTCATCAGCGTGACGACGCCGAATTATCTGCATGCGCCCATCACCATCGCCGCGCTGGAGCATGGCAAGCACGTTTTATGCGAAAAACCGCTGGCGCGCACGGTCGCCGAGGCCGAAGCGATGGTCAAAGCCGCGCTCGATAACAACCGCGTGCTTGAAGTGGCCTTTAACCACCGCCGCCGCGGCGATGTCGAGGTGCTCAAACGCTACATTAACGAGGGCGGTTTAGGGCGCATCTACCATGCAAAAGCCATGTGGATGCGCCGGAACGGCATCCCCGGCATGGGGGGCTGGTTCACCAGCCGCGAGATGGCCGGCGGCGGCCCGCTGATCGATTTGGGCGTGCACGTGCTCGATATGGCAATGTACCTGCTCGATGAGCCAGAAGTGGTGGCGGTTAGCGCGGCAACCTACGCCGAACTGGGACCGCGCGGCCGCGGCAGCCGCGACCCGCGCCTGGGCGGCGCCTATGAGGTTGAGGATCTGGCGACCGCGTTCATCCGCCTGGCGGGCGGCGTCACGCTGCTGCTGGAGGCGAGCTGGGCGACCTACGGCAAGAACGATGACGATTTTGGCGTCTCGTTATATGGCACAGAGGGCGGCGCGACCATCGAGATCAAGAACTACGCATGGCAGGATACGCTGCGCATTTATACCGACGTCGCCGGCGCCCCGGCCGACATTCATCCTGCTGTGACGCGCGGTGAAGGCCATGCTGGCGTTATCCGAGACTTCATCGCTGCCATTCGCGAAGGCGACTGGTCTGCCCATGTTGGGCGCGAGGGGCTGCGCCGCGCGCAGATCATTGAAGCCTGCTATCGTTCGGCGGCTGAAGGACGCGAGCTCGCGCTGATCGATGCGGCGACTCGGATTTAACGACAGGTGCCGCCGCCGGCAGCGCAAACGAACAAAAGCGCGGGGGAGTGCCCTCGCGCTTTTGCTGTAAGTCGTTCATGCTGGGGTTACAGCAGCGAATTGACGTTGATGCCGCGGCGCTTGAGGAACGCCATCAGCCCGATCTTGTCGATCGTGCGCAGCTCGTCAACCGTCACTTTAACTTCAACCTTGCGATCCAATTCAGGCACGTAGATGCGCTTGGTCTGCATGTTCAGCTTAAACTGACGGCGGTTGGCGCGCATCGAGAAGCTGCGCGCGTTGCCGAACATAGGTTTTTTTCCGCTGATGTTGCGCTTGCTGGCCATCGGAACACACTCTCTGTCGCTCATGCTTAATGGCAGCAACGATAGCACAAGCAGCCGCATTCGACAAGGCGCAACCGCTGGCGCGCGATCGTGTATAATGCAGCGCGCATGACTATCGGTGAAAGAGGGAGTGAACATGCAGTTTGGGGCGCGAATAGTGGGTCGTTTGTGGGCTGGCGGGCTGGCGCTGCTCTGGTTAGGGGCCTGCCTGCCGGCGGCTGTGCCGATGGCGACCCAGCCGCCTTCTTCACAGACCGACGACCGCGGCGGCGCAATACACAATATCGCCGCCGCGCAGCCCGAAGCGACGCCAACCCCTGAGGAGGCGACTGCGCCGCCGGTCACCCCCACGCCAGCAGGGACGACGCTGCGCCTGTGGTGGCCAGAGCCGCTTGCACCGGTCGAAAATGAAGATGCGGCCGATCTGCTCTCCGAATTGATCGGCGCTTTTCGGGCGGCCAATCCCGATGTCATGGTTGATTTTCGGCTGAAGCAGGTCGATCAAGTTGGCATGTCGAACGTCGGCAGCCTGTTGGCGACCCTGCGCAGCGCCAGTGCTGTCGCGCCGGGAGCGCTGCCGCACGTCACGCTGATGCGCCGCTCCGATCTGCTCGAAGCGGCCAGCCTCGGCCTGCTGCAGCCGCTGCGTATTCCTGCTGCCATCAGCGGCGATATGCAGCGCACAGCCCTTGAGCTGGGCCGGATCGGCGAGCAGGTTTACGGCCTGCCTTATATGCTCGAGGTGGAGCATATGGCTTTTACGGAGATGGCGCTGCCACCCGCGCGTTGGGCATTCGATGATGTGCTGGCGAGCAGCTTGACCTATGTGTTCCCGGCTGGCCGCGTCAATGCGCTGAGCAATGCGTTTCTGGCGCAGTATTTGACCGCCGGGCCAGACCTGTTAGTCGGCGGTGAGCTGATCGTTGATGCGGCCGTGCTGCGCACCGTCTATACTTTTTACGAGCAGGCAGTGGCTGCAGGCGTGATCGATGCCTCGGTGCTTGAATACCTTCGGCCCGAAGATTATGGCCCAGCGCTGCTCTCCGGCTTGGTCGATGCTGGCATCGTCACTTCAACCATGTACGGCAAGCTCGAGGCGCGCGGCCTTGCGTTGGGCTTCGGCTTGATCCCGACGACCACCGGCGAAGCGATCACCGTGCTCGATGGCTGGATGTGGGTCATCACTACGCCCGATATCAGCTTGCAAGCGGTGGCGCTGCGCTTCATCGAACATATGATGCAGATCAGCGAACATGAAGCCTATGCGCGCGCGGTCAGGATGGTGCCTGCGCAGCGTACCGCCTTGCGCGGCGCTGTTGACCCCGACTATGCAGCTTTTGTCGATAATTTAGTCTCGCTGGCGGTGCTGCCGCTGGCAGAGGGTGCCAGCGGCGCCGTAGCGCGGGCGATGCAGTCTGGCCTGGCTTCAGTGATCGCCGGCCAGCGCACAGCCGACGAGGCGACGCGCGACGTGATCGCGCAGCTCAGCGGTTAGGCCCAGCAGAGCAGGAAGGCTTTACGTAGCGATCACCCCTACTTTGGCCAGCGCTTCGCGCAGCGTCGCCAGACTGATCGGTTTGACCAGATAAGCGTTCGCGCCCGCCTGCTCGGCCTCCGCCGTCTTGGGCGGGGCATGGGCGGAAATCATGATGACCGGCACAGTCGCTGTTTGCGCCGCTGCGCGCAGTTCGCGCAGCATCTCGATGCCATTTTGATCGGGCAGCATGATATCGAGCAAAATCGCATCGGGCTGTATATAGGCCAGCTTATCCCACGCCTGCTTGCATGAGTTGGCTTCAACCGCCTGGTGCCCGATGATCTTAATGAAGGTCGCCAGCATTTCAGCGGTGAGATGCTCATCATCGACGATCAGGATTGTGGCCATTCAGAATGCCTTTTCGTAGAAGCGATACGTCTTGTAAATGCGGGATCCAAACGAATGGGCCAAATTCATCATGGTGGTATTGTCTTTCAAAATCCACCCAAAATCGCCCGACTCATACGGCCCGTGCACCAGTCGATCGAGAATGTTGAAGGCCAGCACTGCATCCACCCCTTTGTTGCGAAAGGGCGCGGCGACGCCGAGCAGCGGAATGCGCGTGATCTTTATCACTTTGGCGACGCGCCACGCCCACAGCGCCCGCAGCAGCGTGATGATTTCTGGCACGCCTGGCCTCGGTTTAGCGGCTTTCAGCACGGCATTAAAATCAGGGACGGCCATGATGAACCCGGCCGGCACGCCATCGACCTCCGCGAAGAAGGCGAGGTCGGGATCGAAGAACTGCCCCAGCGATTTCACCAAAGCATCCAGCTCGCGCTCGGTCATCGGCACGAAGCCCCAGTTTTTCTCCCATGCTTGGTTGTATAGTTCTTTAAACAACACGAACTCTCGCTTGAGGTTGCGCCGGTCCAGCGGCCGCACCGTGATCTTGTTGCGCTTCATCACTCCCTGCGAAATGCGGCGCAGGCGCTCAAGCAGCGCCTCGTTATGCGGGTCATCGCGCAGTTTGGTGAAGCTGACGGTCTCTTTAACGGCGACAAAACCGGCCGCTTCGATCAAGCGTTCATAGTAGGGTGGATTATAGGGCATCAGCAGGACGGGCTGCGTAAATCCATCGACCAGCAGGCCGCATTCATCGTGAGTGGTGAAGGTCTGCGGCCCGCGAATTGCATCGCAGCCGCGCGCGCGCACCCAATCGGCGGCGGTGTTCAGCAGCGCGGCCGCCGTCTCTGGGTCATCATAGACCTCGAACGCGCCAAACCAGCCTATGCGCTCATCGTGAAACTCGTTGTGGCGATGGTTGATGTATGCGGCAATCGTGCCGACAGCGCGCTCGCCGCGCCATGCCACAAAATAGTCGCCCTCCATGTATTCCCACGCGGGATGTTTTTGCTGGTCAAGCAGCGCGCGCCGCATCGAAAGGAGCGGCGGGACCCAGTTTGGGTCATCGTGGTAAAGCACCCACGGAAATTCGAAGAAGGTTTTGAAATCGGCCTGAGAAACGACCTTGCGAACGCTAATGCCTGCGGCCATGTTGGACAGCTTTCGTTGATGAAGTCTGCCCTGATCTTACTCTTTTTTTCGCGTCAAACCACCTTGACAGGCCAGTACTCTTTTGCTACATTACAGATAACTTTCCACAGTAGCTCAACGGCAGAGCAATCGGCTGTTAACCGATGGGTTCCTGGTTCGAATCCAGGCTGTGGAGCAGTCAGCGTCCCTCGTGCGAGGGACGTTTTTTGTTGGCTTACGCTGGCGCTCCACTGGGTTATCTCCTGACCGGGGCAGATATTTAATGCGTGAACCTCTCAACCCCTTACCCCTTCTCCCACTAAGCGGGGAGAATGATCCTGCGCTGGTTTCACGAACTGTAAAGTTATCTTGTTCCCCTGACGATCGGGTATACAATACATAGCCAACAAGCAGAAGAATGACGAAAGCAGGAGACAAGACTGCTCGTCAGCGGCGGCGTGCTGGGCTGGATCATCTCAGCTCCGCCCAGTTTGAGCCACATGACCGCCCCTGACATTCTGTCCGTCAAATCGGGGTGAGATCGGTTAAATGAACACTTAAACAACGCTTCAGTCTATGTGGTTTTCCGACTGCATTACAGCGTTATCTAACTGACGAAAGAGAAATGATATAAAGCTAAGTATGTCCAAACAATCTTGTTTATTAATTGGCCATGTGATTGCAGGCTCATGAGCGGTCGGGTTTCTAATTGCTCTCATTAATCCGGATGACAAAAATTTAATCCCCTCTTGGACATTAATATCAGTTTCTGAATCGCACTTATTTAACTTTAAAACACCTCTCTTACTATCAAACTCGTGCATCATAAGGTCAACCCCATCTTTTTTGGAGCCGGACTTTTTTTTGACAGCATAGTTATAGGCTTTGGCGGCTTCAAAAACCGCGTGAAAGTAGTTCTCCTGAAGAAATAGTTTCTCTGAATGCCTGTGTACTTCTGGATGGAAGCCCCTATTCAAAAATAGGTTCAAGTCATCTTCATATGCGATGCTATAAGATACTCCGTTGTCCTCCAGTATCTTTACCACCTGGTCAACATACTCAATGCCCGCAATTTCCCTGCAAAATTTTACAAGCAGCTTATTTCTTTCATCATCATTCATTCTTCTAGTTTTTAATGTCATTATCCAGTTATAAATAATTTTTGCTCGTTCAGAAGTGATCGAATCATTTGGGAAATCGGACGCATCAAAGTTAAAGATTGCTTTCGCTATTCTATCTATTTTGTTGATGGAGGTATCCCACTTTAACAAGTCTCCAATCTGAATAGCGATAAGTTTGTAATTCATTTTGATTATGCCTCCTACACAATTTTGCTTTATGTATATAGGTATCCTCTTCTTCTGACAGCCTGCCCGTCCGTCAATCAGGACAAGGTCTCTTTCATCACTCCCATCGATCGAAAGCATAGAGGGTGTAGCGTCCGTCTGGCGTCGTCCAGACCTGCGTCAGCGCGGCTTCAACAGCCGCCGGAAACAGCGCATCGATCTCTGGGCGATAGCTCGGAAAGTTCTGATGGCCAAGCCGAAAGAACAGCAAATAGTCATCGCCAGCTGCGCGAAATGCGGCAAAAGCGGCCTCGGGCGATCCGGCATCGCGCACAGCCCGGCTCCAATGATCGAACAGTTCATCAGAGTCGCAGTTGATGTGCGCGGGACAGTGGTAATACCGCGGCTCCCACATGAAGCGCACGCGCGTCCCTTCGGGCAGCGCCGCGAGCCGTTCAAGCGTGTGCGGCATCGTCACCAGCTGGAGGAACAAATAGTCCTCGTGCGAGGTGACGGCCGTCATCACATCGATCACGCCGCGCGAGGTCATGCGGTGGACGACATCAAGCAGATTGACGGCAAATGTGATCACGATGAGGACGCACAGGATGAAATGGAGGTTGACCGGCTTCTGTGGCCAGCGCCCGATCGCGGTGATGACCAGCGCGCCGAGCAGCGCCGAAAGCGGGATCAGCGCGATCATCAGGCGCGTTTGCATGCCGATGCCGGTGAAGGCCGCCGCGATGATCCAAAATGCGTAGATCGGCACCAGCAGCAGCGCGCCACCCAGCGCGAAGGCGCGTTCGCGCTCCGTCAGCCAGCGCCAGGCGAGCGGCAGCAGCAGCGGCAGCGTGAGCAGCCACGGCCCGGGGACGAAGGCGAAGACGTCGCTTTCGCTCAAGCCGAAAATGGTTGCCGTGACCGGCAGCGCGATGAGCAGCCATGCCTCGCCGCGGCTGAGCAGCCCGCGCCCAGCCTGATTGAACATCTCGGCGCGTTCGCTGTCCCAATTCAAGCCGTCGAAGAAATACGGGTAAACCGGGTTGCCATAGTGCAGCAGGCCGCGCAGCATCCATGGCGCGAAGGCGACCGCGACGCTGAGGCCGAAGACGGCCCCGTTGCGCAGCACAGCCCGCGGCCGGTAGGCGAAAAGGTACAGCCCCAACCCCGCGATCAATAGGCCGCTGGTGTATTTGGCCCCAAGCGCGAAGCCGCACAACAACCCCATGAAGACCAGCCACCCCGCTTGATCGCGTTCGCGCCACAAGGTGGCGATGCTCACCGTCAAGGCGCCGTAGGCGAGCACGGTCATCTCGACGTAGGGCCAGCCCATCAACAGCCAGATCTCGTAGCTGCCCAACAGCAGGAAAGCGGCCACCCAGCTGGTCTCTCGTCCGCTGATGCGCCGTGCCAGCCCGCCGATCGCCAGCAGTCCGAGGAGCGCGTAGGCGAAATGCACTGGCGCCGCCGCCGTATCGCGGCCGAACAGGCTCATCGTCACCGCGAACAACGTTTCGGTCAGTTTGGGAAAGCCAATGTAGAAATTATCGGGCGCAGGCAGCACGCGCCCAGCCGCCAGATCGAGCTTGGGCTGCACCAGGTGATATGTCAGGCCGTCCCAGGCATAAGGCGGTGCCAGCGCGTGCAGCAGCGCCAGCGCGAGCAGGACGGCGCTCATCGCGGCGAGCGCGCGCAGCCACAGCGGCTGGCTGCGAATGTCGCGCCAAAGCGCGCCCGCAAGGCTGGCGCAGTCACCCAACCATGTGCGCAGGGAGCGCCGCAGCAGGAGGGCAGCCAGCCCTAGCAGCGGCCAAAAGATGATGGCGCGAAAGCCCCCGGCCATCCCCACGAGCAGCGCAGCCGAGCTGATGATCCCAAGACCGAGCGCCGCCTCTAGGGCCAGCCGTTCCGCTCGCGAAAGCAGCAGGAGATCGACCCGCATTCGCGCGGTCAAAGCACTCGCACTCGCCCGGCCAATGGCGCCGGCGACGATCGTCAACGCGGCAACGGTCGCGACATCGAACAGTGCCCCGCCGAGGATGAGATAGAAAGCGAGGCTCTGCGGTTTGTGCGTCCAGAAATAGAGGAAGATCAGCGCGACCAGCGCCAGCAGCACGACGGCGATCCGGACGAGATGGCCAAGCGCTGGCCGCCCCGTTTTGGCTGGCGCGCCGGCCTCAAGGGCCGAACCGATCAATGAACTGGTTGAGGAAGGTTGTTCGATCATGTCCTCAGTGTAACCCGCTTCGGCATGCTGAACCCTGAAGTTTTGAGCGACCCCTCATGAGCCCGACCTGATCAAGTGTTACAATACTTTAAAAGGTGCTCCGCAGCGGCACTTTCGCCGAAGCTGGAAAAGGAGGATGCCATGCGCTACTTGATCGACGGACACAATTTGATCGCCGCCCTGCCCGATATCTCGCTGGACGACCCTAACGATGAAGCGAAGCTGGTTGAAAAGCTGCGCAGCTTTTGCGCTGGGCGCGGGGCGCAGTGCACCGTCGTTTTTGATAACGGCCTGCCCGGCGGCAAAGCGCCCGCCTTATCAACGACGCAGGTCGAAGTCATTTTCGCTGGCAGCCACACCAACGCCGATCGCATCCTGCAGGAGCGCATCTGCAATCAAAAGGATGTGCGCGCCCTGGCGGTCGTCTCGTCCGACCGTGAAGTGCGGGCGGCGGCGGCGCGGCGCCGCATGGCCGTGCTGCGCACCGACGAATTTGCCCGGTTGCTGGCTGCGCCAGCCGCAGCGGCGCGGCCAGCGCCAAAGCCGCTGGCCGATGAGGACGAAAAGCCGCGCAGTTCCCTCGCCGATATCAATTACTGGATGGAACATTTCGCGCGGCGCAAGTAGACTGTTTACGGCGCGCAGCTCTGCTGCTATACTTATTCAAGATGCGGGGTGTGGCGCAGTTGGTAGCGCGCTGCGTTTGGGACGCAGAGGTCATGGGTTCAAGTCCCGTCACCCCGACAGCGCTTCGCAGGGCGCACTCGCGGGCATGGTGTAACGGTAGCACAAAACCCTTCCAAGGTTTTGGTACGGATTCGAATTCCGTTGCCCGCTTCGAACGAACCGGACCCATAGCTCAAAGGTAGAGCAGCCTGCTCATAACGGGAAGCGTGGTGGTTCGACCCCACCTGGGTCCATCCTCCTCACCCTGTGGTGTGCAGGAACTAAAAACGCCCGGCCACAATTGGCGGGCGTTTTCATCTGCTTGCTGATCAACTAGAACTTCAGGCTCTCTGACCACTCGTCGATCTTGCGGTTGGCCTCATCTTTGGCAATGCCATATTTCTCTTGAATCTTGCCAACCAACTTTTCGCGCTCCCCGGCGATCATCTCAAGCTCGTCGTCGGTCAGCTCGCCCCACTGCTTGCGAACCTCACCCTTAAGCTGCTTCCAGTTGCCGGCGATCCGATCCCAAGTGCCACCGTTACCCATGATTGCTTCTCCTCATCGCTCTATTGGCCAGATCACTTACGGTTTATTACGCAGAGCATGTCGTAATTACAGATTTAATTTATAACGATTTTTGAGATTTTGACCCCCTAAAAATTAGGGGGCAACAAAAACGCGGATGTCCTTTCAGGAAGAACATCCGCGTTCGCCGCGGTCTTCTCGCGCCGGCCACTATGAGCCTTCGAGGGCCGCCAGCTCCGCATCAATGAGCCGAGCGAACTGGGCATAGGGCTGCGCGCCCACCAGGATTTTGCCGTTGATGAAAAACGTCGGGGTGCCGCCAACGCCGACGCTGACACCATCTTGGTAGTCCTGCAGCACGATATCGGCGTGCCGTTCTTCATCCAAGCAAACTGTGAAATCCTCCATATCCAGCTCGAGCTGTTCGGCGTAGTTCAGGAACGTCGCCCGCGTTAGGCTTTGCGGGTTAGTGAACAGCAGATCGTGGAACGGCCAGAACTGATCCTGCTCGTGCGCGCACTGCGCCGCCAGCGCTGCTTGCAGCGAGTCTGGCCCTAGGATCGGGAAATCGCGGTAAACGAAGCGCACCTGGCCCTCATAATCGGCCAGCAGCCGGCTCAGCGTCTCATCGTTGAAGCGCTTGCAAAAACCGCAGCGGAAATCGCCAAATTCGATGATCGTCACGGGCGCATCTTCCGGGCCGATCGCAGGGCGGCCAACCTCCGAGACATCGTAGCGGAAATCAGGGTCCACCGTCGGCGGGGCCGCCGGCACAGCCGCCGGTGCAGCAGTCGGCAGGGCCGCGATCGCCGTGGCCACCGCCTGGTTGATGAGCGCCTCGCTGCTGGCGCGGTTATCCTGGCTCACCCGATCATAAGCAAGCACGCCGATCACAAGGCCGACGACAAGAAACGTGATCGCAACAATGATGTAATTGAAGGTGGCGCGGGGGATTTGAACGACAGGGTCGTTTGCCGAAGGCGCTTTCGCGATCGAGCGTGGGGCATCATCGAGGCGTTCGCCTTGCGGTTCGGTTTCGGTGGACACAATACAGACCTCATAAATCAGTTCATGACCAATGCGCATCATGATACCACAACCGCCGGGGTGGCAGAGAGCAATTTTTGTGTAGAATAGAAATGGAGTTCAAAGCGCAGCGCAAACATGAGCATAGGGAGGTGCGTTTGCACGACGGGCTGGTTGTCAAAGAACAGAGCGGCTTCTTCTGGGTAGAAACCGCCCATATCGGCAAGATCGTGTGTCGCCTGCGCGGCCGGCTGATGGAGGAAGCTCAGGCTTCCGATATCGCCGCGATCGGCGACCGGGTTCGCATCAGCATGAATGCGGATGGCACAGGCGTAATCGAAGAGGTGCTGCCGCGGACGAGCATCATCTCGCGGGCCGCCCGCACCGAGGGCAGCCGCGGCGCGGGAAGCCCAGAACGTGAACAGGTGATCATCGCCAATGCTGACCAGCTCCTGCTCGTCTTCGCCGCCGCGCAGCCCGCGCCCAACCCGCGCTTGATCGACCGGTTTCTGGTCATCGGCGAAAAAGCCGATCTGGAACGCATCGTCTTGGTCTTGAACAAGATCGATCTCGATGCCGATGGCGCCAGCCGCACCCTGTTCGAGACCTATGCTCAGCTGGGCTACCCGGTCATCCACACCAGCGCGCTCGAAGGCATCGGCATCGAGGCGCTGCGCGAACTGCTGCGCGATAAGATCTCGGTCTTCACTGGGCCTTCCGGCGTCGGCAAAACCAGCCTGCTCAACCAGATCCAGCCCGGATTAGGGCGCGCGGTCAAGGCGGTCAGCCGCTATCATCAGGAGGGCATCCATACTACGCGCGACAGCGAACTGGTGCGTCTGGAGACAGGGGGGTACTTGGCCGATACGCCCGGCATTCGCACGCTCAATATTTGGGACGTTGAGCCGGAAGAACTCGACGCCTATTACGTCGAGATCGCCGAGCGCGTGGCCGGCTGCCGCTTCGGCGACTGCACCCACCGCAGCGAACCGGGCTGCGCCGTGCGTGCCGCGGTCGAGGCAGGGGCGATCAGCCGCGCCCGTTACGAGAGCTACCTGCACCTGCGCGACGAGCTGGAGATGGCTTACGCGCTGTGATCACCGACGATAGGAACGCGATTTGTCTCTTCGCATGACGATCCAGCTTTGCAGCCGGCTCTTGTTTGCCCTGATCGCTGCGCTGTGGCTGGGGGCCTGCGGCGGCTCGATCAGCGGCCCACAGCCTACGCCAGAGCCGCGCTGGATCGAATCAGCAGCCCCTATCGAGTTAGACAACGTCGAACAGCTTAGGCGGCTGGGCCAGCTCAACCAGCCGAACGTCGTCAGCACGCTGTTCGACCATGCTGTTTCTCCAGATGCCACTCGGCTCATTGCGCTCAACAATACCGAGATACTGGCTTGGGACCTGCTGACCGGTGAACTGGTCTTCAGCACCGACCGCATCGACGCGACGCGGGCTTTTTACGCCTCGGATAAGACCGAGATTTACGCGATCAGCGGCAGCGGCCGCGTGACGATCTATGACCCGGCGACTGGCGCGATTCGCAATACGTTTGTCGGCCATGCGAATTATGGCGGTCTGCTGGCCTTCGATGGCGAGGGCGACCGGCTGGCCATCGGCGGGGTTGACGGCACCGTCAAGATTTGGGATCTGTTCGAGCGGCGCGCGCTCGTCACGGTGAACGCGCACCGCGCCCCAATCACAGCGCTGGCGCTGTCTGCCGATGGTGCGCTGCTGGCGACCGCCAGCGGCGATCAGCGCGTGCGCGTGTGGGACTGGGCGACGGGCACCCAGCGCGCCGAACTGGCGATCGACGAAAGCGCCGTGGGCCGGCTCGCCTTTGCGCCGCAGGGCGGCCAGCTTGCGATCGGAACCGATCGCGATGTGCGTCTGTGGTCGATGGTGGAATCGGCGGGGCCGATCATCCTCGAAGCGCCTGCAGGCGGGGCGTCCCAGCACCTGCGCTATGGGCCAGATGGCCAAACCCTGATCGGCGGCGGGCGAGCGGGCGGCCTCACGCTGTGGAACCCGCTGGCGGGCATGCCGCTGGGCCAGCTTCCCGATGTGCGCGGCAGCCAAATCGATCTGGATTACGCGCCAGATGGAACGATGTTGATCACGACGGTGCTGGGAGGGCCGGTGCAGCTGTGGAACCTGACTGAGATCAGCGGCCAGTCGATCGGCCGCGCCGACCTCGATGTGGGAACTCAGCAAGTGCTGCGCATCGACTGGACGAACGACGGCCGCCTGCTGCTGTTGTTCGACGCAAGCGGCCCGGTCTACGTATGGGGCATTGCTTCTTGATCGCTCACGACCATTGGGCGGGCAGCGTTTGGATGCCCGCAGCGAACGCAGGCGAAGACGACGCGAACTCCTGGCGGTCGGCGTTTACTCGGCCGGCTTTGTCGGCGCAGCGGAAGAGTCCTCGTTCTTGTTCTGCTCTTCGGCGTTGCGTTTTGAGCCGTCTTCCAGCCCTTTGCGGAAATTCGCGACCGCGCTGCCCAACTCGCCACCAATCCGCGAGACGCGCCCGACTCCGAACAGCAGCAGCACGATCACGAGGATGATGATCAGTTCAGTTGGTCCAAGATTCATGCCATAACCCTTTTGACTTGCAAACGACAATATCAAGAGTATAGCACATTTCGAGGCCTAAAGCCCGCCGCCCCGCGCGTCTCGTCCGGGGCAATCGCATTGTAAGCCACCCCCTTACCCCGCGGAGCAGTGGGAGAGGCAGGACTTGGGACGCGGCAATGGTAAGCGCATATTGGTCATCTGAGCCGCTGCATTAAATCAAAACGATGCGCATACTCAACAAACGGGGCAGCCCCATCGAAAGAGTGCTGCCCCGCGTAGTAAAAGGCTGGAATGCGTTTAGACCGTTTCGGACTGCGGCACAGTGCTGAAGACGAGCTGGTCGCCTTCCAGCGCGATATCGACGATGACATGGTCGCCTTCGCGCACCTTGCCCTCGATGATCTGCAGCGCCAGCGGGTCTTGCAGGTCGCGCTGAATCGTCCGCTTAAGCGGACGCGCTCCAAACACCGGGTCGTACCCGCGTTCGGCGAGGAACTGGCGCGCCTCCGGCGTCACATCGATGGTGATGCGGCGCTCGGCCAGCAGCCGCTCCAACCGTTTAAGCTGGATGGCGACAATGCGCTCCAGGTCTTGGCGTGTGAGCGACTGGAACAGGATCACATCGTCAAGCCGGTTGAGGAACTCTGGCCGGAAGTGCCGGTCTAATTCCTCCATCACCGCGGCGCGCAGCGCTTCTTTATCGGGCTGGGCGCCCATCGCCTTAATGATGCTGCTGCCGACGTTGCTGGTCATGATGATGATCGCGTTGGTGAAATCGACCGTGCGGCCCTGTCCGTCGGTCAGCCGGCCATCATCGAACACCTGCAGGAAGATGTTGAACACCTCTGGATGCGCCTTCTCGATCTCGTCCAGCAAGACGACGCTGTACGGCCGGCGGCGCACTGCCTCGGTCAGCTGGCCGCCTTCCTCGTAGCCGACATAGCCGGGCGGCGCTCCGATCAAACGGGCGACGCTGTGACGCTCGCCGTACTCGCTCATATCGATGCGCACCATGGCATTTTCATCGTCGAACAGGAACTCGGCCAGCGAGCGGGCCAGCTCGGTCTTGCCGACGCCCGTCGGCCCGAGGAACAGGAACACGCCGACCGGGCGATGCGGGTCTTGCAGGCCGGCGCGGCTGCGGCGCACCGCCGAGGCGACGGCGCGCACGGCGTCGTCCTGCCCAATGACGCGCTCGTGCAGGCGGTCTTCCATGCGCAGCAGCTTCTCGACTTCGCCCTCGAGCAGGCGCGAGACCGGGATGCCCGTCCAGCGCGAGATGACCTCGGCGAT
>DAOTYT010000115.1:0-29315 GCA_034434615.1 Anaerolineae bacterium | reverse complement strand
GAATGGGCTGAAACGTATCCTGTACCTTGAAGGGAATGCGCTGCTGTGTGCGGCCGTTAAACAACGTTTTTCCCTAATCCCTTCGCTTCAGAATGATCTCACTTTAGCACTATTGGGTGGCTTTGTCCAACAGAATTTGGGCTGAATTCGGTTAAAATTTTAGAACACAAGTCCGACTTTTTCCCACGCTAACCCGTTATCCCACTTTGCAAGAATCAGATTAAGACTCAGCGAGGCATGGCTTTCGCCATGCCTCGCGAAGGGGTCGATGTAAGATGCCGCGCGGCGCGCTTTAACGCCGCGGTTTACGCAAAAATGCCGGGATCTCGATATTGCCCTCGTCGTACACGCGCGCGCTGAAGTTTTCCTGCGGCGCAGGGCGCGGCTGAGGAGCGGGCGCCGGCGGCTGCTGCTCCTGCTGCTGCGGGGCGGGCGCGCCTGGCCCCGGCTGTGGGGCCGGCGGAGCGCTAAACTGCTGAGCCGGCCGCTGCGGCGCGACCGCGCCCCGCTGCTCGCGGTTGGTGCGGTAGGCCGGCTGCTCCAGCTTGCGCGAGACGCGGCTCTGCTCGAAGCCAGTGGCGATCACCGTCACGCGCACTTCATCGCCCATGCTGTCATCGATCTGCGCCCCGAAGATGAGGTTGACCTCAGGATGCGCGCTCTCTTTAATGATGGCCGCGGCCTCGTTCACCTCGAACAGACTCAAATCTGGCCCGCCGGTGATGTTGAACAGGATGCCGCGCGCTCCATCGATGGTGACATCGAGCAGCGCGCTGCTGATGGCATTTTCGGCCGCGCGGCGGGCGCGTTCATCGCCTTCGGCGTGGCCCACCGCCATCAAGGCCGCGCCGCCCTCGCTCATGATCGTGCGGACATCGGCAAAGTCAAGGTTGATCAACGCGGGGACGGTGATCAGCTCGGAGATGCCCTGAATGCCCTGCCGCAGCACATCATCGGCCAGCGAGAAGGCCTGCTGCAAGCTGGAACGTTTATCCGCGATCTGCAGCAGCCGGTCATTGGGGATGACGATCAGCGTATCGACCTGACTTTTAAGCGCCTCGATGCCGGCCTCGGCCGCCTGATGACGGCGCGCGCCCTCAAACGTAAATGGCCGCGTGACCACGCCGATGGTGAGCGCGCCAAGTTCTTTCGCGATTTGCGCCACAACCGGAGACGCGCCGGTGCCGGTGCCGCCGCCCATGCCGCTGGCGATGAAGACCATATCGGCCCCGCGCAGCACTTCGTACAGCTCATCGGCGCTCTCTTCGGCTGCTTTACGACCAATTTCCGGATTACCGCCTGCCCCAAGGCCGCGCGTCAGCTTATCGCCGATGCGAACGCGCGTCTTCGCCTTCGAGAGCAGGAGCGCCTGATTATCGGTGTTGACTGAGATGAATTCGACGCCGCCCAAACCCTCGCTGATCATCCGGTTTACCGCGTTACCGCCGCCGCCGCCAACGCCGACCACCTTGATCTGGGCGAAATTCTCACCGGGGGTAAGCATATCCATAGGTTCGTGCCCTTCCCTAAAAAGTTGGTCTCTTCAGTGCGTGCATGAGAAACAAACTATGAGAGCCGGATGAATAACTCCTATTGTAAGCCGAATAGAAGTTGATGCAACCATAAGATGCGTAAGAATTTGGAAATGCCGCTGGATACTGTGGGATAAAGTTCACCGGCTGTCATCGGGAAGCAGCCGTTTGAACAGCCCGCTGAGCAGGCCGCCGAGGCCTGCACCCGGCAGGACGCCGTTGCTGTTGGATAACGGCGTGGAGACGCTGTCCATCTGCAAGCCAAGGCGCAGCAGCCCAACGCTGGTGCTGTAAGCCGGGCTGCGCAGCGCATCGGCCATGCCGGTGATGCGTTCGGGCTTCGCGATGCGCACCGGGCAGCCCAAGACCTGCGCGGCAACCTCGCGAATGCCGGGCAGCAGGGCGCAGCCGCCCGTGATCACGGCGCCGGCCCGCAGCAGGCCGTCATACCCGGAACGCTTGATCTCGGTGTGGACAAATTCAAACAACTCGGTGACGCGGGCTTCGATCACCATGGCCAGATCGCTGCGCTTGACCTCGGTCGGCATGCCCTCGCCAAACGGCTGGACGAGGACCGTCTCGATCGGGTTAACACCTTTCTCCAGGGCGTGCCCATGCTGAAGCTTAACCGCCTCGGCAACTTCAAACGGGACGTGCATCCAGTGGGTGATGTCATTAGTGATCGTATCACCGCCGACCGCGATCACGGCAGAATGCCAGACCGTGCCTTCGATGAAGATGCCGAGATCGGTGGTGCCGCCGCCGATATCGATGACGACGACGCCCATCTCGCGTTCCTGCTCGGTGAGCACTGCATCGCCTGAGGCGAGCGGGTTGAGGATGAACCGATCAGGATAGACGCCGGCCGCCTGAATCGACTGCTCTAAATTGGCGACGCTGGTCGAGCTGACGGTGATGATGTGCACTTCGACATCGAGCCGGAAGCCGTGCATGCCGAGCGGGCTGCGAACGTGCTCCTGCCCATCGAGCGAATAGCTGCGCGGGATGACGTGCAGCACCTCGCGGTTATGTGGGATAGCGATCGCCCGGGCCGCTTCGATCGCTTTGTCCATATCTTCAACGCGCACGCCGCGGGTGTTCACCAAGCCCACCGCACCGCGGCTGTTGATCGACGCGGTATGGCTGCCAGCGACGCTGATGAACGCGCGGCTGATATCATAGCCGCTGCTTCTTTCCGCCTTATGCACCGAGGCCGAGATGGCCGCCGAAAGCTGAGTCATGTCAGTGACAACGCCTTTGCGCATGCCCCGGCTCGGCTCCAGCCCCAAGCCGACGACGAAGATATCGTCTGGCCTCACTTCACCGACGATGGTGCAAATTTTGGTAGTCCCAATATCGATACCAACAACCAGGTCGTTCATCGAGATCGTATGTTTGGACGACAGCAGTAATACGGGGTATCCACATCGAGCACGAACACTGCACTGGGGATAAAGTTCTCCCGCTGCAGTTGTTCGACAAGCGCGTTATAGACCAGCAGCTTTTCTGGCATGTTCGTGCCGGTCCCTAACCAAGCTTCCCACCCCCTCCTATCATTGTACCCCAAACCATACTCGGCATGATAGCGTAAAGCTGGTAGATCGGGCAGCAGCATGTGAAGCTGCAAAGCGCCGTTGACGATATCGACGTTGACGCGCTGCTCTGGCACGCCGGCCATCGGGTCATCGACGGTCACCCGTATCAGATCGGGGCGGTTCTCGCGCTGGCGCATGATGCGCCCCTGCAAGTCCACCCAAGTGGCGATGCCGGCCTGCTCCCAAACCAGCGCCGGCTCGCGCTCCTGGATCAGGATCTGCACCATCGGCGTCCCCCACGTCACGTGCACGGTCGCATCGGCAATGGTTGGAGAACGGAGCAGGTCGGCCCGTACTGCGGCGGGGTCAACCCAGAAGACATGTAGATTCGCGATATTGCTGAGGGCGAACACTTCTTCGCTGGTCATGTAGCGCAGCCCGCCGATCGCGATGCTGTGCACGTAGAAAGCGTCAGAGCTGAAAAACAGGGACAGCACGATCACGAGGCTGACGACGATGAGAGCGCTTAAAAGCCGCCAGCTCACCGCAGCGCGGCGATCGTTGACCTGGTGAACGGGGGCGCGCTCAGCATCGTAGGCAGCCAGCGATCCGCGCCAAATGGCAGGATCGCGCTGAGCGCGGCGGGAATCGTGCTGGCGGGTGCGCGAAGTCATGCAGACAGCTCGTTCATCTTCTGATCAACCCGATCATAACATGGAATTCTACCGATGAGCTAATAACGAACGTCTTCATGTTCACTAGTTCTGCATTTCAGCCGCTCATGGCTCCCAGTCACCAAGCAGCTCAATCTCCGTCTCCAGTTCGATGCCCTGCTCGCGGGCGACGACCGCGCGCGCATGTTCGATCAGCGCACGGTAGTCCGCCGCCGTCGCCGCGCCGAGATTGATGAAGAAGTTGGCATGCACGGGTGAAATTTGCGCGCCGCCAATTGTGTAGCCTTTCAGCCTGCAGGCCTCGATCAACCGGCCGGCGTAGTCGCCGGGCGGGTTTTTAAAGATGCTGCCCAGGCTGGCGCCGGGCGGCTGCGTCCGCTTGCGGTAGGCGATATTGGCGTCGATGCGGGCTGCCACCGCCGCCGGGTCATCCTGCTTGAGCGCAAGGATGGCAGAGAGCACAAGAAAGTGCCGGTCGGCGCGCGCCTTGAGGCTGGACGTGCGGTAGCCATAGGCCAGATCGGGCTGGGTGAGGACGGCGCGGCCATTCGCGGCATCGATCAGCTCGACGGCAATGACGTTCGATGCCATGTCGGCGCCGTGCGCGCCAGCATTGTTGACCACCGCCCCGCCGACCGTGCCCGGCACACTGGCAGCCCACTCAAGCCCGGCTAACCCGCGCGCAGCGGCCCGCCGCGCGAGCGTCGTCAGCGAAGCGCCAGCGCTGGCCTCGACCTGCTCGCCGGTAAACGTGACGGTGTCGAGACGATTGATCACGACCAGGCCGCGGAAGCCCCGATCGGCGACCAGCACATTCGCTCCCCCGCCGAGCACGCGCGTCGGCACTCCCGCCGCCCATGCGGCGCTGACGACTTCAACCAGCGCCTCGTTTGACTCGCGGGCAATGTACACCCAATCGGCCGGCCCCCCAAGCCGCGCCGCAGTATATTTGGCGAGCGGCTCATCGCGCAGCAGCCGGCGGCGTTCAGCCAGCGCCTCAAGCATGCGACCGCCGGCCCTCGAGATACGCAGCGCCGATGGCAGTCGCATCGCCGGCGCTCATGATCAAGATGACGGCCGGCGGCTGCGCTTCATCACGCAGCACAGCGACCACCTCATCGAACGTGGGCAGGTGGCGCGCATCTGGGTGATCTATGCCGGCTGTCACGTCTGCGGCGGTCACCCCCGGTAAGGGCGCCTCGCGCGCCGCGTATATGGTCGTCACCAGCACATGATCGGCCTCTGAGAAAGCCGCTTGATACTCGCGCTTGAAGCGCGCCGTCCGCGAGTAGGTATGCGGCTGCCAGACTGCCCACAGCGTCCGTTCAGGATAACGCTGGCGCGCCGCCGCGATCGCGGCGCGAATTTTGGTCGGGTTATGGGCATAATCATCGATCACCGCCACGCCATTGACCTCGCCGAGCAGGTCAAAGCGGCGGCTCGTGCCGGTGAAAGTCGCCAAGGCTTCCGCCGCAGCTTCCGGTTCGACGCCCTGCATCCCAGCCGCTAACAGCGCTGCCATCGCGTTGCGGGCGTTATGCACCCCCGGCAGCGGTAAGCGCACCACGGTTGAACCGCGGTCGGGCAGCCGGGCGGTGAAGGCTGTGCCCTCAATGCCCGTCCGCACATCGACCAGACGAGCAGCGCCCGCGCTCAAGCCGTATTCGATGACCGGCCGCCCCTGCAGCGCGGCGCGCGCTGCCAGCTCGTGAGCGCCGGGGTCATCGGCGCAGGCGATCAATGTCCCAGTCGGCGGCAGCCGGTCGACAAAGCGTTCGAAAGCTTCGGCGAACGCCGCGTACGTGGGGAAAAAGTCAGGATGATCCCACTCGACGTTGGTGACCACGGCGATCTCAGGGCACAGCCCGAGAAACATGTGATCATATTCATCAGCCTCAACGACAAACACCGGCCCGCTGCCCGCCGCCGCGCTGCGCCCGTTCGACTTGAGCGTGCCGCCGATGATGTACCCCGGGTCTGCGTTCGTCTGCAAGAGAATGTGCGCGATCATCGCAGTGGTCGTCGTTTTGCCGTGCGCGCCGGCCACCGCGATCACGCAGCGCTCGGCCATCAAACCGGCGATGATGTCAGCTCGCTTGTAGACCGGGATGCCGCGCGCGCGCGCCGCCACCACTTCAGGATTATCGGCGCTGGCCGCCGAGGTGATCAGCACCGCATCGGCCGCGCCAACATGACTGGCATCGTGGCCAGTGTAGACCGTGACGCCCTCTCGAGCGAGCGCCAGCGCCAAACTGCCCGGGGATCGGTCGCTGCCGGAGACAATGCAGCCTTGCTCCAGCAGCACGCGCGCAATGGCCGACATGCCGACGCCGCCGATGCCAATCAAATGAATCTTCTGCCCGGCCGTAAAACGGATCATGATCAAATGATGAAGAGAACAAGGACGAACAACACGATCACCAGCACGACGAGCAGGTCTCCAGTGCCGGCCGGGCCGCCGCCGAGGACGACCAGCGGCAGCAGAGAACGCGCCTGATCGCTGGGCGATCCTACCGCTGGAGCGATGACATGAGGAGCCAGCGGGTACTCATTGATGTCCATGAAATACCACAGCGAACCCCAGATGAGGTAGCCGTTGATAAAACCAACGATGCCGCCGAGCACGCTGCTTTGCAGGTTGTCTCGGCCCTCGCGGCGGCGGCCTTCGCTGCTGAAATTGACGCGGTTTTGATAGGCAAAAAAAACGATCACGATGAAAATCGTCGCTTGTACAAAAAAAACTGTATCACGGTTGACGCCCGCCAGCAGCGTCCCACGCAGCAAGCTGTCGAATTGGTAGAGCGCAAACAGGCCGAGGATGATGCCCGCACTCGCAATTACCTCGCGGTTCCAGCCTCGCAAAAAGCCGATGAAGGCAAAAAAGATCGCCATCACGACCATCATCGCTGAAAGCTGAATCATGCTTTTTCTCCCGCCAAGCGCAGTAACTCGTCTGCCAAATTTGCAGCTCCCCGTGGCTGCGCCAGCGCCGCCGACCGTTCGCGCATGGCTGCAAGGCGCGTTGGGTCGTCCAGCAGCGAGCGCAGCAGCGGCAGCAAGTCCGTCTTTAACGCAGCATCCTCCAGCACCACACCCGCCCCTTGCTGAGCCAGCCATTCCGCATTGACCTTTTGATAACGCCAAGCATGCGGATAAGGGACAAGCACAGCAGGCAGGCCGAACAGCGGCAGTTCACCCAAGGTACTGGCCCCGGCCCGGCATACCGCCAAATCGGCGGCCGCCAGCGCCAGCGCCATCTCCTCGTGTAAATAGGGAAAAACGTGATACCCATCGGCATCGGCCATGGCCGCCCGCTGCGCGGCGATCGTCTCCCAATCGAGCGTGCCGGTCAAGTGCAGCACCTGCACGCCAGCAGCCAGCAGCTCAGGCACGATCGCGATCAACGCATGATTGAGGCTGCGCGCGCCGCGGCTGCCCCCAAACACGAGCAGGGTTCTGCGGGCAGGGTCTAGGCCAAAATGGTTAAGCGCCGCCTCGCGGCCAGCTTGGCTGGCAGCCGCGCGCAGGGCCTCGCGCACCGGGTAGCCCGTCACCACAATCTTGCCGGGCGGGAAGAACTGCGCCGAATCGGCCGCCGTCACGGCGACGCGGGCTGCATAACGCTGCAAGGTGCGGATCGCCAGCCCCGGCTCGATGTCGGGCAGATAAATCAACGATGGCACACGAGACAGCCATGCTGCCCATGCCACCGGCAGACCAACCCACCCCCCAGTCAGCAGCACGGCGCGCGGGGCATGCCGGCGCAGCAGGCGCAGGGCCTGAACCGTCCCGATGGCAAGATTGGCCAGGCTGAAGACAGCGCGCAACGGGTTGACCCCGTGCAGCGGGCCAGCGCGAACGGCAGCGACCTGATCGAACCGAAAATTGGCCTCTTCGAGCAGGGGCTGTTCAAAGCCGCCGGCGCTGCCGACGAAGATCAGCTCAATGCCGCGATGCTGTTGGCGCAGCGCTTCGGCGGCCGCTACTGCCGGGTACACGTGACCACCGGTTCCCCCAGCCGCGATCATGATCCGCACGCGCGCTTCTCCCTTCTGGCATATTGCCGATCGCCGTCACCCGCGAAACGCTCAACAGGATGCCGGCACCGGCCATCGCAGTGACCAGCGACGAACCGCCGAAACTGATGAACGGCAGCGCAACGCCGGTAGCCGGGAGCAGGTTGATCATCACGGCGATATTCATGAGGGCTTTAGTCGCGATCCACAAAGTGATGCCGGCTGCCAGCAGCGCGCCGAACGGGTTAGCGCAGCGGCGCGCCACCTGCAGCCCACGCACGATCACCAAAACGAACAGCAGCACAATGAACCCAGCGCCCAGCACGCCCAGTTCTTCGCCGATGACGGCAAAAATACTATCTGTATGCGGGGCTGGCAAAAAACCGAATTTTTGCCGACCTTGCCCCAGGCCGACGCCCGTCCAGCCACCGTTGAGGAATGCAATGATCGCCTGCTGAGCGTGGTAATTGGTCTGCGTCAAATCGGTGAGGCCGGCAATATAGGTCGAGACGCGCCCCTGCGCGTAGCCCAGCCGCTGGCTCAGCAGGAAACCGGCCCCGCCCATCACGCTAAGCACGATCCCCAGATGCATTAAGTTCGCGCCGGCGAGAAAGTACATCAAACCGGCCGTGATGAAGATCGTGGCCGCCGTGCTCAAATCTGGCTGCAGCAGGATCAAGCCGCCGACCAAGCCGATCAGCACGGCGAAAGGCAGCAAGCCATTGAAAAAGCTGGCCATGCCGCGCTTTTTTGAACTCATCCAGGCGGCGAGGTAGATGACGATCGTCAGCTCGGCCAGCTCGCCAGGCTGGTAGGATCCGTTGAGGAACGAGCGGCGCGCGCCGAACACTTGATCGCTGAACAAGAGCACCGCGATCAAGCTGCCGATGGTGAGCAGCAGCAGCAGCACGGCAAACCGCTTCCAAATGCGGTAATCGATGACGGCCAGCACGACCATGACCACCGCGCCGATGGCGATGTTGCGGACATGCTGCATGAGGATCGCCGTCTCGACGCCGAACTCTTGGTAACTCCAATCGAACGTGGTGCTGTAGATCATCAACGCGCCGATCGCCAACATCATCAAGACGCCGATCAGCACGAAGGTATCGATGGTGGCCAGAAAGCCGCGCTTCTTGATCGCAGGCCGCGCGACCGCCGCTTCTGACCCTGAGCCGCGCTGAATGGGCTGAACCAAACGCGCCGGCGGCGCTTCCCGTTCGTCGGCATCGATGAACTGCGGAGCTAGGGGTTGTTCAGCCATTATCCCACCCTGTTGTCTGGTTCTGACGTGACCTTATCACACAGTATACCGTAGTTCTTATTACTATGCGGCGCAGAAGCTGACGACAATCCTGCAACTGGGACGGTTCTGCCGCCGGCCAGTCTCACAAGCGTTCTACCAGCGCACGAAAATGCTCGCCGCGCTCGGCGAAGTCGCTATATGCATCGTAGCTGGTGCCGCCGGGCGAGAGCAGCACCACATCGCCTGGCTGCGCGGCGGCGGCCGCCGCCAGCACCGCCTCTTCCAGCCCGGCAGCCTCGACCACCTGCGCGACATCGCCGGCGAGCGCGCGCGCAGTCGCAGCGATCATGGCGGCGGCCTCGCCAAAGGCGATGATCTGGCGCGCTTTAAGCAGCGCCAGCGCCAGCATCTCTTCCCACGGCAGCTTTTTGTCGCGCCCCCCCAGCAGCAGGATCAGTGGCTCATCGAAACTGCGCAGGGCGGCCGTCACCCGTTCTGGCGCTGTGGCAATGCTGTCATTGATCCATGTCACCCCATCGATCTGACGAAGCACTTCAAGCCGGTGCGCCACCCCTTTGAACTCGCGCACGGCTGCCATCATGACATCGGGCTTGATGCCGGCCGCGCCCGTGATCGCGCAGGCCGCCAGCACGTTGCTCACATTGTGGTCGCCGCGCAGCACGATCTCGGTGCGCTCGCCGATGACGAGCGGCTGGCGATCTGGGCTCACGAAGCCGCTCAGCACGATGCGCTGGCCAGCGAGGAACGCGCCATCAGTGACGATCTCGCGGCTGCTGAACCAGACGACCCGGCCAACCGCGCGTTCGGCCAGCGCACGACTGCCGGCATCATCGCGGTTGAGGACGGCGGTATCCATCGTTTCGCCGCCAGCGTGCTGGTGCAGCAAAATCTGCGCTTTCGCCTCGGTGTACGCCTCCATAGTGCCGTGCCGGTCTAAATGGTTGGGGGTGATATTGAGCACGGCGGCGATCTCCGGGCTAACGCGCATCAGCTCCAGCTGAAAGCTGGACAGTTCCATCACCACGCGATCGGTCGGCCGCAGCTTGGGCAGCGCCTCGATCAAGACCGTGCCGATGTTGCCCCCCACCCAGGTTTTGTAACCAGCCTTGCGGACGATCTCGCCGACCAGCGTCGTCGTCGTCGTCTTGCCGGCGCTGCCAGTGATGCCGATCACCGGCGCTGGGCAGCGCTCAAGAAACAGCTCGGCGTCGTTGCTAAGCGGGATGCGCCGCGCGCGCGCCTCGACCAAAAACGGCAGATCGAGCGGGACACCGCCGGAAACACAAATCAGATCGGTGCCGTCCAGCAGGTAATCAGGATGCCCGCCGAAGACGAAGCGGACGCCCGGGTAATCGGCGCGATCGAATTCGAACGCGCTGGCGTTTTTGCCATCGGTGACGACGGTCTCCGCACCGACCGACGGCAGCCAGCGCGCCAGCGCCTGCCCTTGACGCCCAAACCCAACAACGACGACGCGCTTGCCCTTGAGCGGATCGAACATAGCGATGATCAAATGAGCGCCAGCGCCACGCCAACCATCGCGCTGAGCAGGCCAACCAGCCAGAACCGCTGCACCACCTGCGTTTCGCTCCAGCCCGTCAGCTCAAAGTGATGGTGCAGCGGCGACATGCGAAACAGGCGCTGGCCGCCGGTGCGTTTGAAATAAATTACCTGAATGATGACCGACAGCGCTTCGGCCACTGGCACGATGGCGATCAGCGGCAGCAGCAGCCATTGGCCGGTCATGATGGCGACGGTCGCCAGCGTGGCGCCCAATGCCAGCGAGCCAGTATCGCCCATGAACAACTGCGCCGGATGGGCGTTGTACCACAAAAAGGCGAAACAAGCGCCGACCAAGATAAAGCAAAGCTGCACCAGAAAGATTTGGCCCTGTAAAAACGCGATCACGCCGTAGGCTGTAAACGCGCTGGCCGTGATGATGCCAGCGAGACCATCCATGCCGTCGGTCAAATTCAAGGCATTTGAGAACCCAACGATGATGAAAGCCGCCAGTGGGATAAAGAGCAGCGGCGAGAGCGGGATGGCGATGCCGATCAGCGGCAGCGGAATTTGGTTGGCGAACTGGAAGCCGCCATCGTAAAGCGAGATGACCGAAGCTGCCAGCAGCGCTAAGAACACCTGCGCGGCGAATTTTGCGCGTGCGGAAATACCCTCGCCGCGCGGCTGCCCGCGCGACCGGCGGATGCCCTGCCAGTCATCGTAGGCCCCCAACAGCGCAAAGCCGACCAGCACGAACAGCGGCAGCAAAATGCTGGGGCCGGTCACCGTGCGGATCAAATTGACGAGGTTGAGCGCCAGCGCCACCAACACCACCGGCAGGATGATCATGATGCCGCCCATCGTCGGCGTGCCGGCTTTCTTCTGCTGGCCCTCGGCCAGTTCTACGCGAATCTGTTTGCCGACCTTCAGCCGGCGCAGCACTTCGATGAACGGGCCACCCCAAATGACGCCAAGCAGAAAGGTGACGGCGCCCATCGACAGGGCAAAAGGCAGTGCGGATTCCATCAAACGTCCGCTCCTCTCCAGCCCATCAACGGCGAATTTGGCCGACTGCGCCGCCCTGCGCGGCCAGTTCATAACGGATATTATCGGGCGGTATCGACAGCATGATGACCAAGCGTTCCGTCAAACGGCGGAAGACCGGCGCTGCGACTAAGCTCGCCCAGTAATCGCGCGGCCGATCCAAACGCACCAGCACGCTGATCTGAGGCGCATCGGCCGGCAGAAAACCAACGAAGGTCGCGATCGAGGCATTGGCTTCATAGCCGATCGGTGTCGGGATTTGAGCGGTACCAGTCTTACCGGCGACCGTATACCCGGGCAGGCTGGCGCCGCCATCCAGCCCGTCGCGCACAACTTCGACCATCATTTGCGTCACCGTGGCAGCCACTTCGGCTGAGATCGGCCGGCCGAGCACTGTTGGCTGCGAGCGATAGACAACCCCGTCATCAATGATCTGATGGACGACGCGCGGCTGCATCATCAAACCGCCGTTCGCGATGGCGTTGATGGCCGTCAGCATTTGCAGCGGCGTCACAGAAATGCCTTGACCAAAGGCATTCGTCGCCAGATTGCTCTCGCTCCAGTTCGGGTGGCCGGGCACGTACATGATGCCGGCTTCTTCGCCCTGGATATCGATGCCGGTCAGCCGGCCGAAACCGAATTCGGCCAGCTCGCCGTAGAAAGCTTCCGTCCCCATCATGGTGCTGATCGTCGCCACGCCGACGTTGAGCGACTGGACGAGGATCTGCGTCGCGTCCTGAGTGCCCCATGCGCGCCGGTCCCAGTTGCGTACGGTGATGCCGCCAACATTGAGCGTCCCCTGATCGACGTAAGTGAACGTCGGCGTGATCGTGCCGCGGTCGAGCGCGGCGGCCATCGTCACGACCTTCAGCACCGATCCTGGCTCGTAATTATCGCTGACGCACAGGTTGCGCAGCACGCTCGGGTCGGTGATATTAAAATAGGCGTTCGGGTCGAACGAGGGGTAGCTGGCCATCGCCAGCACATCGCCGTTACGCGGGTCCATCACGATGATGCAGCCCTGCCGCGCGCCGGTCTCGCTGATGGCGCGCAGCAGTTCGCTTTCGGCCACAAACTGGATATCGCGATCAATGGTCAAGACGATATCGCTGCCCCGGTCGCCCTCAAAGTCGCGCACTTCGGCGAACAGCGGAATGGTGCTCACCTGCCGGTCGCGCACCACGCCGGCGAGCTGCTGCTGATAATAGCCCTCGACGCCGTAATACCCCTGCAGATCGCCGCCGACGAAGCCGATCACCTGCGAAGCCAGCACACCCTGAGGGTAGCTGCGCCGCGGGATCGGCGACATGGTGATGGCGCGGCCGAGATTCAGCGCCGCCACGCGCTGGCCCACTTCAGCGGTCACGCGCGGGGCCAGCAGCACCCACGGGGCAGGCCGGCTGAGCGCTTCAAACACCTCAAGCTCGGGCAGGCCGAGCACGGAAGAAAGTTGGGTCGCCACCTCGCGCCGATTGGCGACCAGACTCGGGCTGACGCCGATCTGATATTCCAGGGTATTGACGGCCATGACATCGCCGCGCCGGTCATAAATGTTGCCGCGCGCCGCGGCTAACCGCAGCGTGCGCGTGTAGGCGCTGTCGCGCAGCTGCTCGAGGTAGCTGACCACTTCCGGCGTCATGCCGATCTGAAACTGGAATGACACGAGCCGCCCCAGCAGGACGACGCTGACCACGATCAGCCCGACGATGACCAGGGGCAGGCGGCTGCGCAGGGTATCGAGCGTAGAGAAATTGTCATTCCGCCGCTGCGCCACTCGCTGCCTCCCCCTGCATCTCCTCGAGCTGGCGGCTGAAAGCTGCAATCTGCTGCTGAACCCAGCCAATGAATGACTCGTCATAGACCGGCAGCGGTTCCGGGTCTTGCGCCAGCGGCGCGACCGTCGTCACACGGTCGGGATTGTAGCCTTGAACGACGACATAGGTGATCTGCGCCTCGCTGGCCGAAACGAAGCCCAGTTCAGCCGCTCGCGTCAGCAGGCGGGGAATCCCCTGCAAACTGGCGATCTCAGCGCGGAGCTGCTCATTGGCCTGCTCAAGGTTGTTGCGCTCCTGAATCAATTCCTCAAGCTGGCGGCCAAGCGTCGAAGTCGCGGCTGAGCGCGACAGGTAAAGCCCTCCGATCACAATGGCGACGAACAATCCCAGCGTCAGCAGGGCAGCCAGCTGCCGCTGCGGCTGCCACCCGGAACGGCGCAGCGCATGTCGAAACCAACTGCTCGAACTCATCGTTTCTCCACCACTCGCAGCTTCGCGCTGCGGCTGCGCGGGTTGCGCGCAATCTCATCCTCTCCGGCTGTGACCGGCTTGCGGGTGACCAGCGTCACGCTTGCGACGTGGCCACACACACAAACCGGAACTTTCGGCGGGCAAAGGCAGTCCGTGCTCGCCAGCCGAAACGCATCTTTGACGATGCGATCCTCCAAGCTGTGAAAACTGATCACCGCCAGCCGACCACCGGGGCGCAGCAGCGCGATCGCTTTCGGCAGCGCCGCCTCAAGCACGGCCAGCTCATCGTTAACGGCGATGCGTAATGCCTGAAAGACGCGCGTCGCCGGATGGATCGGCAGCTTTGAACGCCGGCCGGGCGAGCGCTGCGGCGCGGCGCGCTCGATAACCTCGGCCAGCTCGCGCGTCGTCCGGTAAGGACGCGCCCGCACGATCGCACGCGCCAGCCGGCGGCCATCGCGCTCTTCGCCATAAGTGTAGAATAACGCAGCCAGTTCGTCTTCGTCCAGCGAATTGACCAGATCGGCTGCGGTTGGCCGGCTTCCTCCGGGGTCGAAGCGCATGTCGAGCGGGCCTTCCTGCCGAAAGGCGAAGCCGCGTTCCGGCACATCGAGCTGCATCGACGAGACGCCGAGATCGAGCAGGATCGCATCAACCCCATCCCAACCAATTCGGGCTGCTTCCTCAACCATGCTGGCATAACTGGCGCGAACGAGATGCGCCCGCCCCTGAAACGGAGCCAGCACTTCGGCCGCCAGCGCCAGCGCCGCCGGGTCAAGATCGAGGCCGAGCAGCGCTTCCGCACCAGCTTCGAGCAGCGCGCGGCTGTGACCGCCTGCCCCCAGCGTGCCATCGACAACGCGCCGCACCGGCCGGCCGGCCGGCATGAGGGCTGCGATCACTTCATCGAGCAGGACAGGGACGTGCATAGACTGATTCAAACTCACCGTAACGATGCTTCGATTGTAGCACAGTCCACTTGCAGGGCAGCACTAACGATGCGCGGATTTGATCATGCGCAGCCGCATAAAAGCGGCTGCACTGCGCACGCTCGCCGCTGATATTCGGCGTCGCGCGGCGCGTCAATTTCGTTATAATTAGAACATCCTTTCAACGCATTTCTGACCGCTGACCGATGGCATTCCAACCTTCTGACCATATCAAGACGATCCTGAAGAACCTGCCGCTGAAGCCCGGCGTCTACCTCATGAAGGACGAACGCGGGCAAATCATTTACGTGGGCAAGGCGAAGAAGCTGCGCAACCGCGTGCGCAGCTATTTTAACGCCAGCGCCGAGACCAGCTTGAAAACAATGCGCCTGCGCGAGCAGATCCGCGATATCGAGTTTCTGGTCGAGGAGAACGAAGTCAAAGCGCTCATCCTTGAAGAGACGCTGATCAAGCGGCACAAACCGCGCTTCAACGTCAGCCTCAAGGATGACAAACGCTATCCGTACATCAAGATCAACTGGCACATGCCCTATCCTAAAGTCGAAACGACACGGCGTATCGTCGACGATGGCAGCCGCTATTTCGGGCCCTATGTCGCCATGTGGGCAGTGCAGAACACCCTACAAACGCTGCGCAAAGCGTTTCCCTATCTCACCTGCGACCGTGAGATCACCGGCAAAGACCCGCGCGCCTGCCTGTTTCACGATATTAAGCTGTGCAATGCGCCCTGCATCGGCGCGGTGACGCAAGCGCAGTACCGCGCCATGATCGGCGAGCTGATGGATGTGCTTTCCGGCAAAACCGAGGCGGTCATCGAGCGCATGACGGCCGAGATGAACGCTGCCGCCGAGGCGCTTGACTTTGAGCGCGCCGCCGCCCTGCGCGACCAGCTCAAGGCGATCGACTACATCACCAAGCAGCATCGCGCCGTCAGCAGCAGCTTCATCGATCAGGATGTGATCGCGCTCGCGCGCGACGATGGCGAAGCGCTCGTGCAGATCCTGTTCATCCGCAACGGCAAGCTGATCGGCAGCGACGCGCGCGCCCTTGAGGGCACCGAAGGCGAGACCGATGGGCAGCTGCTCAGCGAATTTATCAAACGGTTTTACAGCGGCCCGGCCGAGGTGCCGAGCGAGGTCGTCGTTGCTCATAACATTGAAGAGACGCGCATCATTGAGCGCTGGCTGCGCGACAAACGCAGCGGCCGCCGCGTGACGATCACCGTGCCGCAGCGCGGCGACAAGCGCGGGCTCATCGAGATCGCGCAGGAAAACGCGCACGAGGCGCTGCGCATGATGCGCGCGCAGTGGGAGGCCGATGCCCATAAACAAGAGACCGCGCTGGCCCAGCTGCAAACTGCGCTTGAACTGCCCAAACCGCCCAACCGCATCGAATGCTATGACATCAGCACGACGCAGGGGACGGCGATCGTCGCCAGCCGCGTCGTCTTCGTGCAGGGCGTCCCCAAAAAAGGTGAGTACCGCCGCTTTAACATCCGCACCGTCAGCCATGCTGGTTCAGACGATTATCAGTCGATGCGCGAGGCGCTGACGCGGCGCTTCAACCGCTGGAAGCAGGCGCTGGAGGACCCAACGCCGGTCGCGCCTGGGCAGGATGATCGCGATGAGACCTGGCGGCTGCTGCCTGATCTGCTGATGGTCGACGGCGGCAAGGGCCAGCTCAACGTGGCGGTCGAGGTACTGGGCGAGTTCGGGCTGCTGGAGCGTGTGCCAGTCGTCGCGCTGGCCAAGCAGTTCGAAGAACTGTACCGGCCAGGCATGCCCGATCCGCTGATCCTGCCGCGCCGCAGCGACGCGCTCTATCTCGTCCAGCGGGTTCGCGACGAAGCGCACCGCTTCGCCATCACCAGCCACCGGCAGCGCCGGCAGAAGTTGGGCATGGCCAGCCAGCTCGAGTCCATCCCAGGCATCGGCCCATCGAAGCGCAAGGCGCTGCTGAAGGCGTTTGGCAATTCGATCAGCGCGATCCGCGCCGCCTCGGTCGAGGAATTGGCCGCCGTGCCGGGGATTAATCGCCGTTTAGCCGAAACGATCAAACAAATGGTTTAAACTTACATGAAACATTAATAAATTTTGTATCCAAAACAATTCATAATCAATTTTAATTCACACTTTTCACGATTTCTACAAGAGTCATTTCGGCTGCAATTATGTTTAATTAAATATTAAGAATATTTATCGAAGTGGAGCGCGGAGATGGCCCACATTTTGGTGGTTGAGGATGATAAGCGGCTCCTGCGCGATATCGCCGAGATGCTGGAATTTTCCTATTATGAAGTGAGCAGCGCCGCAAGTGGTGAAGAAGCGCTTCAGCTGCTGCAGTCCCTTCAGCCCGATTTGATCCTGTGCGATGTGATGATGCCGGGCCTTGATGGCTACGATGTGCTGGCCGCCGTGCGCGGCACCCCGCAGATCGCAGCCACGCCGTTCATTTTCCTGACGGCCAAAGCCGATCGCGATGACCTGCGCCATGGCATGGAGCTGGGCGCTGATGATTACCTGACGAAGCCCTTCACCCTGCCCGAACTGCTGACAGCGATCAACGTTCGGCTGCGCCGTCACGCTGAGATCAGCGAACACGCCGAGCGACAGGTGGAGCACCTCAAACAGCAGCTCGCGCGCATGGTCACGCATGAGCTGCGCACGCCGCTCGTTTCCATCAGCACCGTGCTGCAGGTCATCTCGCGCCAGCTTCATCAGCTTTCCTCGGCAGAGCTGCAGGAGATGGTCGACACGATAGACGCGGGCAGCCGCCGCCTTTCGCATCGTATCGAGCAGATGGTCTACCTGACGCAGCTCGAAGCGGGCCTGCTGAGCGCATCTCAGATCGCAGAAAAAGGCGTGCAGACGCAAATGTGGGATCTGCTCACCGCAGCGGTCAATTTGGCGCGGCGCTTTGCCTACAACGCGCCAGCTTTCGTCGATATCGAGTTGCATGATCGCGATCGGGAGGCTGTCGTGCAGTGCCATCCGGCCGCTTTAAAACAGGCGCTGGCCGAGCTGGTCGCAAACGCGATCAAGTTTTCGCCCGAACACGGCCGCGTGACGATCACGCAGTGGGTGAAAGACGGTTATGTTTGGATCGCCATCGTCGACCGAGGCGCTGGCATTCCCGAAGCCCAGCTCCGGCAGGCCCTGCGCGCCTTCCAGCAGATCGGGCGAGAGGAACGCGAACAGCAGGGGATCGGCATCGGTTTGACGCTGGCCCAGCGCATCATCGATGCCCATGGCGGCGCGCTCGATTTACGGTCGAGCCCCGGCCAAGGCACCCAGGTGATTGTCAGCATGCCGCTGGGCTAAGCCGGCCGCTCAAACTGGGACGCGGTTGGGGTCGATGACGTATTCCCACCAGTTCCATGAGATGCCGGCCGTCTCGCCGCGCAGGTGCGGAAAGTGACGAAACCACCAGCGGTGATGTTCGCGGATATCGCCGCCGCCCCACTCCTTGCAGTTGACCATGCGCGGTTTGCCGGAAAGATCGGGAAAATTGAGCCAGGTATCGCAGCGGCTGGGCACGAACCGCGGGTTGCCCCAGTCGTAGTCGCGCTCGCTGTTGGGCGCAAAATGGACGTTGCCGCACTCTGCCTGCCCGGGGTACTTGCGGTCATAGCGGATGAACTTTTCGTACAGGTTGGCTTCTGCCGGCACATTCTTAAAGACGCGCGCCAGCATTGACTCGGCGCGGTGACCGAGGTTTTCCAGCATCTCGCCGACGCCGCGCTCGTAGTTAAAGCCCATGATGACGAAGCGCCGTGAGGCATGTTCAGTGCCAGCCAGCGGCGGCGCGTTGCACCAGAAAGCGCCCGGCCCAGCCATGATCGACTCGTAGTAGCCGCAGTAAGGAAAACCGAGCAGCCATACTTCGTCGATCTTGCCGTCATCGAGCTTTTCGATCACGTCGAATTCCTTGATCAGGGCGTGATAATCGACCGCGTCTGGCTGATAGAAGCGGCGCTGTTTCCACGCGGCATCGAACGACGCAGGATCATACCGATAGCCATCTTTCTTGACGGGGAAGCCATCGACCTCAATGCGCTGGACGATGCGGTAGTTGGCGTAGCCATAGCTGATGGCGCGAATGTCTTCGATGTACCCATGCGCCAGTTTGTCGGGGTCGTTCCATCTGTAAACGGCGCTGATCTTGCGCCCATACATCGGCATCTGCGGGTTATGGACGATCGCCAGCACGCGCGGATACACGGGTTCAGGTTGTTCGCGCGGCGCGGCCGGATCAATGCGCGGCAGAGGAAGCGCCTCATCAAGCGGGTGCTGCTTGCCAGAACCACCCGGAGCGCCGAACAAGCGCTGCAGCCAATCGATCATCTTTGATCCTCATTGAATGAGTGTCAGTGGTTCTATTTTAGGTTAAAGTCTGCCAAGACGCAGCTTAGAGCGATTGACGCGGGCTGAAATGTCTGATTTAATAAATGCCAGATAGGCATTTTAGCGAATAGGGATGAGATCTCATGAGCGACCGCATGTATTACAGCCGCGAAGCGGAAGAGCGCGCCAACCGTGAGCGCATGATCACGATCATCACCTTTCTGCTGCTCGGCGTCGGCATTGGCGCTGCGCTGGCGCTGTTGTTCGCCCCGCGCAGCGGCGAGCGCACCCGCGAGCAGATCAGCAGCACGGTGACCGAAACGCTCGAACAGAGCGAAAGAAATCTCGGAGAGACCGTCAAGCAGCTTTCGCGCGATCTGCTTGAGCTGCGCAAGAGCATTGAAGACCGCATCGAAAAGATGCGTTAATCCGCCAGGCCTCCAGCCCAGTCCTAGTCTAAAGAGTCATCCACGCAGCCCAGCTTGTCGAGCGCATGCTGGGCTGCGTGCCGTAGTTGAGAGTCGCCGGTGCGCCGCGCCGCGCGCAGCGCTGGCACAGCGCGTCGATCGCCCAATTCGCCAAGCGCGAGGGCGGCGCTGGCGCTGATGCGCGGATCGGCATGATAAAGCAGCGGGGCCAGCGCTTCGGCCACCTGCGTGCGCGCATCAGGCATTTGTTCGATCAGCGGCAGCAGCGACCAGGCTGCTCCGAGGCGCAGCTCGGCCTCCGTAGAGCGGAGGTCTGCCTGCAGCAGGGCGCGCGCTTGGCCGTCGGCATCCGCGCCCAGCCGGGCCAGCATCTCGGCCGCACTTTGGCGCGTGCCCCAATCAGTATCAGTCAGCGCCCCGCGCAGCGCCTCGAGTGAGCGCCGCCCCCCTAACCGGAGCGCCGTCTCGCCCAGTGCGCGCACCGCATTTTCGCGAACGGCCGGGTCTTCATCAGCCAGAACGGCGATCAGCGGCTCGACAGCGCGCGCATCGGCGTGCGCGGCCAGCGCCCCCGCCGCCGCGGCGCGCACGCCTGCATCTGGATCGGCCAGCGCAGCGATCAAGGCGGACGCGGCCAGCGGGTCGCGATACTGGCCGAGCAAATGCGCCGCGCCGCGCCGTGCTGAGTTTGCGCCATGGGCCAAAGCATCGATCAGCGGGCGCAGCGCCTGCGCGCCAAAACCAGCCAGCGCGTGGCCGATCGCGCTCAGCCGGTCTCGATCAGCATCCAGCCGTTCGATCAGCGGCTGGATGGCGCGCGGATCTCCCAGCTCGCCCAGGCAGTAAATGGCGCCCATTTCCTCACCCCACCGCTCGCTGTGCAGCGCTGCGATCAGCGGCAGGACGGCCGGCGTGCCGATCGCGATCAGGGCTGCCTCAGCGGCATTGAACGGTTGTGGAGCAGCAGCATACGCCTCCCACGATTCATAGCCAGCCAGCAGCGCGATCAACGGGTCGATGGCGGCCTCACCGGCGGCGATCAATGCATCAAGAGCAGCTTCGCGCGCTTCATCTGGCCCCTGCAGCAGCGCGGTGATGTTGGCCTCAATCGAGTTCACCGCTGTGCCTCCCCGCCGCTAATCTGGGACGGCCGTGGCGCTGTAAAGCCTGCGCAGCGCCGCACAGTCCCTGGTTGAATGCATTCACAACGATGACAATGGTGAGCTGGCCATTCATTTTTAAAAGCAGGTCACTCTCGAATGTTTTCACGAATTTGTGAATTTCGTTAGAATTTTTCGGACTGCCGTCCGCAACAGTCAGGATTGCTGTACAATTCCTTTTGAAATTATGTAATCATGTAGGTCTTATGCATGATTCAGCCTTGCTAAACCGGTGTGCGTTGGTCATTGAGGATGACCCGCACAGCCTGATCGCGATCTCAAACCTGCTGAGCGAGCTGGGCATTCGCTACAAACGAAACACGACCGGCGCTGACGTCGCGGCACAAGCGCTGCAGATGCAGCCGCGCCCCGATTTTATCCTGCTCGATGTTGACCTGCCGCTGGCCGACCCGTTCCATATCGTCGCCATGCTGCAAAATCACCCTGAGCTGGCCCATATCCCTATCATCTTCATCAGCGATCGGGCGACGCTCGATCTGCTCGATCGCGCTCGCAGCTATGGCTGCGCAGGTGTGCTGACCAAGCCGCTGCCCCGCCGCCAGCTTGGCGAGCTGTTCAGGCGCGTATTGGAAGGCAAAGCGATCTAACTTAACTGGCACGGCGGGCACAAGCGCGGTTCACGGCCGGTTCAGCGCATAGATCGCGCGCAAGCCCTCCAACGTCAATTCTGGCGCGATGATGTCGATGACGGGCGTGTGCGCATTAAACAGCGGGGCCAGCCCCCCCGTCGCGATGACCTTGATCGTTTGGGCCGGCACAGAAAAACGCTCGCTCATCGCCGCTTTCAGCCGCGCGACCATGCCTTCGATCAGCGCGACATACCCCCAAAACAACCCAGACTGCATGGCGTGGATCGTATTGGCGCCGATCGGGCTGGGCGGCGGCAGCAGGTCGACCTTGTGCAGCCGGGCCGCCCGGCTGACCAGGGCATCGTGGGCCAGCATAATGCCGGGCGCGATCGCCCCGCCGCAGTAAGCGCCATCGGCCGAGACGATGTCGAAGGTCGTCGCGGTGCCAAAATCGACCACAATGGCCGGGCCGCCATACAGCGCTACCACGGCCGCCGAGTTGATGATGCGGTCTGCCCCTGCTTGTTCCGGCTGATCGATGGCGATGCGGACGCCAGTGTTGATCTCGTGGGTGACGACCAGCGGCTCCACCTTGAGGTAACGCTGCGCCAGCTCGACGAACGCGCTGGTCAACAGCGGGACAACGCTGCCGATGATGACATCATCCACCGCGTCGAAATCGAGATCGGCCGTGCGCAGCAGATTGCGCAGCAGCATCGCATACTCATCGGGCATTTTCTCAGCGACGGTGCGCGCCCGCCACGAGATCGCCCAGTGGCCATCGCGCAGCAGGCCGATGTGAATATTGGTATTGCCAATGTCGACGGCAAGCAAGCTCACCACGATTTTCCTCACCTTCACGGGTGTCAGGCTGTCGGCGCTCGCAGTGCGCTGCGAGAACCACAGCGTGCTGCGAGTATAGCATGGAGCGGTATAATGTGCGCAGGCTTGGCGATGGTTGGCTTAGGCCGGCTTGAATGGCAGCGCTTGTGCGCACTGCGTCTATCTGGCTTACTGGTCAAGGACAGCGCTCGTCCTACCGGCAGCACAGCATGGGAGATGACTTGCGATGGAGGCTCGGCAGGCACGCTTAGACGATACCAGCGCAATCAGCGCGCTGTTCCGGGCAGCGATCGAGACGTGGCAGCGCCTCGGCGCGGACGGCCGTGTGGAGGACATGGGCTACGAGGCGCTAACCGTCTACGAGCGCTGGCTGCACGGGAACGCGCTGCACGCCGGAGAATGGATGAGCATCGAGACGGCCGCGATCCATCTCAACCGCCTGCTGCGCGGCGCGGGCATCCCGCTGGTCGCCGTCGAGGACGGCCGGGTCGCGGGATACCTCGAAGCCTATGTCAATGATGAGGGCGAGCCGTTCGGCTCACATCTCCACATTGCCCATCTACGCGCCGAGCAGCCCAGCGCTGCATCTGCCCTGATGGCGGCCCTGAAAGAACGGGCCAAAGCGCTCAAGCTTCGCCAGCTCACGGTCAGCAGCAGCGACCCGAACAACGACGCGATCGCTGCGGCGCTGCGGCAAACCGGCGAGCTGCGGCGGCTGGCCGTCGCCCGCCGATTCAGCCTGCCGGCGCGCACCGGGCAGGGCTTTTACCGCGCGGTGGATTATCGCCAGGAGGACGCAGCGCAGATCGCAGGCTGGGTGATGAGCGCCGGCCGCCTGACCAGCGCCCGCCATCTGTGGGAAACGCTGTGGCCCGGCACGTTCGAGACGATGCCTGAACTGCGCCGCTATCGAACCCACCGGCTGCGGCTGGCCGCCGGCGGCCAAGACGCGCTCGTGCTGTGCCAGCAGCACATGTATGACCCGCGTGCCGCTGACTTTTTCATTTGGACGCTGAAAGGGCTGGCCGGGCCAACGGTCACCGCGCTGCGCGATTGGGCGCACCGCGAGGGCTACCGGACGCTGTGGCTGATCGTGCTTGAGAGCGCCATCAAAGCGCTGGGGCCCGATGCTGAACCAGACGCCTTTTCGGTCGAAACGCATGCGGCTGACATCAAGTAAGCAAGCCCAGCACGTGATATAATGGGTGTAAGCAGGTTAAGGAGCGCTTCGCATGCCGATCTATGAACCGCGGCAGGTCGAATACGCTATCATTTACGGCAACATCAGCATCGTGCTCGATGGCGGCGGCGCGCTGCCTGCCTACTGGGCGCACCCCGACATCGGGGGCACTTTCCCGGCGATCGCGCTGATCCACGATTGGTGGGGCATCACCGCGCTGGAACGCCGTCTCGCTCACCTGCTGGCGCAAAGCGGTTATTACGTCATCGTGCCAGACCTGTTCAATGGCCAAGTGGCCACCACGCCCGAAGAGGCGCTGGCGCTGGTGCGCGCGCTCGGCGAACAAGGCTACGGCTGTGTGAATACGGCCCTGCAAACGATCGAGAATCACGTCCGCTCGAACCGCAGCACCGGCGTGATTGGGCTGGGCATGGGCGGCAGCCTGGCCTTCGAGGCAGCGATCAAACGAAACGATCTCGAAGCTGCTGTGGCTCTGTATGGCTTTCCGCAGCGCTACTTCGGCCAGTTCAGCGCTTTGCAAGCGCCGCTGCTGGCGATCTTCGGCAGCAAAGACCCCTACGTGCGCCCCAAGGCGATCGCCCGTTTGCGCCGCGAACTGGCAGCCGCCGCGGTCGCGCACGATTTGGTCGTGCTGGAAGGCGCCTCGCGCAGCTTTTTCGATGCGGCATACAGCGCTTCCGCCGGCGCGATCGCATGGCAAAAGACGACGGAATTCATGGCGCGCCTGCTGCACGGCCCTTCGACCCCGCCCGCGCCGACCTTGATGACCCTTTGACCGATGCTGCCCATTTGCGAAGTCGCATTTCTCGGCCGCATCGCTTATGCCGACGCTTGGGCGCTGCAAGACCGGCTGAGCGCTGAGCGCGCCGAAGGCCGCGCCCCCGACCGACTGCTGCTGCTTGAGCACCCCCCCACTTACACGCTCGGCACCTCTGGCCGCGATGAACATCTGCTGCTGCCCGCCGATGAGCTGGCGCGGCGCGGCATCGCCGTGCACCGCGTCGACCGAGGCGGCGACATCACTTACCACGGGCCGGGCCAGATCGTCGGCTATCCGATCCTCCAACTCGAACGCGATCATCTGCGGACGAACGTCGTTGGCTATGTGCGCGCGCTCGAGCGCGTCCTGATCGCCGCGCTGGCCCGCTATGCGATCGCCGCGCACACGCTTGACGGGCTGACCGGCGTTTGGGTGCAAACGCCAGCCGGGCCGGCCAAAATCGCCGCGATCGGCGTGCGCGTCAGCGTCAAAGCTGTGACCAAGCACGGCTTTGCGCTCAACGTTAACACCGACCTGAGTTACTTTGATGGCATCGTGCCATGCGGCATCCGCGACAAAGGCGTGACGAGCATGGCGGCTGTGCTGGGCGAACCGCAGGATGAAGCGGCCGTGCGTGCGGCGCTGGCGGCAGCGTTTGCCGCCGAGTTTGGCTATGCATTGGTCGAGACGGCGGATGTCTTCCTCCCTCCCACAGCCAACGCCTGAGCGAGTGCCGAGAGCGATAGTCACGCTCAGTATGTAAACGCAGTTCTGACGCTGCGTTTATTCATTTCCTACACGACTGCGTTACATACAACTATGGACATCACTATCGCGTGCCTGATGGAGTCGATAGTGAACGAATCGAAAGCCTTCAAAATAGCGAGCTTTCAGGAGGTGTACCATGACTCTGATGCGTCGCGATTCTTACGATATGTTTGAGAACGTCGATCGAACCATGAACCGTATGCTTGAGCGGATGCGAGCGATGATGAACGAGTCGCTGGCGCTGCTGCCGTATGAAGCGCCGCTCATCCAGCGCGACGATGCCAACCTGCTGGCGGTCGACATGACCAGCGACGACAAGAACATCATCGTCCGCACAGCGCTGCCCGGCTTCAAAGAGGATGAGATCGATGTGAATGTGCGCGGGAACACGCTGACTATCTCGGCCGAATCCAAGAAGGAGCGCGAGACGGAACAGGCCAACTGGCACATCCGCGAGCTGCGCTACGGCAAGTTTGCCCGCTCGATCGTGCTGCCAGAGGAGGTCTTTTTCGACAAAGCTGAGGCCGTTTTGGAGAACGGCATCTTGACCGTGAAACTGCCGAAGCAGAAGCCGAATCCCATCCAGCGCATTGCCGTGAAGGCGAAGAATCTGCTCAAGAGCGGTCAGAAATAATCCGCACGAACGTCATTAACAGCGGTGGGGGATGAGGCGAAATTCTCATCCCCTGATTCGTTGATTGGCCTTGTCGGAGGTGTTACGATGGAGGTACAGCGTTCACAAGGACTGCTTTATCTTTTCGGGGCTGTCGCTGCTGCTGCCGGCGCAGCGCTCTTGTGGCCGGTGGTTTTTGGCATCGCCGCTGCGGCGGTTCCAGTACTGATCATCCTGATAATTTTTGCGTCGCTGATGGAGATCCTCCATACGACGCGGTGAACGATTTAAACAGCAGCAGGGAGATAAGCCGATGCGCGACTCGCTGAAAATACTGACGGTGCGCGGGATTAACCTGCGCATTCATATAACGTTTCCGCTCATTTTGATCTGGGCCATGCTCCAGTTCGGCCTGCTGACTGGCAGGGGCTGGGACGGCGCGCTCTTCGGGCTGATCGTCATCCTGCTGCTGTTTGGCATCGTCGTGCTGCATGAATTGGGGCACAGCATTGCCGCTCAAAACTACGGCATCGAGGTCGAGGAGATCGTGCTGCTGCCGATCGGCGGCGTGGCGATGCTGAAACGCATCCCCGAAAACCCAATGCAGGAATTCGTGATCGCGATCGCGGGGCCTGCGGTCAATTTCGCCATTGCGATCGTGCTGCTCATCGCCGACTCGCTGTTTGCGCTGGGCGGGCGCTACGCCGATCTTGGTGAGGGGCTGGCGGCCATGCAAACCCTTACCGCGGCGGCGGTCTTCAATTACATTTTTGTGGCGAACCTGTTCCTCGCATTTTTTAACCTGATCCCCGCCTTCCCTATGGATGGCGGCCGCGTGCTGCGCGCGGTGCTGGCCAGCCGAATGGATTATGCGCGCGCCACTGCCATCGCTGTCGCCGTTGGCCAAACGCTGGCATGGATGCTCGGCCTGTGGGGCTTCCTAACCGGCGCCTTCTTCCTGATCATCGTCGCCATCTTCATTTACATGGGCGCCAGCCAAGAAGGCCAGATGGTGCAGGTGCGGCATGTGCTGCGCGATTTAACCGTGCGCCATGCCTACTCGCGACAGGCGCGTTTGCTCAGCCCGAACGCGACGCTGGCCGACGCCGTCCACCAGGTGGTAACTGGTTTTCAGGCCGATTTCCCGATCTGCGATGGCGACCGGCTGCTCGGCGTGCTCACCTACAAAAATCTGGTCGATGCGCTGCAGAAGCACGAACCGACGACGCCGGTCACCGTGGCGATGACGACCGACCTGGAGCCGCTCTCGCCCGATGATGAGCTGACGGAGGCCCAACAGCAGATGGCGCGGCAGAACGTCGACGTGCTGCCAGTGGTGGAGCATGGCCACTTCCGCGGCCTGCTCACCAGCCGCGATGTGGGCGAGGTTTATCGACTGGCTTCGATCCAACCTGACCTGCTGCCGCGGCTGCGCGAGACGGGCGTTCGAAGCGGCGCGGCATAAGCGCGTTTTCCCGTGAAATCAGGGCGGGGCTGCAAGAAGCGCTCTGCAATGGGCGCTTCTTAACTCGCTCAGGCTGGGCGTCTCTCGGGGGCATGGTGACCTCTCATCTTGCTCCAATCGAAACGTGCTATCTTTCAAACAGCATAACGATGGAGGTGTTTCATGAGCGATAGGCCACCCAACCCGCAGCCGCAGGATGAAACTCCGCTCGATCCCCGCGCGCTGCAAGAGCGTGCCGATTGGCTCGACGAAGTTGAGCAGATGGCGATCGATGAAGGGCGCGTGAGCGACTCCGAGATCACCGGCGGCGATGCCAACAATCCACCGAGCGCTGAAGAAGTCATCCGCCGCGCTCCGGTTGACCCCGATGACATCTCGCTCGACGAGCTGCCGGACGATGTGCCGCTCGAATCCTGAGAGGCCATCACCGCGCATTGGTCTGCGCTACCATTGCGGCAACACGTCGTTCGGTTTTACAATTGCTGCCTGTTAGGAACTTTTATGAGGAGAATGCCGCATGGCGAAAGACTATGACGTCGTAGTGGTTGGCGCTGGGCCGGGCGGCTACGTCGCTGCGATTCGTGCCAGCCAGCTCGGTTTGAAAACCGCGATCATCGAGAAGCAGTATTGGGGCGGCGTGTGCCTGAACGTTGGCTGCATTCCGTCCAAAGCGCTGCTGCGCAATGCCGAGCTGGCGCACATCTTCAAAAACGAAGCGGAGAAATTTGGCATCCATGTCAAAGGCGAGGTGTCGTTCGATTACACCGCCGCCTACAAACGCAGCCGCAGCGTCGCCGAGGGGCGCGTGAAGGGCGTGCACTTCTTGATGCGGAAAAACAAGATCGATGAGTATGATGGCTGGGGCACATTCAAAGACGACCACACGATCGAAGTCGCCCTCAACAATGGCGAGAGTGAGACGCTGCGCTTCAAACACTGCATCATCGCCACTGGCTCGGTCACAGCGCTGATCCCGGGCACCAAGCTCAGTGAGCGCGTCGTCACTTATGAGGAGCAGATCCTCGAAGAAACGCTGCCTAAATCGATCATCATCGCTGGGGCCGGCGCGATCGGCGTGGAGTTCGCTTACGTCCACGCCAACTACGGCGTTGAAGTGACGATCGTCGAGTTTTTAGACCGGCTGCTGCCGCGCGAGGACGAGGAAGTCTCGGCGGAATTGGCCAAGCAGTACAAAAAGCTCGGCATCAAACTTTTGACCAGCACCAAGGTTGAAAACATTGAGGAGACCGGTAGCGGCGTTCGTGTGACAGTGACGGGCAAGGACGGCCAGCAGCAGACGCTCGAAGCCGAACGCGTGCTGCAGGCGATCGGTTTTAAGCCGCGCATTGAGGGCTATGGCCTCGAAAACACGGGCGTCAAGCTGACCGAGCGCGGTGCGATCGATATCAATGGCAAGATGCAGACCAACGTCCCGCACATCTACGCTATCGGAGACGTGACGGCCAAGCTGATGCTGGCGCACGTGGCCGAGGCGATGGGCGCGATCGCAGCCGAGAATATCGCCGGCGTCGAGACGATCGAGCTGGACTTCGACATGATGCCGCGCGCCACCTACTGCCAGCCGCAGGTGGCCAGCTTTGGCTATACCGAGACGGAAGCGCGCGAGCGCGGCCACGAGATCAACGTCGCCAAGTTCCCGTTTCAGGCCAATGGCAAGGCGCATGGCCTGGGTGACCCCGTCGGCTTTGTCAAATTGATCAGCGACAAAAAATACGGCGAGATCCTCGGTGCGCACCTGATCGGCCCCGATGTGACCGAGCTGCTGCCCGAGCTGACGCTGGCGCGCTTTGCCGAGCTGACGCCCAACGAGATCGCGCGCAACGTTCACGCCCATCCCACGCTCAGCGAGGCGATCAAAGAGGCCGCGCACGGGCTGGAAGGCCACATGATCAATTTTTAGCTGAAGCCGCTGCGCTGGCTTCACGGCGCGCCATCACAAGCAACAGCATCCGTTTGACTGTGAACTGGGCAGCGCGCAGATGGGCGCGCACGTAGACGCGCACGTAGAATAGACGACAGCGCTGACGCAGCTTTGCCTGAACATTCATGGAGAGATGACGAGCATGCCCCCGAAGATCCAGCCGCGCCTGCCCAAGGGCATGCGCGATTTCCTACCACAGGCCATGATCAAGCGCGAGTATGTGTTCGGCATCGTGCGCGAAGTGTTCCACCTGTACGGCTTCGAGCCGCTGCATACGCCCACGCTCGAACTGACTGAGACGCTGATGGGCAAATATGGCGAAGATGCCGACAAGCTGATCTTTAACGCCCAGCACCCAGGCGGCAAAGAAGCGCTCTCGCTGCGTTATGATCTGACCGTGCCGCTGGCGCGCGTCGTCGGCCAATACCCAAGTGAGAT
>DAOTYT010000114.1:0-11101 GCA_034434615.1 Anaerolineae bacterium | reverse complement strand
CGCCCGTTCAACCATCTTGGGCCGGGGCAGAACCTGGGGTTCGTCGCGCCTGATTTCGCACGGCAGATCGCTCGCATCGAGGCTGGCCAGCAGCCCCCTGTGATGAAAGTTGGCGATTTGAGCGCCGAGCGAGACTTCACAGACGTGCGCGATATTGTCCGCGCGTACCATTTGCTGATGGAACGCGGCGAGCCTGGCGAAGCTTATAATGTCGCTTCGGAAAAGACGTGCAGCATTCAGCATCTGCTCGATATCCTGCTCAGCTACACCAGCGCCGCGATCGACGTGCAGAGTAATGCCGATATGCTGCATCACCGCGGCGTGCGAAAATCGTGGGGAAGCGCGGCCAAACTACGCGATCTGACAGGCTGGCGGCCGCAGATCCCATTGGAGACAACCCTGCGCGATGTCCTTGAAGATTGGCGTCATCGGGTGAGGCAGCCCGCATGAAAGCGATCCTGTTCGACCAGCCGGGTGGCCCGGAAGTGCTCTACCTCGGCGAAGCGCCGCAGCCGACGCCCTCGGTCGATGAGCTGCTCGTCCAGGTGCATGCAACCGCCGTCAATCGGGCTGAAGTGCTTCAACGACAGGGAAAATACCCGCCGCCGCCCGGCGCATCGCCGATACTGGGTCTTGAGCTGGCTGGTGAGGTCGTGGTGGGCGCCGGCGCCTGGCGCCCCGGCGATCGCATCATGGCGGTCGTCACGGGCGGGGGGTATGCCGAGTATGCCACCGTGCCGGCAGGTATGGCACTGCGCATCCCTGAAGCATTTACCTATGAACAGGCTGCTGCCATTCCTGAGGCTTATCTCACCGCTTATCTTAACCTGTTCGAGCTTGGCCGGCTGCAACGGGGGGAAACTGTCCTCATCCATGCTGGGGCGAGCGGAGTCGGCTCCGCGGCGATCCAACTGGCCAAATCTGCCGGCGCTCGGATTTTTACGACTGCGAGCAGCGCGGAGAAACGCGAATTCTGCCGCTCGATCGGCGCCGAACTGGCGATCGATTATCGAGCCGAGTCATTCGTCGATGCCATCCTAGCAGCGACGGACGGGCGCGGCGTGGACGTGATTATCGATTTTATCGGAGCGCCTTACTGGAGCGACAATCTTAAGGCGCTGGCGGCGGGTGGGCGCTTGCTGCTGGTGGGTTTCTTGGGTGGCGCTTCGGGCGATTTAAACTTGGCGCCAGTTTTGATGAAACGCCTCACAGTCAGGGGGGCGACGCTGCGGGGCATGCCGCTGGCGGAAAAAATTTCGCTTAACCAGGCCTTTGCGGCTTATGCGCTGCCGCTGTTCGAGGATGATCTGCTGCGCCCAGTGATCGATCGCGTGCTTCCCTTAAATCAAGCGGCCGAAGCGCATCGCCTGATGGAAGCAAATGCGAATATCGGCAAAATTGTGCTTCGTGTCTCTTAATTTGTGGCGATTTGCACAAGCTGAGGCGGATCTGTTTGCAGCGGCTTGCACATTGACCGCTTTTTGTGAATATGTGACAATCATTAGCAAGGCATTCGAAGACTTCCGACATAGCCGAGGATTAGGACAATGCGCACCAACATGACCACCACTACCGATCGCCTGCGAGCAGGGTAAACGTTGGGGTCTGCGCACAACTACGTGATTTCGCACCCCATTGTGGGGTGTTTTTGTTTATGCGACCTAATTTAGGAGGGCTTCCAATGTCACAGTCACTCGTCGATACCCAACTTGACTCGCCGGAGTTCGTTGTACCGCCAGAGCATCGCATCCCCGTTCACGGCTATCCAGGCACGATGATGGACATCCCTCCATCGCGCATGTTTCTTATCCGCGACGCGCTGAATGCCTACAAACAGAAAATCGGCGCTGATGCGATCACTTACGATGCTTCGCAAGGCGATGGCGGCGCCAGCCTGCCCGGCGTGCCCCGCGAACTGCTCGAGCGCGCCCTTGAGCTGCAGTTGGCGCATGGCTCTGCCTATGATCAGCCGTGGGGAACGGTCAAATTTCGCAAAGCAGCGGCCGAGTCTTACTGGCAGCTCGATACTGCCAGCGGTTGGGGGCCGGAGAACATCGTCTTTGTGCAGGGTGGGCGCGATGGCTTGCAGAAAGCCTATGCCGCCATGATCAGCCTCGCTAACCGCGAGACTGGTGGGCTGCTGGTCGTCTCTCGCGTGCCGTGGATCAGCTACAACTGGGGGCCTTACGCGCTCGGGCTTAATGTGCTGTTGGCTCCCGGCCGTCCTGAAGAAGGCTGGCGATACACGCCCGAAGGCATTCGCGCCTGCGCTGAAGTGGCGGCGCGCGAAGGGCGCAAATTGGCGGGGCTGGTCGTCACGTCGCCAGATAACCCAACCGGGCGCACGATTCCGCTTGATGAACAGATCATGCTTGCGCGCACCGCGCTAGAAGCCGGCTTTCCTTTCGTGCTGTTCGACTGGATGTATCACTGGGTGACCGATGCCGGGCCATCCGATATCAATGTGATTTTGCAGGCCTTTAGCGCTGAAGAACGCGATAAGTTGATCTTTCTCGATGGATTGACCAAGAGTCTCGGCGCATCGAACATTCGCAGCGCCCATCTGCTTGCCGGTAAACAGGTCGTTAAATACATTACCAGCCAAGCCTCGCACGGCGTAATCCCATCATTCTACGCGCAGGCTGTAGCCATTGCCGCCTACGAGATGGGCTACGGGCGGGCCGCCGCCAGCATCATTGAGCCGACGCGAGAAAGCCGTAAGGTGCTGCGCGCAGCGCTGGAACAGGAACGCGCGCGGTTCATTATGGGCGATGGCTACTACGCTTTTATCGACTGCACCCCCTACATCGAAGCGGGAAATCTAGGCGACTCTGAGGGAGTGCTGACCTACCTCGGCGAAAACTATGGCGTAGCTGTCGTTCCCGGTATCTACTTCTCGCCTGCCGGCGCCAACTGGATCCGGTTCTCTTATGCCCAGACGCCCGAAATCACTGCGGGGGCGGTACAGCGCATGTTCGAAGGTTTGAACGCGTTAGTGTAGAGATATGAGAGAGAAACCCCCAGTTTTTCGGGTACTGGAGCCTGAACAAACCTTAGTACACTATAGTTTGTTCACGTCGACTTGACAACTGAATGAATTGAGACTGAGGAGGACACATGGATTATTCGGAAGTCTTCAATCGCGAGCGGCCAGTTCCCGCCATTACGAGTTATGATACGCAGGTACGCCCCCTGCTGAAATGGGTCTATGCATGGATGGGCATCGGCCTGCTGGTGACGGCCATCATCGCTTTCATCACTGCGACATCGCCCGGATTGCTGGAACTGCGGACTAACCCAATCATCGCGATCGGCTCATTCGTTTTGATGATCGCCTTCGTGCTCGGCCTAAGCTGGGGCATCAGCCGGATATCGCCATCTGTGGCTGCTCTGCTGTTCATGCTTTATGCAGGGCTGATGGGCTTCTCGCTGTCGATGGTCGTGCTGTTTTTCGATCTCGGTTCAATCTTCATCGCCTTTGGGACAACCGCTGTGCTGTTCGGCGTGATGTCCATGTTCGGGTTCACAACGACCGTCGATTTGACACAGTACCGCAACTTATTGTTCATGGCGCTCATCGGCCTACTGGTCGCGATCGTCCTCAACATGTTCTTTGGCGGTGGGGTTTTCACGCTAATTATCAGCATCGTCGGCGTGATCATTTTCATGGGGCTAACCGCTTATGATACGCAAAACATCAAGCGTATGGCGGTCGTGCTGGAACAGGAAGGCGATGCCGCGGCAGTCGCGAAGTATTCGATTTTCGGTGCGCTGTCGCTGTATCTCAACTTCATCAATATCTTTATTTTTCTGCTCCAGATCATGGGTGGAAACAGCGAATAAGGGCGCCAAAAGCGCAAATCATAAAGAAAACGTCCGCGGCAGAGCGGACGTTTTTTTCATCCCCCCAGGTAAGCCTCAATGACGGCGGGATCGTTCTTTAAGGCCTCGGCCGAGTCGGCATGCGTGATATAACCGGACTGTAAAACGTAGCCACGGCTGGCAGTCGCCAGTGCCATCTGCGCATTCTGTTCCACCAGCAAGATCGTCGTCTTTGCTTCGGTGTTGAGATAAGAAATGACGGCAAAAATTTCTCGCACGAGCAGCGGCGCTAAACCCATCGATGGCTCGTCCAGCAGCAGAATGCGTGGACGCGCCATCAGCGCTCGGCCGATCGCCAGCATTTGCTGTTCTCCGCCAGAAAGCGTGCCGCCAAGCTGATTTTGGCGTTCGCGCAAGCGTGGGAAGCGTTGAAACACAAATTCCAAATCTTGCTCAAGCGCCGCGCGGCGGCGGTCAGTACGACCGAACGCGCCCAGCTCAAGATTTTCGCGCACCGTCAGCCGCGTGAAAATCTTGCGACCTTCTGGCGTCTGAACCACGCCGCGCTTCACGATCGCATGAGGTTTCTCGTGGGTAATGTCCACGCCGTCCAGCAAGATCGACCCGACCGATGCCGGCGTGATGCCGGAGATCGTGTTGAGCGTCGTCGATTTGCCAGCGCCGTTACCGCCGATCAGTGTGACGATCTCGCCCTCCTCAACGAAAAGCGAGATACCTTTGAGCGCGTGAATGTTGCCATAGTAAGTGTGAATATCGCGCACCTCCAGCAGCGTCATTCGGCTGCCTCCTGGACGCTCGCCGCCGACACCTCTTCCGGCATCGTGCCGAGATAAGCAGCGATCACTTTGGGATCGCGCTGTACCTCAGCAGGCGTACCTTCAGAGATTTTTTGTCCGTAATCCATGACACTGACTTGATCGGAAATGCTCATCACCAGCTTCATATCGTGCTCGATCAGAAAGATCGTCAGCCCACGTTCATCGCGCAGCCGTTGAATGAGCATCATCATAGCTTCCGTTTCCAATGGGTTCATGCCCGCTGTTGGCTCGTCGAGCAGCAGCAGGATAGGCTCGGAAGCCAGTGCCCGCGCGATCTCAAGCCGCCTCTGAAGCCCATATGCCAAACTTTGCGCCAGCGAGTCGCCGTAACCCTCTAACCCGACAAAACTGAGCAGTTCCAACGCACGACGCAGCGCCTCCGCCTCTTCGCGACGGGTGCTCGGCAAATTGAGAACAGAGCCGATCGGATTCGCCTTTAGCCGAGAGTGCATGCCGACGAGGATATTTTCGATGACCGTGAGATCGTTAAAAAGGCGGATGTTCTGATAGGTGCGGGCAATGCCGCGATAGGCAATCTGATCGGGACGCAGACCGCGAATCGAGCGGCCATTGAAGATGATGTCGCCCTCTTCTGGCGTGTAGAAGCCGCTCACGCAGTTGAAGAAGGTCGTCTTGCCAGCGCCGTTCGGCCCGATCAAACTCGCGATAGCTCGGCGCGGCACCTGCAAGCTCACACGTCGAACGGCGGTTAAACCGCCAAAGCGTTTGGTGATGGAACGGACATTTAAGAGGATATCGGCCATTATTTCACCTCGCTTGCGCCGACAACCAAGCCGCGCTCGCGCGCTTCCTCGGCAAAGCGACGAATGGGCGGCGGTATTAATCCACGCGGCTTAAGGACCATCGCCGCGACGAGCAGCGACCCAAACGCGAGCAGCCGGTAATCGGAGAGTTCGCGCAGGGCTTCTGGCAGGCCCACCAACACCAGCGCGCCGACGATCACACCGGGCACAGAGCCTAACCCGCCGATGATGACGACGCTCAACACATTGATTGAGACGAGAATAGTGAAACTATCAGGATAAGCGCCATACAAGCGTGTCGCCGAGATCGCGCCGGCCATACCGGCAAAAGAGGCGCCAAGCACAAAAGCGAGCAGCTTAGTTCGAATGAGTTTAACGCCAACCGCTTGAGCGGCATCTTCGTCCGCGCGAACGGCTCGCCAAGCCCGGCCCAAACGAGCGCTGGAGAGACGCAGCGCAATGGCCGCGGCCAGCAGAATGCCAAAGATGATCAAATAGTACATGCCCAACTCGCCTGTCAGTTCAAAGCGCCAAGCCGGGTTAAGCGCACTCAGATCGATGACAGGCCGCGGAATGTTCTGAATGCCCTGAGCAGCTCCGAACAGATCTCTGAATTCATCAAAGCGCACGATAATGCGAATGATTTCGCCGAACCCCAGTGTGACAATAGCCAGATAGTCTCCGCGCAAACGCAGCACCGGCGTGCCGAGCATGACGCCGCCGATCGCGCTGATCAAAACTGTGAGGGGCCACGCCTGCCAGAAAGGAAGGATGCCAGTGCAAACCTCAGCAAAATTTTCAGGCGTGATCGCCCGCGGCGGAACGCCGCCGCAGGTGAGCATGCTGGGTGTCGTCAGCAGCCCGATCGAATAGGCGCCGATCGCGAAAAAGGCGACATAACCTAAATCGAGCAGCCCAGCGAAACCTACTACGATGTTGAGCCCGATGCCCATGATGATATACAGGCCTGCCAGGTTGAGTACATTGGTGATGTACTGCCCTGCAAACAACGGCAGAACCAACAGCAGCAGCAGCGCTGCGAGGAACGCCAACCCCTGTTCGACGCGACGGTCTGTGAAAGAAACCGCGCGATAAGCAGCATCTGAGACGACGCCACGAGCGGGGATCAGCCAAAACGCAGCAAAGAGGAGCGCGAAGGTGAACACCGCCACAGGCAGCGTCATGCCGTTTTGCGCATTAAGCGTGCCAAGAATGAGTATTCCAATGAAAAAATAAATCATATTGTTGTGAAACGGAAGCGGGCTGCGCACGGTCAAGCCGCCGATCGCGCCGATGAGTGCGTAGATCGGCACGAGCAGCAGCGCCGGTTCAATGCCAAGAATGAGCGGCGGCCCCCCGAAGCCGCGCACGAGGCCGGCCGGCTGAAGTACATTCACACCGATCAGCAGGGCTATGGCCGCGCCGATGAGTGCGCCAAAAGCCGCGCCAACCAACAGGCGCGCCCAATAGTGCTCGCGCCGCGCTAATTTCGCGCCGACGTAGCCGCAAGTGAACACGACACCGAGCACAAGCGCATCGGCCAGCGCGATCACATTGCGAATTTGATTATCGAGCAAACCGAGCACGATCGTTATGGCGAGCGCTAGCATCACAACCTGACGCGGCCGGTTAGGCAGCGCCAGCAGCAGGGCAATTGCCCCACCAACCACAAGGCTGATCCCGAGCAGGATGATCAGGCCGGGCAGCAGCTCTTGCTGAAACGTCAAATAGCCGCCGATCGGATTGCGCAGGCTGGGAAAGACAAAACGTAGATCGACGTTCGCTTCCACAATGACCGTTGCAGCCAAAGCGAGACCGACGACCAAACTGCCGAGCGCGCTCGAGAGCAGGACGCTAGAGCCGAGCTTACGCGCCTGCGCGCCTGACAACCATGCTCCCGAGCCGAGCATCAAGACGAGGACGACCGTACTCAGTGTGGGGCCGCCGCGAATGACAAAGCGCGCCTCGAATGCGCTGAAGATCCCGGTCAACGCGAGGATGACGGCGACAGCCGCTGCATATCCAGCATAACGAAGGGTTTTGCCAAGCATAGCCGTTTCACGCTTTCTTCTGGGCGAGCACCTCGCCAAAAATGCCCGTTGGCCTGAAGATTAAAATTAGGATGAGCATGCCAAATGCAAAGACATCTTTAAGCTGCGATGACAACCCTAACATCGAAGGCGCGACGGTTTCCACGATGCCGAGGAAAAGGCCGCCAAACATCGCACCAGGGATGCTGCCGATCCCGCCTAACACGGCCGCGGTGAAGGCCTTGATCCCAGGGATGAAGCCGATAAAGGGTGAGACCTGCTGGTTATAAAGCGCGAATAGCACACCGCCCGCCCCTGCCAATGCAGCGCCGAGCACAAACGTAATGACGATGACGCGATCAACGTCGATACCCATTAGTGCGGCTGTGGGCTTATCTTCGGCGACTGCCCGCATCGCACGGCCGGTCGCGGTGCGTTGGACGAAAAACCAAAGCAAGGTCATCAAAACAATCGCCAAGAAGAAAACGACAAAGTGAATGGGCAGGATGCGCAAGTTAAGGCCTAAAACCTGAACGTCGTAACGGCCGCTGATCAAATCAAGACCGCGACAAATCTCAACCCCATCAACTACCGCACAACCCAAGTTGGGAAACAGATTAGGAAAAACAAAGAAATTGACATCGGGGTAGCGCCGAACAGTGGCGCCAAATAAACGCAGAAAAAGCTGCTGAAGGGCGATCGAGGCGCCAATGGCAGTGATCAGAGGCACCAAACGCGGGGCCTTGCGCAGCGGTCGATAAGCGATGCGCTCCACGAGCAAGGCCACCGTCACAGAAGCCAGCACGCCCGTCAAAATCGTCAGCAGCAGGGCTAAACCGGTCTGGCTCTGCAGCAGGCCGCTGCGATCCATCGCCGTAATCGCAAAGAAACCGATGTAAGCGCCAGACATGAACACTTCGCCATGCGCGAAGTTGATCATCAACAAGACGCCGTATACGAGTGTATATCCCAGCGCGATCAACGCATAAATGCTGCCCTGCGCCAGGCCAAAGATCATGTTACGCGCGAACTGGTCGGCGCGATAATTCCCCGCGCTAATGTTCGCGATGGCCGCAGAAACAAGAATAAAAAGAAGGATTAACCCTATTAATTTGAGAGGATTGCGAACCGTATTGTTCAGCAGCCAATCGAAGAAAGGTATGGAAGCTGGTTGGGGATGATCTAAGGGTTGAGAAGGTGAGGCCATAACGTTCAACTCATCCGAAACACAGGACAATGGTTATGTTTTAACAAAGTTTGCGGAAAAGTTACAGAGGCGGGAAATACTTCCCACCTCTGTAGAGTGCTGATTAACCACGAGAAAGCAGTGCGCTGGCGCTACTCTGCATTCTCCCTCTCAATGACGACCTCGTCACCGACGAAGGTTCCAACCGCGATCTGGACGAACGCGCCATCCCGCACCTGCGCGATGCCAAAGATGCCCGCCGTCGAGGTCTCGCCCGTGCCATCGTTCGTCAGCACGCCCGTCAGGCCCTGGAAGTCCTCCAGCGAGCGCACATACGCCGACAGCGCTGCCCGGTCGATGATCAGGTTGCCCTCTTCGTCCAGCGTCCCCACCGCTTCAATCGCGTCGAGGAAGATGTTGGCCGCATCATAGCCATTCGCATGGAACGGCGCCGGCGGCTCTTCGCCGTACACCTCTACGTAGCGCGCGTAGAACGCATCAAGCGCCTCGCTGCTCGCCGGGATCGCCGCCGTCGCATACGCCCCTTCAGCCGCGCTGCCCCCCAGCGAGACGAACTCCGCCGTCCGCACCCCATCGGCCGCCACGAACGGCACATCCTCCAGCGCCACATCGCTGCGCTGTATCACCAGCCGCGCCGCCTCTGCCGAGAACCCGCCAAAGTAGATCAGGTCCGGTTCGCGCGCCGCAATGTCTTCCAGCAGCCCTCGGAAGTCCGTGTCCCCCACCCGGATCGCATCCGCCCGGACTACCTCGCCGCCCAGCCGCTCAAATTCCTGGCTCATCACCAGCACCAACCCCTCCCCGTACGGGCTCCCGTCGTGGATGGTCGCTATCCGCCGCGCCCCCAGCTCGTTGTAGATGAAGCTGGCAGCCACCCGCCCCTGCAACCCATCCGACACCACCGCCCGGTTGAAGCTCGTGAACCCCCGGAACGTCAGCAGCGGGCTGGTGCAGCTGGCCGAAATCGTCGTGTACCCCGCCGCATCAAATATCGGCGCTGCTGCGAAGCACGCGCTCGAGCACATCGGCCCTACCACCCCCACGATGTTGGGATCCGCTGCAAACCGGTTGGCCACCGCCTGCCCCCCATCCGCCGAGCATTGGTCATCCTGCACGTCCAGCACGACACTGAACTCGACCCCGTCAATCGTCACCGTCGGCCGGTCCGCCAGCGCCAGTTCCACCCCGCGCTGAATGTCGATCCCCAGCGGCGCAATCCCCTCGCCGCTCAGCCCGGTCGCCAGCCCCAGCACCACCGGCTCCCCGCTCTGCACGATCACCACGTTCTCGCCCACCATCGGCACCGCGGTCGCTGCTGCCGCCGCCTCCGCTTCTGGCGTCGCCTCTTCCTCAACCTCCACCGCCGGCGGCAGCAAAACCCCGTCGATCACGTGGATCACGCCGTTCGACGCCTCCACGTCCGCCGCCACCACCGTCACCGTCTCGTTCAGCGTCACTCCATCATCGCTCACGCCAACGACGATCACCCCGCCTTGCAGCGTCTCCAGTTCCTGCCCGTCTTCCAGATCCGCCGCCCGCGCCTCGCCAGCCACCACGTGATACAGCAGCACCGACGTCAGCGTCTCCGTATCCGCCAGCAGCTCCTCCGCCGTCAGCCCCAGCGCTTCCAACGCCGCCTCGAACGCCGCGTTCGTCGGCGCAAACACCGTGAATGGCCCCTCGCCAGACAGCGCCTCCACCAGGTCCGCCGCAGCTACCGCTGCCACCAGCGTGCTGAAGTCCTCGTTGCCGCTCGCCACCTCTACGATCGTCCCCACCGCTTCCGCCTCCGGCTCCGCCGTCTCTTCGGCAGCGGGTTCTTCAGTCGCTTCTTCAACCATCATGGCTTCAGGAGTTTCCTCAGCCACAGGTTCTTCGGTCGGCTCTTCGGTAGGCGGCACAGCAGTCGGCTCCTCGGTCGGTGGGACCGGAGATGGCGTCGGAGTCGCAGTGGCGGCCGGCTGGCACGCTGCGAGTACTGCCGCTAGTAAGAGCACAAGAACAAGTACCCAATGTCTTTTGATCATGCCTTGCTTCCCTCCATAAGAGTGAACACCCAATCGAAAAGATCGCCAAGCCGCCGACTTACCACCAGCGCTGCGACGGCAGTTGAAGAGAGCCACAAGAGTAGCGTAAAAGGCCACACATTTACAAAGCATCAATCGCACTGCGCAAAGCATCGACGCTGTTCACCGAAACCCCAGTTACAGATGGATCAATGCGCTTGAGCAAGCCTGTCAACACGTCTTTCGGGCCTATTTCGGCAAAATGCCGCGCCCCAGCGGCTATCATGGCACGAACAGTCTCCGTCCAGCGCACTGAACTCGTGAGCTGAACGGCCAGTTCATGACGAACAGCCTCAGCGCCTTCGAGCGGCGCAGCAGTTACATTTCCATAAACAGGGAACGCTGGCGCTTGAAAGGATACCTCGGCCAGCAA
>DAOTYT010000113.1:0-4781 GCA_034434615.1 Anaerolineae bacterium | reverse complement strand
GTGGTCAGCGGCGCATCGAGACGCGGCGCATCGCGCAGGCGCGTGTTGAAGCGTGTGCGCACGAGATCGGCCGGCGGCAGCAGGCCGGCCCCGCTCGCATCGGGCACCAGCACGGGCAGCGTGTTCGGGTTTCCCTCCACAATCACGGTGAAGTAGGCCACCCAGCCCTGCCCCTCGTCGAGGTCGATCAGCAGCCAGTCATTGCTGGTACTGCTGCGCGCGCTCACCGGCGCGCGAGCATCAACATCGAGTTGGGTGACGATCGATGCGCCGATGGTTGGCGCGGCGCGCACGTTGACCAGCCCGTAGGCAATCACGTAGACCGCATCGCCGTCAGCTTCCACCGCGCCGTAGGCGTCAGTATCGACGACGGGCAGTGCATCGAGTGCGCCGTCGATCATGAGCGTGAAAGCGGGCAGCCAGCCCGTTTGTCCTTGTTCGGTGGCAATGCGCACCCACAGCCCATCCGGATCGCGACCGGTGACGAGCACTTCGGCGCCGCGCGTGAGCTGGCCGACGATATCGAAGCGCGTATCGGGGCCGCTGCGGATGTTGACGGTCTGGTAAGCCATGCCGGAGACGATCTCGTCGGGCTGCGCCGCGACCGCCGTGGGGCCGGCGAAGGCGGCCAGCAGGCAAAAGAGGATGAGAAACGGCTTGCGAGTCATGCATCTTCCTGCGAATATTACAAAGCGCTATTATAGCAGAAGGCTGCGCGGGTTTGGATGGGGCGTTTCTGGCGCGGGCTGTGCTATGATTGAAGGCTGGCAGCCCCTGCCATTGTAATGGAGACAGCACATACAAGTAGACCCCGCATGGCGAAAGTCAGCCTACTGGGCGTCCCAACGGACGCGCAGACCTTCGAGATCGCGATCGCAACCCTGCTCAAATGGGCGCAGCCGCCGGGAATGCGCTATGTCTCGACCTGCCCGGTTTACACCATCATGACGTGCGTCGACGACCCGGCCGTCATGGCCGCGGTGAGCGGCGCAGCCATGGCGGCCGCCGATGGCATGCCAGTCGTGTGGATGCAGCGGCGGCGCGGGCATCCAGAGGCGGAGCGCGTCTACGGCCCCGATGTGATGCTGGCGTTGTGCGAACGGGGCGTTCCCGCCGGGCTGGGTCACTTTCTGCTCGGTGGCGCGCCTGGCGTCCCACAAAGGCTGGCCGAAAAGCTATATGCGCGCTTTCCGGGGTTAAACATCGCCGGCGTGCATTCACCGCCTTTTAGCGACCAGCTTGACGCGCCGGATCCAGCGCTGGTGGCGCTGCTCAATGACAGCGGGGCTAACGTGATCTGGGTGGGGCTGGGTTCTCCCAAGCAGGATTTGTGGATGGCGTTGTACCGGCCGCTGCTGCGCGCGCCACTGTTGATCGGCGTGGGCGCGGCTTTTGACATGCTGGCTGGGGTTAAGCGGCAGGCGCCGGCATGGATGCGCGGTATCGGCTTAGAGTGGCTGTTCCGATTGGCGCAGGAGCCGGGCCGGTTAGGCAAGCGCTACTTAGTCCACAATCCCCGCTTTGTGTGGCGGGTCGTGCTTGAGGAGCTGGCGCTGCGCGGATCGCGACGCTCTTAGTGTGTCGCTGACAGCGCGGCGCTGAGAGCGACGCTGAAGGCCCGTTGCTGATTTTCCGGAAGGCGCCATAATAGACACTATGTCAATCGAGACGATCAACGGCGCGCGCACGACGCGGGCAGCGGTATCGACCCCGCGCCGCGCTGCCACTGCCCGCCGAAGAAGACGCGCGCGCGTTTTCATCCTTCCTGGCGTCATGGTGGTGATGGGTAATTCGATGATGACTTTCTTTCGCAGGCGCAAATGGCTATGAACGCACTGCTCCCAGCGACCTACATTCAGACGGATGCCGAACTGGCGGCAGCCGTCGCAGCGCTGCGCCACGAACCACTGCTGGCCGTCGATACTGAGTCGAACAGCATGCATGCTTACCGCGAGCGCGTTTGCCTCATTCAGATCTCGACGCGCAGCGCCGATTACATCATCGATCCGCTTAGCGCCGTTGATCTTGCGCCGATCGGGGAACTGCTGGCCGACCCTGCGATCGAAAAGGTGTTCCACGCTGCTGAATACGATTTGATCTGCCTGAAGCGCGATTACAACTTCAGCGTCAACAACCTGTTCGATACCATGATCGCCGCGCGCATTTGCGGTTATAAAAACGTCGGCCTCGGGACGCTGCTGGGTGAATTGATCGGGGTGAAGCTGGACAAGAGTCATCAGCGCGATGACTGGGGCAAACGGCCGCTGCCCGCATCGAGTTTGCATTACGCGCAGATGGATACGCATTATCTGCCCGACCTGCGCGAGCATTTCGCCAAGCGGCTGGCGCAGCTCGGCCTGTGGCAGGAAGCGCGCGAAACCTTCGCCGAACTGAACCCAGTGCCAGCCGCCAATCACCAGTTCGACCCAGACGGCTACTGGCGCATCGCGCTGCCTAACCAGCTCACGCCGCGGCAGACGGCCGTCTTGCGCGAGCTGTACCTGCTGCGCGAGCGGTTCGCGCAGGAACGGGATGTGCCGCCGTTCAAGGTCTTCAGCGACCGCACCCTGGCCCAGCTCGCGCGCGCCCAGCCGAGGACGACCGCTGAGCTGGCCGGAATCGAGGGCATGTCCAACGGGCAAGTTCGCCGCTATGGGAGCCAGATCTTGCAGGCGGTTGCGCAGGGCATGAACAGCGCGCCGCCTCAGCAGCCCCCGCCGCGCCCACCCGTCGATCCCATAGTCGTCGAGCGCTACAGCAAACTGCGCGATTGGCGGCGCCAGCGCGCGCTGGCGCGCGGGGTTGAGTCCGATGTCATCATCAGCCGCGAGGCTTTATGGGCGCTGGCCGAACAAGCGCCGACGACCCTCGAAGCGCTGCAAGGGATTCGCGGCCTCGGCCCGTGGCGCATCGAACAGTATGGTGAAGAACTGCTGCGCGTCCTGCGCAACGGCCGCAAATAACGGCTGCGCAACGGCTGAAAAGATGCGAATCACTTTTTATGGGGCAGCGCGCACAGTCACCGGGTCGCAGCATCTGATCGAGGTGAACGGGCTGCGCCTGCTGCTCGACTGCGGCCTGTTTCAGGGCAAGCGTGCCGAGAGCTACGCGCGCAACCTGCATCTCCCATTCGATCCGCGCACGATCGATCTCATGATCCTGTCGCATGCGCATATCGATCATTCTGGCAACATCCCGAATTTGGTCAAGCAGGGGTTCAGGGGGGATATCCTCTGTACTTACGCCACCCGCGATCTATGCTCGATCATGCTGCTGGACAGCGGCTACATCCAAGAGCGCGATATCGAGTATTTGAACAAAAAGAAGGCGCGCCGCGGCGAACCACTGGCCGAACCGCTCTATACGATCGCCGATGCGACGGCCTGCCTGCAGTATTTCACCAGCCAGGGCTATGACCGTCCGCGCGCGATCGCGCCGGGCATCTCGCTGCGCTTGCTCGATGCCGGGCACATGTTGGGCAGCGCGATCGTCGAGCTGACGATCGAAGACTCGGCGCGCGGCCGTGCGCTGCGGCTGGTCTTCAGCGGCGATCTTGGTCGGGAAGGGCTGCCGATTCTGCGCGACCCGACTCGCATCAGCGAGGCGGATGTGTTGATCATGGAGTGCACCTACGGCGGGCGCCACCATTCCGATATCGAGATGGACACGATCGCGCTTGGGCGTATCATCAGCGAGACGTACAAACGCGGCGGCATGATCTTGATCCCGGCGTTTGCCGTCGGCCGCACGCAGCAGCTCGTTTACACGCTTCATCAGATGGCGCGCGCCGGCACGATCCCCGACCTGCCGATCTACGTCGACAGCCCGCTGGCGGTCGACGCGACGGCTGTTTATCGCCTGCACCCAGAGTGTTATGACGACGAGACGACGAACTTCATGCTGGGCGGCGAGCGCCGGCTCGATCCATTCGGCTTCGAGCGGCTCATCTACACGCGCCACGTCTCGGAGAGCAAACAGCTTAATGACCTTAAAGAGCCAGCCGTGATCATCAGCGCGAGCGGCATGGCCGAGGCCGGGCGCATCCTGCATCATTTGGCCAACCGCATCGAAGACCCGCGCACGACCATCCTGATCGTCGGCTGGCAGGCGCCCGATACGCTCGGCCGTCGATTGGTTGACGGCGCGGCGGAGGTCAACATCCTCGGCGACCGCTACCGCGTGCGCGCCGAGGTGCAGGTGCTCAACGGCTTTAGTGGGCATGCTGACCATGATGAACTGCTGGCGTGGGTCGGCGCGATCCAGTCCAAGCCGAGGCGGACTCTTCTTGTGCATGGCGAGCTGGATGCCGCGCAGGCGCTGGCGCACGATCTGGCTGATCGTTTTGGCATCGCGGCGGAGATACCGGAATGGAAACAGTCAGTGGAGGTATGAACGTTGCCTGGGCCAAGCGTTTTCGCCGATGAGTGGCGCGCCTGCCTGCGCGCGCATTATCTGCACGTGATCCGCGAGCGCGACACCGTCACCGAGCGCACGCTGGTCGATGTCCTCCGTTGCATCGGTTTTACTGAGGCTGAGCTGGCGGAACTGCGCGTGCTGGCCACCATGCATGTCGATCAGGTAGGCGCAGATTTTTCGCCCGATCTCGAGGTGCTGGCAGCCCGCGAGCCGCCGGTCTACCCCGCCGCCGTTCTCAAGCCGTCTGAGACGGGGGAGGACGACCCATCGCCGCTTCCGCCCGAAGTCGAAGCCGCGCTGCACGCCGCCGAACCGGAGCCCGACGATGCGGGCTCTGCCGGCGATGATCCCAACGATGCTGATGC
>DAOTYT010000112.1:0-15354 GCA_034434615.1 Anaerolineae bacterium | reverse complement strand
CGGCCAGACGTTCCGCGTCGATATGCCGCTGACTGTCAGCACGTGGTACAACGAGACGCATCGCATCACGCTGACGATCGACCCGCAAAACCTCATTCCGGAGACCGAGCTGGGCGATAATACCCGCGTCATCGAGTACGTATTGGCGCAGGGCGGCTGTCCGTAACAGCAAGTTTAATTTGAGAAGCGCGGCGCGCCCTCGATTGCAGTTGTGGAGGGCGCGCCGCACCGCCGATGAGGATGCCTCATGCGCCGCCATCTTTTTCTGGTTTGTGTCGTGCTGTGTGCGACCTTTGGGCAGGTGGGCGCGCAGGACGAAGATACGCTCATCATCACCGCGCCGCAGCCGCTCGCCCGGCTTTCTGGCGAGGTCGAGGTGCTCGGGACGGTCAACCCGCCGGGACTGCGTTCGTACTTCCTTGAAGTGGCCGATTTCGTCGAAAACCCGGACACCGCCGTTTGGACGCCCGTATCGCTGCCGCAGCGCACCCCCGTCGTTGACGGGCTGATCGCCCGCCTCTCGACGACGGCCATTCCCGACGGCGTCTACGCGCTGCGTCTGCGCGCCGTGCTCGAGGGCGGCGAGACGCTGACGCTGTTGGTGCGCCCGCTGCGCATCGATAATGCGTCGGCTGTGCCCACGCCGGAGCCGACGCCCGAAGGCCCGCTGATCGTGCCGCGCCCGCAGGTGGTCAACGAGCTGCCGATCCCGGTTGGCGGCCAGCTCGATAATTTCGACGAGAACGCCGCGCGTTTGATGCGCGCGGCCGGCATGACGTGGATCAAATGGCAGATCCCGTTCGTGGTCGGCGATTTTTCTTTGATCGACGTGGCGCGCGACCGCATCAACTGGTCGCACGAGCGCGGCTTCTACGCGATGCTCAGCATCAAGGGGCTGCGCGATGAGCTGGGCGCGCTCGGCGCGGATTACTATCCGCTGTACGCCGAGTTCGTCGGGCGGGTGGCCGAGCTGGGCGTCGATGCGATTCAGGTATGGAACGAACAGAACATCGACCGCGAATGGCCGACTGGGCGCATCAGCCCGGCCGCCTATACTGAACTGCTGCGGCAGGCCTACACGGCCATCAAAGCGGTAGACGAGACGATCCTCGTCATCACCGGCTCGCCCGCGCCGACCGGCGCAGAGGGCGCTTTTGGCCTCGAACGGGTCTGGAACGACGACCGCTATTATCAGGGCATGGCAGCAGCCGGCGCAGCGAACTATGCCGACTGTATCGGCATCCACTACAATGAGGGCATCTTGCCGCCTTCGGCCACCAGCGGCGACCCACGCGACAACTACCCAACGCGCTACTTCCCGACGATGCTGCAGCGCGCGGCGGCCCCGTTCCGCGCGCAGGGCATGCCGCTGTGCTTCAGCGAGCTGGGTTACATCTCGCCTGATGGGTTTGGCCGGCTGCCGGCCAGCTTCGCATGGGGGCAGAACAACACCGTGCGGCAGCAGGCCGAGTGGCTGCGCGACGCGATCCGCATCGCCGCTGAGACGCCAACTGTGCAGGTGGATCTGATCATCGTCTTCAACGTCAACTTCACGCGTTTCGTCGAGGACGACCCGCAGGCCGCCTTCGCCATCATCCGCCCAGATGGTTCCTGCCCGGCCTGCGCGGCCATCGCCGAGCTGCGCCAGCCGCGCTGATCAATCGGTGCGGGCGAAGAAGATCGGGTTGGTGATGGCGCGCAGGTCGCCATTGGCCGCGCGCACTTCAAGCGCGCACCAACCGCGCCCGTTCAGCTCCCAGTCGCAGGCGCCGCTCTCCATCCCGCTGATCGTCTCGACGCTGCCGCCGTCGACGATCAGGCGCAGCGTATCGGTTGGCCGGCAGTTCGACCAGCGCGCCAGCACTCGTCCGCGCGTCGTCGGCAGGGCATCGCCCATCATGGCGGTCGCTTCGCCGTCGCTCTCGGCCGTCAGCTCAAGCGCCGGGCCGCTGCTGAGGTACAGATGGCCTTGCTCGACGGCGGCGAGGATGGCGGCTTCGGTCAGGTCTTCGGCGTAGACCACATTCAGCCCAGCCTCGATCGCGCGGGCGGCCATGCCGACGTCCTCGAGATCGCCAAAGCCGTGAATATCCGTCCCGGCGGTCGCAACCATGCGGTAGCCCTGATTGAGCCAGTCGTACCACAGGCGCAGGCCGCGTTCGTTGTAGCCATCCTCGCGCGACCAGATGCCACCGTTCCAGATCTCAACGATGCGCGCCGAGCCGGGCATCATATCTGGGTAGTTCCAGTTGCAGCCGGTGCAGATTGGGTCGCCAGGGGCCATCGGGTGAGCGATGATGAACGTCCCGCCGCGGCGGCGCACCTCAGCGGCGATGTCCTCCATCGTGCGCGCGCCGGGCCGGGTGCGCCAGTCGATCCATTCGCGCACGCCCAGTGCCAGCGCATGGCCGTAATAGGTCGTCAGCTCCACACCTCCCATCGTCAGCAGGGCGCTGTCGCCGAGGCCATCCATCTGCGCCAGCCCGGAGACCGTGTTGTGGTCAGACAGCGTGACGAAATCGAGGCCGGCGGCGCGGGCCGCCGCGACCAGGTCGGGCACATCCCACGACCCGTCGGAATGGAGGGTGTGGCCGTGCAGATCGCCGCGATACCAACCCGGGCCGCGGCCGCCAGCTCGGCGCGGCGCTGGCGTGGGGGCGGGGGCAGCGACCGGCTCGAACGAGACCTCAGCGGTCAGGCGCATCTCGACGACCGGGCCGGGCAGGATCATATGCGTATCCACGACGACCACCCAGCGCCCTGCGGGCAGCGGGCCGGGCACATAGCCGGGCGTGGCCGCGGCCGCGCTCAGCTCAACGCGGTGATCGAGCCGGTGATGGCCCGCGCCGCGCGCGCCATTAGGATCGAACAGCGTCAAGCTCAGCTCATTGGTGGCGATCTGCCCATCGACTTTGCGCGGGGCGTAATGCATCTCGATGCGCAGGCGCGCCGCGCCGGGCGGCACCTCAAATGGAAACTCGAGATGGCGCTTGGCGTGCTCGTGCGTCAAACGGGCACTGTGATCGAGCAGCAGCATCAAGTTCTCCTGTCTTTTGGGGCGGCGTGCTGCCCACGTTAGCAGAACGTATCGTTAGTGTAACAGCATTCTATGAAAGAATCGCAAGGTTGGGGTTAAAGCACTTCGTCTGCGCGTTCCACCTTTGCCGCCAGCTTGTGTATTGAGAAAACGCGCCTTTTTTCATCTTTGCCGCGAATGGCTTATCATTAAGGCAGTTAGAATGTACCTTCCGGAGTCCGCTATGTCAGAAGCGCAGGCCACAGCGCGCGAGCGACAGATCAACGCGATGATCGATCAACTGTCTTCGCCACGAGCTTCCGAGCGACGCGAAGCAGCGTACTGGCTGGGCGAAGCGGCTGCTGGCGATGCCGTGCCGCTGCTGGTCGAGCTGTATAAAAATGACGATGACCCCGGGGTTCGTGAAGCCGCCGCTTATGCGCTCGGCATGTTCCGCGCCGTCGAGGATGCGCTCAAGCGCGGGCAAGAAGACCGCGTCGTCCGGCTGTTGGAGCAGGTGGAGAACGAGGGCAAACTCGGCAAACGGGCGAACAAGCGCGGGCTGGTGCGGCTGCTGCTGGGGCTAACACTATCGTTCGCGGTGCTGACGGCGGCCGCCGCGCTGCTGCCCGACGAAACGGTCGATGCGGCGCTCGAGGCCGCCGGCCTGGAACAGGCGCTGGCAGCGCTCAGCCCGGCTGAACCCGCCCCGCCGCCGGCCACGGCTGATGACGCAGGAGCCAAGGACGAGGGCCACTCGCGCGTCGTTGCCGACCTGCGGGCCTCATACGCGCAGATCAGCGCCGATGCGACGACTCTGCAAAACCAATTCCTCGCCGTCCTCGGCGGCGGCACGCTCGACTGCACCGCATTTTTCAACAACCCGCCGCCGGTCGAGCCGGAGCGCGCCGCTGCGTATCCAGAACTCGCCGCGCTCGCGAGTCAACTCGCTGGCGCGCAGACCGACCTTAACGCGGCGCGCGCGCGCTACGACGACGCGTGTAACGGCGTCCGGCTGCTGCCGGTCGAAGACGTCGGCCCCGTTTACAGCATCGTGATCCGGACGCTGCAAGCGCTGCCGGAGATCGAGGCCGCGCTCTCCGCGGCCGAACGCGGCCAGCCGATTTCCCTGCCCGCAACAGCGACGCCCCCGCCGACGGATACCCCCACCCCGACGCAAACGCCCCCGCCGACCACCGAGATCAGCATCGCCAACCCGCGCGCGCATCTGGCCGGGCTGTACAGCCTGATCGACACGATGACCGGCCAGCGCGGCCAGCTCACGCTGCTCGGCCAGTACTGGCGCGATGTGCAGCAGGCTGGCCGCACCGATGGCTGCAATCAACCACTCCCGCCGATCCCGGCCGACTATACCCTGCCCCCTGCAGATGCCCGCGCCGCGCCGGCGCTGGAGCAGGCGGTTGAGCTGATCAATCAGGGCCTTGAGCTGACGCGCGTCGGTTGGGCCGACTTTCTGATCGCCTGCGGCAGCCGCGAGCTGGCGCCCGGCATCAGCGATGGCCTCGCCCTCTATAGCACAGCGCTCACCGCGTTTCAGGCGGCGACCCAGCTTCTCGACAGCGTTCGCGATGGACTGTGAGCCGAACCGCCTGCTGGCCGTCCCGTTTTCGCCAGCGTTCGAACGGGATATACTGGTATCGATCGATTGTACAGCACGCTATCAGCGTGACTGGAGTATTAGTTAACGATGGAGACAGTCTCGAACGCGCGGCAGCCCGCCCTGGTCACCGAGATGGATACCCCGGTCGTCCTCGAAGTGCGCGGGCTGACCAAGCGCTTCCCCGGCGTTTTGGCCTGCGATCATATCGATCTGCGCCTGCATCAAGGCGAAGTGCTCGGCCTGCTGGGAGAAAACGGCGCGGGCAAGAGCACCCTGATGAACCTGATTTACGGCCTTTACACGCCGGATGAGGGCGAGATCCTCGTCAACGGGCGGCCCGTCACCATCCACAGCCCAAACGACGCGATTCGGCTCGGCATTGGCATGGTGCATCAGCACTTTCAGCTGGTGCCCGTGCTCACCGTGACGGAAAACGTCATGCTCGGCGTCGAGTCGGTGCGCGGGCCGTTCCTCGATCGCAAAGCGGCGCGGGCCCGCATCGTCGAGATCTCGCGCCAGTACCGGCTGGACGTTGACCCGGACGCGCTGGTCGAAGACCTGCCAGTGGGCGTTCAGCAGCGCGTCGAGATCATCAAGGCGCTGTACCGCGATGCCGATATCCTCATCCTCGACGAGCCGACGGCGGTGCTCACGCCGCAGGAGGCCGAAGGGCTGTTCGACATCATGCGCTCGCTGATCGCGCGCGGCGTCAGCATCATTTTCATCAGCCATAAACTCAAAGAGGTGCTACAAATCTGCGACCGAGTGACGGTGCTGCGCGGCGGCCGCGTCGCCGGCCATGCCGACCCGCGCACCTCGACCGAAGAATCGCTGGCTGCCATGATGGTCGGCCGCGAGGTCATCTTGCAGGTTGAGAAAGGGCCAGCGCAGTTCGGCGAGGTCGTCCTCTCGATCGAGGGGCTGCACGTCACCGATGACCGCGGGCTGCCGGCGGTGCGCGGCCTCGACCTCGCCGTGCGTGCGGGCGAGATCCTCGGCATCGCCGGGGTGCAGGGCAACGGCCAAACCGAGCTGGTCGAGGCGATCACGGGTCTGCGGACGCCGCAAGCCGGCCGCGTGATCATCGAAGGGCACGATCTGGCCCATGCGTCGCCGCGCCGCATCACGCAGGCCGGGGTCGCCCATGTGCCGGAAGACCGCCAGAAGAACGGCATGGTCGCCACTTTTCCCGTCAAAGACAATTTGGCGCTGCAAACCTACCACATCGGCCCCTTCGCGATCGGCGTCATCCGCAATGACCGCGCCATCGATGCGCATGCCGAGGCGCTCGTCAAAGCATACGATGTGCGCACCCCCAGCATCTACACCCTGATGAGCAAGCTGAGCGGCGGCAACCAGCAGAAGACGATCGTCGCCCGCGAGCTGTCGCGCGAGAGCCGCCTGCTGATCGCCGCCCAGCCGACGCGCGGCCTCGATGTCGGTTCGATTGAATTCATTCACCGTCAGATTGTGCGCATGCGCGACAGCGGCATGGCCGTGCTGCTGGTCTCGGCCGAATTGGATGAGATCCTGTCGCTGTCCGATACGGTCGCCGTCATGTATGCCGGGCAGATCATCGGCACGATGCCGATCGAGGCGGCCGACCGCAATACGCTCGGCCTGCTGATGGCGGGCATCCGCACCGAAGACGCGCGCGAGAAAGCGACCGCCCATGGCTGAGAGGACTCTGCGTGGGCCGGCCGCGCTGGCGCCGGCTGCCCGCGTTTGGGAGCGCTTCGCCTCGCCGCTGCTGCCGGTGCTGGCGATCATCACCGCGCTGCTCATCACCATCCCCTTCATGATCGTCACCGGCGGGCGCGGCGATGTCCAGCGCGGTTTGCAGATCGCCGGCACTGCCTACAGCGCTCTGCTCGAAGGCTCGCTGGGGCTGGTGACTAACGACATCGTCTCGCCGGATGATCTCGACCAGGTGCTGGCGCTGGCGCGCTTCGAGGCGAACTTAGACGGCGCGCTGACCAGCGCCGAGCTGCGCCTCTTCTCGCGCGCGGTGGCCGATGTCGCCGCGATCGGGCCGGAAAACGTCCGCCGCTATGCCGAGACGCTCGCCCTATTCGCGGCGCTGGATGACGACGCCGCGACCGAGCTGGCCGGGCGCGCCGCCGACGCAGCCGCGATCGGTGCGGAGACGCTCGACGCGCTGGCCCCGCTGCTGGCTGACCTCGATGCGCTTGACCGGGCCGAGGCGCGCGCGCTGGCCGCCAGCTTTGCCGCATTGACGATCGTGACCCCGGCCGACCGCGGCGCGCTGGAAGCTGCCGCGCCCGCGGCGGCAGCGCTCAGCGATGACGACCTGCTGGCCTTCATGCGCATCGTCGACCGCGAAGGCGTCGTCAAGCTGACGCGGCTGATCGCAGCGCTGGAGGGCTTCCGCGCCGTCGGCTTCGACCTTGAGTCGCCGGCCGTCAGCGACCTTGACGCGATCGCTGGGCTGCGCGGCGGCGTAGGGCAGGCGCGGGCCGCGGCCGCCACGCTGGAACGCCTTGATGCGGCGGGCATCACCAACCCGGCCGCCCTGCAAACCCAGATCGAATTGGTGCGCGTGCTGTACGGGCAGAACCTGCTGACCGACCCGAACGTCTCGCGCGCGCTGGCCGAGGAACTGCCCGTCGTCCTTGAGCAAAACCGCACCATTCGGCGGCCGGGCAACCGCCTCTTGGTCGCCCCCGGCGCTGCGATCGCTGGCGTCGTCTACACGGGTGGGACGGCCGCCGAAGGCGAGGCCGCCCCTGCCGAGACGGCGGCGCCCGCCGCGGCCTCCGCCGGCCCGCGCCCATCATTCGCCTTCTTGCAGCTCGGCAGTTCGATGCTGTTGTTCTTCCCGGCCAATTTCGAGACGATGCTCGTCCGTTCGATCCCGTTCATCATCGCCGGGCTGGCGGTTGCGTTCGCCTTCAAGGCCGGGCTGTTCAACATCGGGGCCGAGGGCCAGCTTTACGCCGGCGGCATCTTTGCCGTCTGGATCGGCTTCTCGCCGCTCTTTGCCGGGCTGCCGTGGTTCATCCATGTGCCGCTGGTCATCGTCGGCGGCCTGTTGGGCGGGGCGCTGTGGGGGTCGATCCCAGGCATGCTCAAGGCCTTCACTGGCGCGCATGAAGTGATCGTGACGATCATGCTCAACTACGTGGCGATCCGCCTCGTCGATTGGCTGATCAAATCGACCAGCCCGATCATCCTGCTCGACCCGGCCGCCAGCACGCCGCGCACGCCGTACCTCATCGAGAGCGCGCGCCTGCCGCGGTTCGTCGAGATCGCGCCGTTCGCCCTGATCGCGGCCGGGCTGGTCGTGCTGGCGCTTGGGCTGTACCAGCGGCGCCACCGCCTGCGCGAGGACTGGCGCTATGCGCTGCGGCCGGTCGCCAACGGCGCGCTGGTCGCGGCCGGGCTGCTCTTCCTCCAGTGGATCAGCGTGCGCGGGACGCTGCACATTGGCTTCATCATCATGCTGCTGGCGGTGTGGTTCGTGAGTTGGTTCCTCGACCGGACGACGCTCGGCTTCGAGATCCGCACTGTGGGCGCAAACCCCAACGCTGCCCGCTATGCCGGCATGAGCGTGCGGCGTAATATCGTGCTGGCGCTGGCGTTCAGCGGCGCGCTGGCCGGGCTGGCCGGCGCGGTCGAGATCGGCGGCGTCCAGTTCTACATGCAGCCGGAATTCTTCTCCGGCCTCGGGTTCGACGCGATCGCGGTCGCGCTGCTGGCACGCACCAACCCGCGCAATATGATCTGGTCGGGCCTGGTGTGGGGTTCGCTGCTGGCCGGGGCCGGGCTGATGCAGGTGCGCGCCGATATCTCGATTGATCTGGTCAAGATCATTCAGGCGCTCATCATCATGTTCATCGCTGCCGACGCGATCATCCGTTTCCTGTGGCGCGTGCCGAAGACGAGCGAGACCGAAGTGGTAACGACGTTCTCGAAAGGTTGGGGAGGCTAACCGATGGCGACTGCATCGCCGACTTTAGCGCCGCGCGCGGCTGGTTGGCGCGACTCGATCCGCATCACGCGGCTGGGCATCTTCTCGATCGCCGCGCTCCTCTTCGGCGGCTGGCTGCTCGTCAATGCGGTGACGGGCCTCGACCCGGACACGGTCACCCGCCTGACCTTCGGGGCCAATCTGCCGGAGCTGCTCGTCCCTACGCGCGCCTACGCCATCGCCGCCGCGCTGATCTACCTACTGAGCGGCGCGGTCGGCCTATCGTCGGCGCGGCCGCGCCTTCGCAAGGCGCTGCTGCTGGTGGGCGGCCTGCTTATCATCCCAACCATCCTCGTGCTGGCAGCGGCGGGAACCAGCACCAACGTGACCGTGATGCTTCAGGTCAGCGTTCGGCTGGCGACGCCGATCGTGATGGGTGCGCTGGCCGGCATCTGGTGCGAGCGCTCCGGCGTCATCAACATCGCCATCGAGGGCATGATGCTGACCGGCGCCTGCTTCGGTTTCGTCGCCTTCACGCTGCTGCTCACCGCCAACATCATGCCGACCAGCTCGGCGCTGTTCGTCGGCGTGATCGTGGCGGCGCTCTCGGGCGGGCTGATGGCGACGCTGCATGCGTGGCTGTCGCTGCGCTTCAACACTGACCAGATCGTCAGCGGCACAGTGATCAATATCCTCGCGCTCGGCCTCACCAGCTTCATGCGCCGCGAGGTGCTGCTCTCCTCTGACGCCGGCCGCGAGACGCTCCAGCAGATCCGTATCCCGCTGCTGGCCGATATCCCGGTCGTCGGCGATGTGTTCTTTAATGGGCGGCCGATCTTCTACTCGATGTTCATCCTGCTCATCGTCACCCATGTGGTGCTGTTTTACACGCGCTGGGGGCTGCGCACGCGCGCCGTCGGCGAAAATCCTAAAGCCGCCGATACGCTCGGCATCAATGTGCTGCGCAGCCGCTGGATCAACGTCATCATCGGCGGTTTGATCGCTGGGCTGGCGGGCGCGTGGTTTTCGCTGGAGACGAATGGCAGTTTCGACGACAACATGACCAGCGGGCGCGGCTTCATCGCGCTGGCAGCCATGATCTTCGGCAACTGGATGCCGTTCGGCGCGTTCGGGGCCGGCGTCCTGTTCGGCTTCTCCGATGCGCTGGGCCAGCGCTTTCAATTCCTTGGTGTGCCGATCCCGCCGCAGTTCTTGCAGATGGTGCCCTACATCATCACGATCGTTGTGCTGGCCGGGCTGGGCGGCAAATCGCGGCCACCGAAAGCGGTTGGCAAACCCTACGAAAAAGAAGGGAAGTGAAAGTGTTCCAACGCGCCTGGGCGCGCCGATGATCGCCTATCCATTTTGGTTTGTCAGGCCTATTCGTTTAGCATCAATTGTCCACTTCCGGAGACATCCCCGTGCCGCAGTGTACCCACCACGACTTGCAACACCTGTTCAACCAGGAAGGACAGCCCGGGTTGTTCGGCAAGGTGGCCACCCAGCACGTCAAGCTGTATCGGCTCGCTAAGACGATGACCGCCCCCACGATCCTGGAATTTGGTGTGGCGCAGGGCATGTCCACATGCCTGCTGGCGGCGGCTTGTGAAGAAACTGGCGGCCATTTGTATTCCGTGGACATTGTCGATTGCAGCGCTGCGGTGCGCTCGCCTGCATGGACGTTCATTCAGCAGAACGATCTCAACGTGGAAGCGATCCTCGCAGCAGCTCCGATGCTTCAGAACGGCATTGACCTGCTGCATATCGACAGCGCGCACTCCGAAGCCCATGTGCGCGAGCAGTTGATGCGCTGGTATCCTTACGTCAACGCCAACGGCTATATCACCTTCCACGACGTTGACCCCACGCCCTATCGCTCCGGTCAGCGCAAAGACAACCCGCGTCATGAACTCGAGGCCATCAAAGTGTCCGAGGTGATCCGTGCGTTTTTTTACGCTAACGAAGATGACTTGTTCCTCGAGTTCCACTTCGGCAGCACGGGCATGGGGATCATGCGCAAGCTTTGCCCCCGCGGAACGCGCCCTAACCCGCCTTTGCCGCTGCGCTCTCGGCTGCTGAATGTCAGCCCATCGGCGTTGTTCTGGTCGGCCCGCCGCTGGCTTGCGCAGCGGGTCAAACGTTCATCATAATGCGTTTCAATGCGTTTCAATGAAGCGCAGACTGAGATCGCGCGCAGCGCGCGCAGCACACGTTCAGCGGCGCTGCGATAGGCCAGCGCCTGTAGAAAGTTGAGGGTTATACCATGTCTCAGGAAATCGTGATTATTGAAGCGGTGCGCACGCCGATCGGCCGGCGCGGGGGGTGGCTGCGCGATCTCCATCCCGTCCGGTTGGGGGCGCTGGCAGTCTGCGAAGCGCTCGGGCGCGCTGGCCTTGACCCAGCGCTGATCGATCACGTCATCATGGGCTGCGTCAGCCAAGTCGGCGAGCAAACGTTCAATCTGGCGCGCAACGTCGTGCTCGATGCCGGCCTGCCGATCGAGATCCCAGCGACGACGGTCGATTTCCAGTGCGGCAGCGGCCAGCAGGCAGTGCATTTGGCGGCGGCGCAGATCGCGAGCGGGCAGATCGAGATCGCCATCGCCGGCGGCGTCGAAAGCATGACGCGCGTGCCGATGGGATCGAGCCTCGGCGGGGATGGGCAGAACCCTTTCACCGAACGCATCATGGAAACCTACAACATGATCCCGCAGGGCATTGCCGCCGATAAGATCGCGGCGCGCTGGGGGATCAGCCGCAGCGAGGTCGATGAGATCGGCTACGAAAGCCATCGCAAGGCTGCACAGGCCACTGCCAGCGGTTGGCTGGCGCGCGAGATCGTGCCGGTGGATGGCCTCGATGAGGAGGGGCAGCCGATCCACGTGACGCAGGATCAAGGCTTCCGGCCCAACCCGTCGCTGGAGAAGATGGCCGCCCTGCAGCCCGCTTTCACGCCCGACGGGGTGACGACTGCCGGCAACAGCAGCCAGATCAGCGACGGTGCGGCCGCCATCCTGCTGATGACGGCCGGCAAAGCGCGCGAGCTGGGCCTGCGCCCGCGCGCGCGTCTCGTCTCGATGGTGACAGTCGGCAGCGACCCGCACCTGATGCTGACCGGCCCGATCGCGGCGACGCGCAAGGCGCTGGCGAAGGCCGGCCTCGGGCTGGAGCAGATCGACCTGTTCGAGGTCAACGAGGCGTTCGCGTCCGTGATCGGCATGTGGCGGCGTGAGATCAGGGCCGATATGGCTAAAGTCAACGTGCATGGCGGTGCGATCGCGCTCGGCCACCCGCTCGGAGCCAGCGGCGCGCGCCTGCTGACGACGCTGCTGCACGCGCTCGAGCGCATCGATGGGCGCTACGGGCTGCAAACGATGTGCTGCGGCGGCGGCATGGGCACCGGCACCATCCTCGAACGGGTGAACTGAAGCGGGTTAACTGCCGGGCGGGTAACGCTCGACGAAATAGCTGTCGCGGTCGCCCTCGGCGATCCAACCCGTGAGCGTCCTGCCGTCGCTGCGCCGGTGGATCACGCGGTACCACGCATAACGCGGCGTGCAGGCGGGGCCTTCCAGCACATAGAAGACGCCGCCGTTGGCGATCTGGCCGAGGATGTCGCTGGTCGTGCCTGGCCCGGCGCGCACATTGAGCGGGCCAGCGTTGCGCAGGGCGACGCGGCCGCGCTCGTTGATGATCAGGCGGCCGACCTGCGTATTCGGGCAAACGGTCGTCGGCGTTGGGAAAACCTCGCCTTGTGCCCATAACAGCCCACCTGCGGTTAGCAGGGCGACGACGATCGCAGCGAGCAGCAGCCGGCGCATATCACAGGGCCTTTATGTGATGCAGCGCGCGCAGGTTGTCAAGATCGTCGCGCACGCTGGCGAACGAAACGGCGCCAAAGGCGATGCTGTACAGCAGCAGATAAGGCACCAACCCAGGCGCGAGGCGCGCCGCCGTGAACGCGCCCCACAGCGCATAAGCCGCCAGCGCCAGCTCGAAAAACGTGTTGCGGCTCAGGCCGATGGCATAGCGTTTGGCCTCAACGCGGTGAGCGAACTTCGGCGTGCGTTTGAATTCGCCTTTGCGCCCCAACAACCCGCCGATGACCGCGCGCGTATTGCTCCACGCGATGCCGGTTCCGAACGCGATCAAGACGGGCAGCGCCAGCAGCCGACGCGGCCAGTCGCGGTATTGATCGGCCTGGCTGATGGCAAAGACCAGCGGCGGGGCGATGCCCACCAGCCCCAAAAAACCGAGCGGCAGGCGCTGAATCTGCTGCGCGATGAGCAGCGGCGGCGTCAGCAGCAGCATGCAAACGAGCAGCGGGTGCACCAGGTACTGACACAGGTGCATCGTCGCCATCAACCGCTGCGCCAGCGACAGCCGCGGGTGCGCCCACACCGGTTTGAGCAGCATCGTCGCACACTGCGTGCCGCCTTTGGCCCAGCGCGCCTGCTGCTGCTTGTAGGCATTCATCTGCGGGGGAAGCTCGGCCGGCACGACGATATCGGGCAGGTAGAGGAAGCGCCAGCCTTTAAGCTGGGCGCGGTAGCTCAGGTCGAGGTCTTCGGTCAAGGTGGTATCCAGCCAACCGCCGGCATCGTCAATCGCTTTGATGCGCCAAACGCCGGCCGTGCCGTTGAAATTCATCAGCCAGCCGGCACGGTTGCGCGCCGTCTGCTCAACGATGAAATGCCCGTCCAGCGCCAATGTTTGGCCCATCGTCAGCGGGTTGTCGTCCGAATTGAGATGGCCCCAGCGCCCCTGCACCATGCCGAGACCCGCATCCGCGACCAAGTGGGGGATAGTGCGGCGCAGAAAATCGGGCGAGGGGATGAAATCGGCGTCGAACACGGCGACATATTCGATTTCGGGGTCGGCGCTCAACAGCGCCAGGCCGTGCGCCAGCGCGCCCGCTTTGTAACCGGTGCGCGCTGTGCGCCGCACGTGGTCGATGCGCAGGCCGCTCATGCCCAGCGCCGCAGCTTTGGTGGCGATCACATCGCTGGTATTGTCGGTCGAGTCATCGAGCACTTGAATGATAAGCCGGTCGCGCGGGTAATCAAGGGCGGCGACCGCCTCCAGCAAGCGTTCGATGACGTAGCGTTCGTTGTAAACGGGCAGTTGAACGGCAACGCCTGGCCAGCTGTCGATCTGCGGTGTGATGATGTCTCTATGCCGAAAGCGCAGATAAGTCAGCAGCAGGACACCCGTCCCAGTGGCGTAAAGCGAAACCAGCATCACGCACAGCAGGTAAAACCCGGCCACAACCGTCATTAACATGCTGCACTTTGCCTTGGATTGTTGTACCTTTGCTCGTTGTCAGTCTAGCAGAGCGTTTGGGGGCATGCAACGGGGGATGGGCTGCATAACCTGTAAACAAAGTGTAAACGCGCGCGTGCTCGTTGGCAGGGTTGGCCAGCCGCTGCGTCGCCCCATGATAGCGCTGGGCGTCTGGCTTCACAGCCACTATACTCCCCAAGGCTCCATGTGTTTGCAGCCCACTATGGCCCGCGTTATCGTTAGTGCAATCGCGCGGGAAACGGTCAACACGAAGGGGCAAACCGTGAAAGGACGGCGCTGGCAGGATGCTGCTCAAGTGGGGTGGCAAATCGTTATCCTGACGATCGGCGCGTTGATCAACTTCTCTGGCCGAGGAAAATCTCTAAGCCAGTGTTCGAAAGTGGATTGAGAAGACGGTATAATCGGGGGGCATGAGCAGACGAATCGAGTACCGACTGAACGACGAGCAACTGAGCCAGATCGAGCAAGCGATCAATGGCTCCCCGTACCCGGAAGTGCGCCAACGCGCGATTGCGGTCCGGATGCTGCATTTGGGACAGAAACCGGAGCAGGTGGCAGAGGTGATGATGGTCACCAGCGCCACAGTGTATGCCTGGCACAAGCGGTGGCGTGAAGCGGGCCTGTCGGGGTTGCAGGATCAGCCGCGCAGCGGACGGCCTGCGAAAGCCGATGCGGACTACCTCGAGAAGCTGGACCAGGCTTTGGAGGCTGATCCCCGCCAGCTGGGTCTGCCCTTTACGATCTGGACGATCAACCGCTTACGCCTGTATCTGTCCGAGCAAACCGGGATTCTCCTCAGCTACACTCGGTTCCGGGCGCTGTTGAGCCGCCTGGGCTACCGCTGGAAGCAGCCGAAACACGATCTGAGCCATCTGCAGAATGCGACCGCTAAGGAAGTGATGGCTGAGGTCACGGACTGGTTGAAAAAAACATCCCGCTTAACCCGATTGCCCACACCGAACTCGTCTTTGTGGACGAAACCACGATAAGTCTGCATCCGCCCTTGCGCCGCTGCTGGATGAAGCGTGGGCAGCGCAAGCAGATCCCCGCACCCGGGAGCCCACAGCAGCTGCATGTCTTTGGTGCTTACCACTGGCACAGTGGACGGGTCACTTACACCACTGCCCAGCACAAAAACAGTGATACCTTCATCGCTTTCCTCGAGCATCTCCTCGACGCCTATCCGCGCGAGAAGGTGATCCTGGTGATGGACAACGCCTCTTACCACTGCAGCAAAACCACCCAGGCGGCTTTGAGCCTGTTTGAGGATTGCTTGCTAGTCATCTGGCTGCCCAAGTACTGTCCTTTTCTCAATCCCATCGAACGGTTCTGGCTTCACTTCAAACAGTTGACGGTGGCCAACCGCCTTCACCGCTCGCTCGATGCTCTTGAACAAACGGTCGCTCAGGTCATGGCTGACCAGAACACCCCTGGTCATCCTAACCGCCTCCGTTTGTCAGACAAGTTTCGGTTAGTGGCTTAG
>DAOTYT010000111.1:0-3391 GCA_034434615.1 Anaerolineae bacterium | reverse complement strand
GCGCAGAGTCGTCCAGCTCGGTGAGCACGAGCAGGACGTGATCGCGGATGTATGGGACGAACTGCGGGCGCGCCTGTTCACGCACCATGTCGAGCAGAATTGGGTTGCCGCGCATCACGCTGCCTGTGAGCACAATCAGCTCGACCGAGAACAAATTGACCAGCGTCGCCACCGCCGCCCCCAACCATTGACTGGCATATTCAAACAGCGCGAGGGCGGGCGCATCGCCCGCTTCAGCCGCGCGCCTGATCAGTTCAACAGTCAGCCGCGATGGAACGCCTTCACAAAGATCGTGCAGCAGCGTGGGCACGCCCTGCGCGATCAGATCGCGCCCGTGCGCCTCGAGCACTGCGCTCGAAGCCAGCGTCTCGAGGCAGCCGCGCCCGCCGCAGCGACAAGGCCGCCCGCCGTGCAGAATGGGAATATGACCTAATTCGCCCGCCAGCCCCAGCGGCCCGCGGAAAAGCTGACCATCAAGGATGATGCCAGTGCCAATGCCGACGCTCACATTCACGCAGATACAGTCGCTGTGATCGCGCGCTGCGCCGTAACGAGCTTCGGCCAGCGCCATCGCGCGGGCGCGATCATCAACGATGACGGGGAGACCGCCCGTCATTGTCGAGAGACGCCGCTGCAGCGGCAGTTCGAACGAGTGCGCGATGTGAATGGCATCGAGCGACAAGCCGCGCTTGAAATCGACAAAACCGCCGTAGGCGACGCCTAAGCCGCTCACGGCTTTGGCTTGTGGCCCCAGTTCGCGCACAGCGGCGGTGATGAACTCGGCCAGATCGCTCAAAAACGCCTCCGGCGTCTCCGAATGGGGCGTGGGAATGGTGTGGCGCAGCATCAAATCGCCGTGCGCATTCAGCGCCACCACCTGCGTGAGATGGCTGCTGACATCGAGGCCGAGCGCAATGCAAGCATCGGGCGCAAGCGACCATAACTGTGAGGGGCGGCCGCGCGGCTCGGCGGCATGGCTGCCGCGCGGCTCGATCAGGCCTTGCTCGACCAATGCTTCGGTGAGCTGGCGCACCAGCGAGACGCTGTAGCCCGTCCGTTCAGAAAGCTGCCGCCGCGTGAGCGCACCGTGCGCTCGCAGCAGACGCAGAATTTCAACCTGCTGGTTAAGGGTGCTTTCGGGGTCTGGGCTTCTCATGCTGATGGTCTAAAGCGCTCCCTGTATGAATAGAAAGACGGCGCGCGCGGCCCCCGTCACGCCGGCGTTCAAACCGAGCGCCGCAGGGGCGATCTTGATCTGATCCAGCGGCACCATCTTGTCGCGCCCGGCCACCGTTTGCAGCACCGATGGCCCCAGCACATCCCACCCCTGCATCACGCCGCCGCCGAGCACGATCGCTTCTGGCGCGAGGATATTGATCATGTTGCTGACGCCCGTGCCGATATAGAAACCAATTTTCTTGACAAAATCCAAAGCGAAGGGGTCGCCCTGCCGCGCCGCGATCGAGACCATCTCCGCAGTGATCCGGCCGCGGTCGCGTTCAGCCAGCGCCAGCACGAGGCTGTCATCCGGCGCTGTCTCGGCCGCCATCCGGGCGATCGCCGGCCCAGAAGCCAGCATCTCCCAGCAGCCGCACGCGCCGCAGTAACACGGCGGCCCGTCATAATCAATGGTATGATGGCCGATCTCCGTTGCATCGCCGACACCGCGATACAACTGGTCGTTGACGATCAAACCGCCGCCGATGCCCGTGCCGAACGTCACATAGAGCATCGTGCGCGTCCCGCGGCCAGCGCCGTTCCAGTGTTCGCCCAGCGCCGCCACTTGGCAGTCGCCCAACAGGCAGACGGGCAGATCGTAAATGCCGCGCAGATGATTGACGATCGGAATCTCCTCCCAGCCCGGCAGCGTGAACGGATTGTTGATGCGGCCAGTCACTGCGTCGATCGGCCCTGTAGAGCCGATGCCGATCCCGCTGATCTGCGGCAGGTCGATGCCAGCGTCTTCGATCAGCCCATCGATCAAGGTGCGAAAGCGCCGCAGGCCGTCCTCGATCCCGCGCTGCGAATCGGTCGGCATTGTGCGCCGCGCTACGATGCTGGCATCGGCGCTGCGAACGACAGCGCCGACCACCGTCGTCCCCCCGATATCGATGCCTACTGCCAGTTCTTGCGCGCACATGGCTCACTCCACCGTTGTGACTTTCTGGGTATGATGAAATTCTCCAGGCTTTAACCCGCGCCGCGCCGCCAGCTCGATCGCCAACAGCTGCACCGGCACGATCTCGATCAACGGAGCAAGATCAGGGGAGGGCGGCTCGACCGGAACCGCCATGCCCGGCCCAGCCGGCGCGCCCAGCCAGATAACCGGCGTGCCTTTCTCAGACAACTCTGCCGCCAGCCGCCGATGATGCTCGCGCGCGATCCCCGCCCCGGCAAACATGACGACGACCACGCCCGGAGCCAGCACTTCGACCGGCCCATGGCGGAACTGGCCAGAAACCATGCCCTCCGTCGGCAGTTTCGCGGTCTCCTTGACGATGAGCGCGCCCGCCAGCGCCGATGCGCGCGACTCGCCCCGGCCTAGAAAGATCAAGAAGGACGGCGAACCGATGGCCGCGGCCACGGTCGCTATCTGCGCTTCCCAGGCTGGCAGCATGGCCGCGATGTAATCAGCGCTGCGATGCAGCGCCTCGGCTGTCCCTTCGATCGACTGGCCGGTCAGCGCAGCGGTCACCAGCGCCAGCGCGGCGACCGAGCAGGTGTACGTCTTGGTTGAAACTGAGGTTTCGCTGCCAGCATAGATCGGGAGCATATAATCGCTGGCGCGAGCGAGATCGCTGTCAGCGCTGTTGGTGACGCCGATCACAGGGACGCGGCCAGACAGCTCCTCCAGCAGGCGCACCAGCTCAACAGAGCGACCTGACTGGGAAACGGCGATCAGCAGCGTGCGTTCGGTTAGCAGGTCTCGGTAATCGTAAAGCAGCTCGGAAGTTTCTACCGCCCACGAGCGGATGCCGCTTTTCGTCAGCCTGACGTGCGTTGGAAACAGGGCAGCATACGAGCCGCCCATGCCGGTCAGTACGATGTGATCAAGCTCGCGCCGGCGCAACTTTTCGGCCCAACTGCCGAGCGCGTCTATCTCGCCCAACAGTTGGCCAAGCGCGCGGTGCAGCACTTCGGGCTGGGCGCGAACATCAAGCAGCAGGTCGCTCATCGCTCCTCCAAGTTAGAGCTCACGCGGCTCGGCAGCCGGCCAGATGAGGCGGAGGATATCGCGCGCGACCGAGGCGTTGGGAACCAGCGGGTTCATCAACAGCGCCCGCAGCGCTTTGACCTGCGATCCTTCTAAAAACGCCTCCACCATCAACTGTTCGTAGGCGCAGTTGTGCTGAATACGCGCGATCAGCTCAGGCGGGGGCGGCGGCACGTA
>DAOTYT010000110.1:0-2143 GCA_034434615.1 Anaerolineae bacterium | reverse complement strand
GAAATTCTGATCATCGCGCTGTTCCGCTTCGTCAACAGCCTGGGCTGGGGCAATACCTACTACGCGCTGATCGTCCCCTTCCTCGCCAGCGCGACCGGCGCTTTCCTGTTTCGCCAACATTTCGCAAACATTCCGGCTGAACTCTCCGAGGCGGCGCAGCTCGATGGCGCTGGCCCGCTGCGCTTTTTGTTCAGCGTGCTGGTGCCAATGAGTTGGAACACCATCGGCGCGCTGGCGGTCATCCAGTTCGTCTATATGTGGAATATGTACATCTGGCCGGTGCTCATCATTCAGGGGCAAGAGCGGCAGGTCGTTCAGGTTGGCTTGCGGACGCTAGCGGCCGGCGATGCGGCGATCCGGTTTGGGCCAATGATGCTCGGCGCGGTGATCGCCAGCATCCCCCCGCTGATCGTGTTTATCTTGCTGCAGAAACAGTTTATGAGCGGCTTTCAGCTCACGCGCGATAAATAGCGCACAGTTCGTTATCGCGCAGGCGGAAGTGCGAGGTTAACCGACTGTACCGCAGCGTAGAAACGCGGCGCATCGGCGGCGATCGCTGCGGGGTCAGTCCGCCATTCAAACTTAGGGCCAACGCCGCCATATTCAAAAGCGAGCAGCCACGGAGCCGCTGCTGCACCGACCTCGATCAGGTCGATCACCCAGTCGAAAATCGGCCAGTCCTCCTCGCGCATTGCCAGGTGATCGGTCAGGAAGTCGTCGATCATGGCCAAGCCGGTCACATGCACTTCACGGATGCGCTCTAGCGGCAGGGCGGCGATGTATTCTTGTTCATCCCAACCGAGGTTGCTGGCAGCGATACGCGCGTGCGAGATATCGAGCAGGAACCCCACGCCCAATTCGCGAATGAGGGATGAGAAGATCTCCGGTTTGACGGCGGTCGCCAGAAACCGCCGCCCCTCCTTCTTCCAGTGTTTTCCTCGATAGGGAATATTTTCGACCAGCACTCGGTCGGCACCGAATCGCACAATCACCTGTTCCAGTTCGGCGGCCATCTTTTCGATGACGCGCTCCTCTTGCGCTGTCGAAAGCGGCTCCGCTGTGAACTCGGGAAAGGCGTTCAGCGTAGGCGCAAGATGCAGGTTGACGAACGGCGTTTCCGTCTCGGTCAGCGCGCGCTCGATCGATCCCCAATCCACATCTGCCAGCCGGTCATCCCCTGCGATCAGGTCAAAATGAACGTAGACCGGCCGCAGGGCGCTGGCCTCAGCGATCAAATCAGGCCAATTGGGGCATTTGAACCGGTCGATCTCGATAACACCAGCACGCAGCAAGTCGGCCGCTGGAAGCGAATAATTGATGGCGAAGTGCATTGATGCAAACCCCTCATACCGAATGAACACAAACGTCAATGATACCGTTCAGCGCCGCGCTTGTCGCCCGCCAATTTCGCATCTCTCTGCGAATTCACCTATAATGTAAGCTTGCATCTGCAAGAGAGAAGCTGGTTCTCCATGTCGCTAGAGAATGATATTCAGGAAGCTGCCGAGCTGCTGCGCGCCAGCCGTCGCACCGTTGTCCTTACCGGGGCCGGCATCAGCAAAGAATCTGGAGTGCCCACTTTTCGCGACGCGCTGGACGGCCTGTGGGCACGCTACGACCCGATGCAGCTTGCAACCCCCGAAGCCTTTCGCCGCCATCCGCAGCTCGTCTGGGACTTTTATGAATACCGCCGCTCGATCATGCGGCCGGCTCGTCCAAACTCGGGGCATCTCGCGCTGGCAGCACTGGAACGGGCGCTGCCAGAGTTTTGCATCATCACGCAGAATGTCGATGATCTGCACGAACAGGCTGGCAGCCAGCAGATCATTCGCCTGCACGGCAGCATCAACGCCAACAAGTGTTTCGCCGCCTGCCGCGGAGAACCGACCTCGATCGATCTCCATGAATTGCAAGCCGCGCCAGATGCTCGCCCGCCCGCCTGCCCTCACTGCGGCAGCCTTGTGCGGCCGGCGGTCGTATGGTTCGGTGAGGCGCTGCCCACCGATGCGCTGCGCGCTGCCATTGCAGCCAGCGCAGCCGCCGATGTCATGCTGATCGTCGGCACATCGGGGGTTGTGCAGCCCGCCGCCGATCTGCCCATCTATGCCGCGCAGCAGGGGGCGCGTCTGATCGAGATCAACCC
>DAOTYT010000109.1:0-2913 GCA_034434615.1 Anaerolineae bacterium | reverse complement strand
CGCGACCACCCGCTGACCGGCGCCGGCATGAATATGTACCGCAGCGCCCCCGTGCGCGCCCGCTATCCGGTGCCCGGCTACGAGATCCGCGTGCTGCCCCATGCGCATAACGAACTGCTGCAAATCGGCACCGACCTGGGCGTCCCCGGCATGCTGATCTTCATCGGCTGGCACGGCGTGCTGGCGATCATGTTGTGGTCGGCATGGCGGCGTTCGCCGGCGCAGACAGCGCCTTACGAGCGCGGCTTAGCGCTGGGGATCGGCGGCGGCCTGCTGGCTCATGCGATCTTTGGACTGGGCGATGCGATCACGCTGTGGGATCGTTTCGCTTTCATCCATTGGTGGCTGGTCGGCCTTGCCCTCGGCCTCTATGTGCGAGCGCGAAAGAATTTATCCTTGAGAAATCATTAATATTCGTAAAATCATTAATAAGATAGATTGCATGTTCCTGCCGTTTTCGTCACACTTACCTTCGTCTGATTGCGGCGAGGCTCGGCTGAAATTGTCGTGTTAATGTGCACTATTGCTTTCCCCATCGTCGTCACGCCTTTGTGCTTGTGTCAGCGCGCCGGCCGCCAGCGCGCCGCATCCTGACACGGCTTCATCGTATGCGTCGCCGCTTCAACGCATCCATGATCACAAAATGGGTCGTCCTGCTGCTCACCCTGGCAGCAATGACATGGATGGCCGCGCGCGCCGATGCGCTCGCTGTGCTGCTGCTGGGCGCGCTGGCGATCGGCTTGGCGCTGTATCGGCCACCGCAGCAGCAAGATGGCATCAGCGCCAACCAGCTTGAGGCGTTCAACACCACCATTCAACGGCTGGTCCTCGTCCACGACCGCGCTCAGGCAATCGCCGAGGCCTGCGAAGCCAGCCGTTCGATCAGCGGCGCCGCGGCCGCTCTGGTGCTGCTCAGCTACCGTGCCAACGGCTTGCTCGATCTGGGTGGCTCGGTCGGTCTGAATGAGGCCCAGCGGCGCCGCTGGCGCGCGCTCGGCATCACCGAGGAAAAGATCGACCTGCTGGTCGCTGCGCCCGATCTCGCTCGCATAAGCGGGCGCGTCGCGGAAGCCGCGCGCGCCGATGGCTACCGCGCCCTCGTTTCACTGCCGCTGCGCAGCGGCACCCTCACGTTGGGGGCTTTGATCGTGCTCTACCGGCAGCCAGGCGTGCCGCCGCCGCCAGTCATCGGGCTGCTCCAGCTTTTGGCTGCGCACATCGCGCTCCGCCTCGATCATCACGAGTTGCTCCAAGCGCTGGAAACTTACATGTTTGAGATGATGCAGCTCATGCACCTCTCTGACGTTACCACCGCCGCCATGGAAATGGATCGGCTGGAGGCCGTCGTCACCAGCACGCTGTGCCAGATGGCTAACGCGCAGCGCGCCGCGCTCGCCCTGCGCGATCAACACCCAGCACTGCTGCGCTTGCTGCGCCCGCCGGCCGCTGAATACGAGACGATCGCGCTCGATACGTTCCCAGAGTTAGCCCCGTTCATCGAGGCGCCCCGCCCGCAGGCAGTTCAATTTCTGCGCGATAGGGATGCCGTTTCAGAGGCGCTGGGCGCGCTGATCGATCGCTTTGAAGCCGGCGTGCTGGCGGTCTTTCCACTGGTGGCGAACGACGAACTGCTTGGGTTGGTCTTCATCGCGCGCGAGCTGCCCGAACCGTTTCAAGAGCGCGAATGGCAGCTTTTGACGACCGCGACCAATCAAATTGCTGTGCACGTTCAGAACGCCCAGCTTTACGCATCGACCAACCAGGCGCTGCAGCGCCGCTTAGATCAGCTCGCTTTGATCGAGGATCTGGCCCAGCGCATCTCCAGCGCGCTCGATTTTGATCAGATCATCATCGCGATGCTGGAAGCGGCGCTGCGCGCTTCGCAGGCCGATGTCGCGACGTTCATGCTGCTGGCCGATACTGGCAACCTGTGGACGATCATTCAGCAGCGCCCCGGCAGCCCGCCACACAAGGCATATCGATCGCGTGGGCGGCAAGACGCGCTGATTGAAGAAGTGCTGCGCTCGCGCGAGCCGATCGTGATCGAGGATGCGCGCGCTTATCCCTACGAGTTTGCGGGCGGGGGCGCCGGGCCCAGCTTGTCGCTGGTGGCCGTGCCGCTCATCAACGATCAGACGGCCAACGGTGTGCTGGTCGTCGAGAGCGCGCGGCTGGCTTTCTTCAACGAAGAACAGGTTCGCTTTCTGAGCAGCCTGGCTGGTCATACGGCCATCAGCATCGAAAACGCGCGCCTCTTAGAAGACCGACAGCATCAAATTAATACGCTGCGCAGCCTGCAGGCACTCACGCTGCGTCTCTCCAGCGCCATCCCCACCTTCGACGTGGCGGCCACCATCCTTGAAACCGCGCGCGATATGCTTGATGTGAACGAAGCAGAATTGTTCCAACTGACGAGCGAGGGCTTGCTCTCTTTGGCGCGCCTGCAGACTACAGGCACTACGGAGACCGCCTTCGACCAAGCTGCCGCGCTGCGCGTCGCTCGTTCTGACGAGATACACGTCTCTGAGCGGACTGGGCGCGCTGGCGTGGTCGCCTATGTCCCGATCCGCTACAGTGGGTCGATCAGCGCGGTACTGGCGCTCAGCTTCCGCGCTGGCACACAAATGCGCCAGCGCGATCTGAACAGCATCGCGCTGCTGGCCAGCCAGGCAGCCGGACATTTGGAGAACGCACGTTTGTACGAACACGTCCGCATCGGCAGTGATCGAATGCGCGCACTGCTCAATTCAGCCCGCGACGGCATTCTGCTGCTCGACCGCGACGGCATCTTAGTCGAGTGCAACCCGATGGCTGAGCGGCTGCTCGGCATTGAGCGCGAGATTTTCCTCGGACGCCGTTTCGTCGGGTAGCACCACAAGATAGCGTGGTCATACGAGTGCCTCCTAAGATACC
>DAOTYT010000108.1:0-4108 GCA_034434615.1 Anaerolineae bacterium | reverse complement strand
CACCCACCGTTCCGCGTGATGGGCTTCCCACTGCTGGCGATGTTTGGGCACAATTACGAAGACCTGCGCATCGTTGGCTTGCTGAACGGGCAGCCGGCCGCCGAGCAGCGCCTGTCAGCCCGGGGTGTGCCGCACGCGCTGCTGCTGACGGCTGACGATGCAGCCATCGATGCCGATGGTGCCGACATGACGCGCCTCGTCTTCAAAATCGTCGACGAATTTGGCAACCGCCTGCCCTATGCCATTGCGCCAGTCAGCTTCGACATCGACGGGCCAGGCACCTTGATCGGCGAAAACCCCTTCCCGCTGGTCGGCGGGCAGGCAGCCATCTACGTTCGCGCGACCGAGACTGCCGGCGTGATCACAGTGCGCGCGGCTGCGCCGCGCCTTAGCCCGGCTTTCGTCACCATTGTGACGCAGTGATCTGCCGCCCCCGCGAGATGGTTTTTCGCGATGCGCTCTCGTTCAGTCTATAATCGTGGCTGGTTGATTAGGGATGGAACGATAAGGCGAGTTATGTGCAGCGGTGCTGCGTTTATTATCGGGATTGCGCTGTTGATACGGGGACGGTTCACTTTTAATGATCGGGCAGTTCCTCCAGAGAAGACGCGCATCATCGCTTTTGTGCTGATGCTGCCGCTGCTCGTTGGGTTCTGCACTGGGTTGTTCGTGCTGCCCACCATGACTGGGACGCTCGATCTTGAGACCTTGCAAACAGCCGCTTTCATCGAGTTCATCGCGTTTGTGGCGGCGATCGTCGGCGTCGCCTACCTGATCGCGTCTGTGCCTCCGGGCACTTCCAGCGGCAGCCGCCCCGTCGAGGATGAGAAGCCGAAGCGTTTCGAGCCCTTTCAGCCGTTCCAGCCACAAATACCAGAGCCGCCCGCCACGTTGGTTGATCTGCCGAGGGTGCTGTCAGTCGAGCAGGCGGCGGCCTACTTGCGCCGCACACCCGCTGAAGTCCTCACCCTGATCGAACAAGGCAAACTGCCAGCAGCCAGAGACAGCAGCGGCTATCGCATCGCGCGCATTGCCCTCGAAGATTACCTGTCTGAGCAGCGAAAGGGCGGTCAATCGGGCAGCCTGTAGACGAAGCCCGGCCCGCCCAGATAAATACCACCATCGAGGTTGAGGCACAGCCCGCCACCGTAGGACAGCGGCTCGACGATCGTTTCGGGGCGCCGCGCCGGCTCCATATAGACGATCGGCGTGTGCCCGTGGGCGATCGCGCGCCCGCCGAAAAGGTCGAGCAGATGCTGCGCCCGATCTACGCCTTCGCGAGGCGACGCGAACGCCATCCGTTCAGAGAAAAATTCAAGCAGTTGATAGAACGTCTTCGGATCATTGCTGGCCAGCACAGCGCCGATCGCTGCATTAACAGCCTCGACCGTATCGCCATAATGCGTGTAGAACAACGCATCGGCATGCAGCAGCAGGTGATCGCCCACGAGCGCCACTGCCGGCCGTTCCTGCATCCAGTTGAGCTGTTCGCGCGTCAAGCCTTTCAGGTCGGCTGGGCAGCCGCCGTTGCGTCGCCAAACTTTGACGAAGCTTCCTCCATGAGCGCTGGCGCCGAAACGCGCCGCTGCCAGCACCATGACTTCATGATTGCCAAGCAGCGCCTCGAGGCTGCCCCCTGCGGCAGCAGCCTCGCGCTGTAACTGCATGGCGATGGAAAGGGCGCCGATGCTGTCTGGCCCCCGGTCGAAAAAATCGCCCATAAACCACAGACGGGCGCCGCCGCCGCTCCAGACGCCATCAGCGTCGATCAGACCGGCCTCGCGCAGCAGCCGCTTCATGACCTCGCAGTGGCCGTGAATATCGCCAATGAGATACGTTGGGGGAATGATGTAAATCCTCCAGGATGACGGACGTGGCATCCAGCGACGCTGGGTTAAGTGCGGGACTTACATTCAGTGTAAACCGGAAATACGCAGCACGCCAGCGAATTTTTAAACGAGCTGCTCGTCAACAAGCGAAGCTGGCAGTGGTATAATGGCGTGGTCGTTAAAGGGTCAGGACGATCATGTCAATTCTCAGCGCGGCGCGCTTGACGAAATACTTTGGGCCAGAGGAGATCTTCAGCGACGTCTCGGTCGAGATTCCGCATCGGGCGCGGATCGCACTGGTGGGACCTAACGGCGCCGGCAAGACGACGCTGCTGCACGTGTTGATCGGCCTTGAGCAGCCGACGGAGGGAACCGTGCAGCGCGCGCGTGGGCTGCGGATCGGCTACCTGCCGCAGCGGCCGGAGCTGGCCGGCGCTCACAGCCTGTGGCAGGAGGTGATGCGCGCCTTTGAGCCGCTGCGCGCTATGGAAGCCGAGCTGCGCGCGCTCGAACAAGCGCTGGTCGATCCGGATCAATATGACCGGGTGCTCTCGCAGTACGGCGAGCTGCAAGAACGCTTCGAAAATGCCGGCGGCTACACCTACGAAGACCACGCGCGCCATGTCTTGATGGGCCTCGGCTTCAGCGCCGAAGACCATGCGCGCCCGCTCAACACCCTCTCTGGCGGCCAGAAGACGCGGGCGCTGCTGGGCCGGCTGCTGCTTGAAGCGCCAGACCTGCTGGCGCTGGACGAACCAACCAACCATCTCGACATCAGCGCTGTTGAATGGCTGGAGAATTATCTGAGCGATTTTGCGGGGGCCGTCTTGGTCGTCAGCCACGACCGCTACTTCATGGACGCCGTCGCGCAGACGATCTGGGAACTGGATTTCGGGGCGCTGGAGATATATCGCGGCAACTACAGCCACTATGTCACGCAGCGCGAAGCGCGGCACGAACGCCTGCGTAAAGAGTACGAGGCGCAGCAGGAGTTCATCGATAAGGAAGAAGATTACATTCGCCGCAACATCGCTGGGCAGAACACCCGACAGGCCAAGGGCCGGCTGAAACGCCTTAACCGCCTCAAACGCGACGGATTGATCGTGCGGCCGCGCAAGCGCAAGCAGATGTATCTTCAGATGAACGCGGCCCTGCGCAGCGGCGAGCTGGTGCTGCGCACGCGCGAGCTGGCTGTGGGCTACGACGGCACAGCGCTCTTCACCGCGCCCGATATCACGCTGCGCCGCGGCGAAGTGGCAGCCTTGATCGGCCCGAACGGCGCCGGCAAGAGCACTTTCATCAAAACGGTGATCGGCCAGCTTCCGCCGGTATCCGGCGAGATCAAGGTTGGCGCCTCGGTGCAGATCGGCTATTTCGCGCAGGCACATGAACTGCTCGACCCCGATAGGACGATCCTCGATGAGCTTTTCACCGTCAAGCCGATGGGGTTGGGCGAAGCGCGCACTTATCTGGGCAGTTTCCTGTTCTCTGGCGAGGATGTCTTCCGGCCGATCGCGACGCTCTCTGGCGGCGAACGGGGGCGCGTCGCGCTGGCCAAGCTGGCGCTGGCGGGGGCAAACTTTCTTCTGCTCGACGAGCCGACCAATCATCTTGACATCGCCAGCCAGGAGATCTTGCAGAACGTGCTGGCCGACTTTGAGGGCACGATCCTGCTCGTCAGCCATGATCGTTACCTGATCGATGCGCTGGCGACGCAGATCTGGTCGCTCTCGCCTGGGCAGCTGGAGGTGTTCGAAGGCGGCTACAACGAATTTTTGAGCGCGCGCGAAAAGCGCAGCGCTGCCCCGTCCTCAGCGCGCGCCGATAACGGCGCCCCGCCTGCTCGCCGACAAGAACGCGCGCAAAACCGCAGCCATGGCCTCAACCCATACCAGCTTGAGAAACGGCTGGCCGCAGCCGAGGCGGCTATCGCCCAGCTCGAAAGCGAGCTGGAAGCGCTGGCCGCGGCCATCGAGGCCGCCAGCACGCGCGGCGATGCCGAAGCGGTCACCAGGCTGGGCGCCGCTTACACCGAGACCGAAGCTGCGCTGCATGCCGAGATGGAGGCGTGGGCGCGTCTCGTTGAGTGAGCTTTTGTCCGTTTATCTTGAGGCAGTGATGACACGAATGCGCCTACTTTTCGGGGCGGCGTTAGCCGGCCTGCTGCTGGCCGGCGCCGCCTTCGCGCAGCCAGAGCCAGTTAGCCCACAGATCCCGTTTGGCAGGCCCACGCCGGCTGCTACGGTCGTCCCGCTGCTCGATGATGCGCGGCTGTCAAC
>DAOTYT010000107.1:0-2723 GCA_034434615.1 Anaerolineae bacterium | reverse complement strand
TAGACATTGGCTGCATGTTAGCTTCCTCTATGTGATTGTTATATGCGCTGAAAGGCCCTCCCTATAGTAAATGTGAATCGCACGAATTGCGAGAAGCTTTCATCCATTTTTCACGTTCTATCAGCGCATGGCACGATGGTTCGTCGACAAACGGGGTTTTGCTGTGCATAATTACAAAAACAGTTTTCGATGCTCGAGGTAAGATCATGGCTGACGGCTACTTCATAGGTCCAGACGATGCGGCACAAGTCGAGATGCTGCCGGGAGTGCATCGCCGAACGATGGGCGTGACCGATGAAGTGATGCTGTGCGAAATTTTGCTCTTGCGTGGCAGCGAAGTCCCGGCGCATCAGCATCTGAACGACCAGGTGGGCTATGTCATTTACGGTCGCATCGAGCTGACGGTCGGCGATGAGACGCGCATCGTTGGGCGCGGCGCCAGCTATGCCATTCCGGGTGGTCTAACGCACAGCGCGCGCGCGTTGGTCGACACGCTGATCATTGATGCTTTTTCTCCTCCGCGTGAGGATTATCGGACTGAAGCCCGCTAACGCGATCGTCTGGCGCAAAATTCCGTTACAATACGAATCAGCAGCGCCTCAAAATGATCATGCTGAAATGTCAGGTCGATAGTGTATTCGTGATGAGCGCTGTGGGTCGTAACCGCTGAGAATAGGGCGAGCAAGATCATGGATGTTTACCAGCCGGATCGACGACGACGAGGGCGCGCTCGTGACCGGATAGCGGCGCGCCAGCGCAAGCAAATGGCCACGCCATCCGCCGCGCGAAACGCGCCCGAAGCTGGCACCCCGATCGATGGGCGCAGTATGCGGATGCAGCGGCGCAGCGCTACGCTTCCGCTTTTTGGTGTGCAGCAGCTTTCTGATACCCTGTCAGAGACCGGCTTTAGGCTGCGTGCGGGCGGCGCTGCTCGCGATCTATGGTGGCGTGCGCGCGGCGACCGGCGGGTATGGCTGGGCGGCGCCGCTTTTGTCGTTCTGCTGGTATTCGCCTTTCTCTTTTCATACATCGGCCAGAATCGGATTTTCCCTAATCTATGGGCGCTGGGCATCCCGCTTGGGGGTATGACGGTCGATGAAGCGGCAGCAGCGCTGCAGGCAGAGTTCGATCGAGAGCTGCACATTCGCCTGATCGATCAAGATCGTCAGTGGGAGCTGCGCCCGGCGCAGCTCGGCATCCGGCTTGACGCAAGAGCAACTGCCGAAGCGGCGCGCGCAGTGGGCTTGGGCGGGCTGCCCTTCGGGTACAGCGTGCAGCCGGTAGTCTCGATCGACGTGCTGCGGGCGCAAGATACGCTGCTCGATTACACTGAGGTCACCAACATTGCGCCCTATAATGCGGGCTACCGTTGGGAAGGTGAGACGCTTGTCGGCGTTCCCGGTCGCGATGGGCGCTTTCTCGATGTTGCGCTGACGATGCAGCGGCTGGAAGAAGGGTTGGTTGATGTGGTTGACCAGCGCCGGCTCGACCTGGTCATGGCGCCGGCCGCGCCCGATGTGCTCGACCCAGCGCCGTATCTCGACCGCGCGCGTGCGCTGGCTTCGACGACGTTCATCCTGCGCGGCTACGATCCGTTCACCAATGAACAGATCGCCTGGACGCCCGATCGCGATACGTTCACAAGCTGGCTTCAGGCTGGCGCCAACAGCCTTTCTGTGCGGCCCGATCTGCTCGCCGATTACATCAACGAGCGCTCAGAAATGCTGGCGATTGACAATCCACTGCGCTACTTAGAACCGAGCGACTCCATCGACAAAGTGCGGCAGGCGGTCGAGAGCGGCCGCAGCTATGTCGATCTGCGCGTGCGCTACCGAACCTCGACCTATACCGTGCAGCGCGGCGATTCGGGGTATCGCATTGCGCGGCGCGCCGGGGTGCCGTTCTACCTGCTTCAGCAGGCCAACCCCAACCGCAACTGGAATGCGCTGCTGTCGCCCGGCGAACAGATCAACCTGCCATCGCCCGATCTGGTCGTCCCGTTTGACCCAGTGCCAAACAAGCGCATCATCGTCAATCTGGATACGCAAACGCTCTATGCCTATGAGAACGGCCAGCTCGTGTTTAACTGGTTGATCTCCAGCGGTATGGATCGCGCGCCAACGTCGCCTGGAATTTACCAGATCATCAACCACGACGAATTGGCAACCGGCAGCAGTATCGAGCTGTGCGGAGATACGTCGTGCGGCTCGTGGCAGATGCATTGGTTCATGGGCATTTATGAAGTGATCCCGGGTTTGATCAACGGCTTCCATGGGGCGGTGCTGCTCCCCGGCGGCACCTATCTGGGAGGAGGCAACGTCGGTCGTCCATACACTTACGGCTGTATCATGTCCCAAAATGATAATGCCGAACAGTTGTTCCGCTGGGCGGAAGTGGGGACGATGGTCGAGATCATCTCGCGCGAGTACCCGCCGCGCAGCGACCTCGGGCGCATGGCCTTGCAGCAGGCGCAGCAGAGCGGAGAGTTTTCTGCTGCGACTTAGCGTCAATGCCCGATCAATTGGCAAAAGATTTGTGCAAAGTAACCTAACTTTCGTGGCGGCTGTTAGAGCTAAAGAGTTGTAGCTTGCCGCACTGCTTCTGCCTGCCTCAATGATTCCGTCAGTGTTTTGGCGAGCTGCCGGCAGTCTCTCGCTTAGAAACTGCGCAGAGTTACCTTCCATTCAGATCGTTGAATTTGTGACGTTCTGCACTATGGTTAG
>DAOTYT010000106.1:0-2021 GCA_034434615.1 Anaerolineae bacterium | reverse complement strand
GTGATTTCATCAACGACGAGCTTCGACATGTTGACCTGCGCAAGGCCAACATAGGTGCTCTTCAAGACGATCGTCCCACGCGGCTTCACAAGCGCGAGAGCATCTGCGAAGCCATCCTGCGTGCCCGTGCAATCGATCACGATATCCGCGCTCTGGGCTTCGACCATATCCCGCTCAAACGTTTGGATGCCCCAAGTCTGCAGCAGCTGTGCTGGTTTGCTGCGCCGCACGATCACTTTGAGGTGTGCCCCTGTCAAATGAATGACTTGAGCGACGAGCAGCCCCAGTTTGCCGGCGCCGATCAGGACAACGATGCTGCCAGGGGAAATGTGGACCATTTCTAAACCTTGCAGCGCAGCGGCGAGCGGTTCGACAAAGACCGCAGCATCGTCGTTGATGCTGTCTGGCAGCGGATGGAGATTGGAAGTCGCCAGCGCCAAGTACTCAGCGAAAGCGCCAGGATGATCGCGAATTCCTACCGTCGTGCGGTTGCGACAGTGGGTTGGCAGGCCGCGGAGGCAAAAATCGCACGCGCCGCAGGCGACGTTGATCTCTCCAACCACACGCTGGCCACTTAGCGGACCCGTGAGCGCGTCGGCGACAAATTCATGGCCAGGGATCCCAGTGAAGCCGCCGTAGCCGGCGACGATCTCCAGATCAGTATTACAGATGCCCGCTTTGCGGATTTTGAGCAGCGTCTGATCAGCATCGGGAACAGGGAGAGGGTGCTCCGTGACGAGTGACAGCCCACCGTCAACCACAAGGGCTTTCACATCATCCTCCCACCTGCGCCTGTGGCGCTCCGAGCGGTGGAGTGCGGCGGTTCCATGGCAGCTCACCTTTTTCCCAAGCCACCAGCAGTGGCACAGCAACAAAGATCGATGAGTAGGTGCCAGATAGCAGCCCGACGAACAGGATAAAAATGAATTGTTTGACCGACTCGCCGCCGAACAGCAGGATCGCAATCATGATAAAAAAGGCGTTGAGCTGGGTTGCCAGAGATCGATGGATCGTCTCCAGCACACTGCGGTTCGCGATCGTCTCGTAGGGTTCGCCGATGTGTTTGGGTATGTTTTCGCGGATGCGGTCGAAGATCACGATTGTATCTTGAACCGAAAAGCCGACGACCGTGAGCACTGCGGTCAAAAACAGGGAATCGACCTCCCAACCGCCGATCAACCCAGCAAACGACATGATGCCGCATACGATCAAAACATCATGGATCATAGCGGCGATCGCGCATAGACCGTAGCGGAGCGCATTAGGAACTTGACGGAAAGCCAGCACAATAAAACCCGTGACGACCAAACCGGCTACGAACACCGCGACAAGCGCGGCTTGCGTCACCTCCTGCCCCACGGCGGCAGAAACCTGCTCAATGCGCAGGCTCCCTTCGTCAAGCGGCGCCAGCTCATTCAGGCCGCTGATGATGGCAGAAGATATCTCTTGGTCGTGGAAGCTGGCGCGAACAGACCATCGGTACTGAGCAGGATCCCCAATGCGCTGAATCGTCAGGTCACTGTCGCCATTGCGCTCAAATACGGCACGGATAGTCGCTTCTGACGCCCCGTCCTCAATAAAGCGCAGCTCGTAGATACTGCCGCCGACGAAATCGGTGCTCAACTGGAACAAGGTGCCCGTCGTGAACAGGGAGAATAACATGATGAGGATACCGGGCACGATGATGGCGGCTGAGAGAAGGAAGTAATAACGTCGCTTTTGGACTAGGCTGAACATAACTTCCCTCTTTAAACGCCCAAAAGCCAGGCGCGCTTTTGGATCGGTTGGTGCAGCAGCGAAAGCAGGAGGTACAGGAAGGTTCGTGTGACGAGTACAGCTGTAAACAAATTGAGCACGAGACCAAGGGCGAGAGTGACAGCGAAGCCAGCGACGATGCTGGCCCCCGGCGTTTGCCCGAACATGAATAGGATGCCGCAGATGATGATGGTGGATGTATTCGAATCGCGGATCGACTGCCACGCACGATGAAAACCCGCTTCAACCGCTTTGTCGAGCGGATT
>DAOTYT010000105.1:0-2839 GCA_034434615.1 Anaerolineae bacterium | reverse complement strand
AAACCGCCAGTGTTCCCGCGCAGGTCGAGCACCAATGACTCGATGCCCTGCTGACGAAGATCGGCAATCGCCTCTTCGACTTCAGTCGGTGTGCGGCTGGTGAAGCGCATGATTTGCAAGTAACCAATCTGCGGTGCTTCGGGGAGAACTCGCGAGACGATCGAAGGGATGTTGATCACCGCAAAGGGGATAAATGTGGTGAACTCATCCCCGCTTTGCGCTTTCTGGACGGTGAGGGTGACGCCATTTCCTGCGCGCACTTCACCGCGCAGCATCTGATCAAGCGCATCGGGCGACTGCGTGACATCGACCTGAAGACCATCGACCGCCAGCAACCGGTCTCCTGGCTCGATGCCCGCCTCAAGAGCGGGGCTATCTTCAAAAGGATACAGCAGCAGCTCGCCCGCGGCAGTGCGCTGGATCTGAACGCCGATGCCGCCGTACGTCCCGGCAAGCGCATCGGACTCGCTGGCAGCGACAGGCGGCTCAATAAAGAACGTGAAGGGATCGTTGAGCGTTCCCAGCAGGCCGCGCACCGCTCCATATTGGCGCGTCGTGTGATCCGGCTGTTCACGAACGAAATAGCGATCGATCAAACTCTGTACTTCGTCAAGCAGGGGGTAACCTGTCGTTCCATTAAGTGTAAGTGCGGCTACTGGGGAACGCAGCCCGATGATATCGCGCAGGAAGAACCCGCCGGAAAATACCAAAGCAAGCCCTAAACCTAGCGCCAGCCCCAACGCTACGGAACGAATGGTTTGCTGCTTACGATTAGAAGGATTGTGCATCGGCAGGTCGCTTCACATGTATGATGGATTAGAGAAGATTTTATCATTGGGCGCACGAAAACCCCAGATTGGGCCAGCAGGAGTTGCCCATGACCACCCAAGATCGGTCACCACTTGTTTTGGTGGCAGATGATGAGATCAACACGACCATCATGCTCCAGCACATTTTCGAGCGCGAAGGTTACCGAGTCATGCGTGTCACGAATGGTCTCGACGCGCTGAGGGCAGCACAAGAAGCCCATCCCGATTTAATCCTGCTTGATATCCTTATGCCTGGTATGAACGGTTTCGATGTACTGCAGCAGCTTCGAGAGAATGTCGTGACCGCGAGCATCCCAACCATCATGATCACCGCCAATGCCCGCGAGCCTGCCGATGTGGCGCGGGGGCTTAATCTCGGTGCCGATGATTATCTTTATAAACCGTTTGCACCGCAGGAGCTTTTAGCGCGCGCTCAAAGCAAGATCAGAGCACGCCAGCTTGAAGATGCGCTCCAACGCCGCTCTAACGAGTTGGAAGCACTGTTGAACGCCAGTGAGAAACTGAATCAACATTTAGAGCCGAACGAGCTGCTCCGTTTGGTCGTGGAGCTGGCGGGCAGGCTGCTGCCCGGCGATCTCATTGCAAGCTGTCGTTTTGAGAGCGACGGACGAATCATCGACTGGTCTTACCTGCCCGATCAAGTTTTGGAATGGATAGGTGAAGCCTGTTTACACGATGCGCTTACCTGGCTGGCGCAGACAGCGCGAACTATCCAATGGCATGCATCTGAGCAGTTTATTCCGGGCTACTATGGCGGGCTGGCAGCCCCTCTTCACCATGGCCAGCATCTGGTGGGCGCGCTGATCATCGCCCGCAAAAAAGACTCATTTGATGAAAATGATCGCCGTTTGTTTGAAGGGTTTGCCCGCCATGCAGCGCTGGCTCTGCGCAATGCTCAGCTCTATGAGCTGCAAACGCAGTATGCGAACCACCTGGAAGATATGGTCGCCGAGCGCACGCGAGAGCTGGAGTCTGCCCAGAAGCTGCTCATTCGTTCCGAGAAACTCGCCTCAATCGGGCACTTAGCGGCCAGCATCGCACATGAGATTAACAATCCACTGATGCCGATCCGCAACCTGATCGAAGAGATCATCGACGATCTTGAGCAGCGCAGCGTGAGTTACGATAAGCGCGCGGTGGAGATTATCCAAGAGAGCCTCGAGCGCATCCGCGGCATTGTCAGCCGGCTGCTCGAATTCGCGCGCGACAGCGGCCCCGATATGCAGCTTGTCGATATCAGTGAGCTGCTTGAGGGAATCATCACGTTAAACCGCAAGTTCTTTCAGCACGAAAGGATTGAAGTGCTGGCAGATCTGCCGCCTCTGCCACCAATCTACGGCAGCAAGGAACAGCTCAATCAGGTCTTCATGAACCTGGCGCTCAATGCACAAGCTGCGATGGCAGGCGGCGGGACGCTTCGCATCAGCGCGCGCCAGGAAGGCAGCATGATCGTAGTTGAGTTTGAAGACAACGGGTGCGGCATTCCCCCTGAGCAGATCGACCGCATTTTTGATCCGTTCTTCTCAACAAAACCGAATGGCACCGGCCTCGGCCTGTTTGTGAGCCACGGTATCATACAGGGACATCACGGGCTGATCGAAGTAGAAAGCACCCCGGGAACAGCGACGCGCTTCCGCGTATACCTGCCCATTCACACAGATGTGTGATTGAAATGCCGCCGCGTATCCTCTTTACTGCGCGCGCCAAGCGCCAGCGAAAGCATCGCGCGAGACTGCGCCGGCGGAATAGGCAGCCGCGGTTTCGCGCGAGACTGCAATGATACGCAGCGTGCGTTCGACGGCGCAGTTGATGAACTGCACGCCAACCCCTGCTACTGATGCTTCGAGCTGATCGGCGCCGGCGGCGAGCGCATCCATGATCGGCTCAAGGTTAGAACGCAGTTCTGGCCCTTCCGTGGTACACACGCGAACGAGCAGCGTCGCGCCCAACGACGTTTCGACCAGTACGAAAGGCTCCTCGGTCAGCGCAAAGGCGCTGACCGTTTGCAG
>DAOTYT010000104.1:0-1639 GCA_034434615.1 Anaerolineae bacterium | reverse complement strand
CAAGTGCGCTGCTCTCAATCGTATGACCCACTTGGGTATGCCCGATAGCTATCGCGTGGCTTAACTTGAGCATTGTTTAGGACCAGTACGCCTTTTGACCATATTCATTCAACAAAGCCGTTTTGAAATGTGAATTCGGATTATGAACAGCGGCGGTTTTGTTCTCGTCAGCGAATCGTATTACTACTTTGGCAGCGACATAATAGAGTGCCGGGTGTTGCTTCCTGCAAAGTGATCGCGACGAGCGATAGTGAGGTCTAAAGCGCAGAGCAAACACTCTGCGCTTTTTTGTTAGGGAGGAGGCATATGAAGTTTCGAGGAGTTCGCGGGGCAACTACGGCCGACGAAAACAGCGCAGATGCGATCCTGCGAGCGACCCGGGCACTGCTGCGTGCCATGATCGACGAAAATGAAATTGATGAGGACGATGTGGCCAGCATTATCTTCACGACAACGCCCGATCTGACGGCAGCATTTCCCGCCAAGGCAGCGCGCGACCTCGGTTGGTCGCGAACGGCGCTGCTCGGCTGTCAGGAAATTGATGCGCCTGATGGGATTCCACGCTGCATCCGCATTTTAATTCATTGGAATACGCCGAAGACACTCGATGAGGTGCGCCATGTCTATATGGCTGGGGCGTTGGCCTTACGACCAGACTTGTTTTATCCCGATAATAAAGTCATTGTAGAGCCGCACGAGGAGAATAAGCATGATCATCGTCATGAAGCATGACGCCACCGCCCGTGATATCTCCAATGTCATCGCGCGGGTGCGGCTTGATGGCTACGAGGTGCATCTTTCTGAAGGAGAGTTAATGAGCGGTGTGCGTCGTGTGGCAGAAGCGGTGGGACGGTTTGCCTAATGTCTGGCTTTCGCGCACGTCACCTCACGATTGTTGGCTTAGGATTGATGGGAGGCTCGCTGGCGCTGGCACTGCGCCCGTATGCCGAGAAAATTACCGGCGTCGAGCTGGATGAAGCAGCGCGACAATATGCCCTTGAGCAGGATATGGTCGACTATGCTACCGATGATTTACGCAGCGGAGTGGCTGAAGCGGACGCTGTTCTTCTGGCCACGCCAGTTCGCACCATCATCCGGCTTGTGCGCGACCGAATCGGGTCTTATCTGCGCTCAAACACACTCTTGATTGACATTGGCAGCACGAAAGAGGATATTTGTATGGCCATGGGAACCCTGCCGATCGGTGTGCAGGCGATCGGTGGCCACCCCATGACTGGCAAGGAAGCGAACGGCATTCAAGCGAGTGACGCCGCGCTGTATCGTGGACGGCCGTTCGTCCTGTGCCCCACGCGCCGCACAACGCCCGCAGCGCGCCTGCGGGCGCTGCAGCTCGTTGAGGCCTTGCAAGCTGAAGCGATCGAAATGGATGCCCATCGCCACGATCGGGTTGTCGCTGCGATCAGCCATCTGCCTTATCTGTTGAGCGCCGCGCTCGTTGCTACGGTGGCAGAAGAAGGTGAGCACGATGATGCGGTCTGGAGGTTAGCTGCGGGCGGCTTTCGCGATATGTCGCGCTTGGCTGCCAGCGATCTCAACATGATCGGAGATATTCTGAGCACCAACACGCAGGCGGTGGCTACCCTGTTGGCGCTCTTTCGTATGCAGTTGGCGATGCTTG
>DAOTYT010000103.1:0-25688 GCA_034434615.1 Anaerolineae bacterium | reverse complement strand
ACGCCGACCGGCTGCGGGCTCTCGCCGTATTGGAGCACGTGTACCACCCTCGGCGGACTGTTGATCTCCAATTTGGCCCTGCTGGCGGCCTTGTTCCTGCTCTACGATCTAGCGCGGGGGCGCTTCGGCTCGGCGGTAGCATGGCGAGCCGCTCTCTTGCTCATGATCACGCCGAACACGATCTTCCTCTCCGGCGTCTATACAGAGGCGCTCTTTCTGCTGCTGTGCATCCTCGTCTTTTGGCTGCTGGAGCGCGACCGGTTCATCCTCGCTTTGTTGGTCGCGGGGCTCGCCAGCCTCACCCGCTCGGTTGGCGTTGCCCTGTACCCCGCCCTGCTTTATGCTGCTTGGGTCGGCGCATCAGCGCCGCCGCAGCGCATCGCCCGCGCTGCGCTGGCACACCTGCCGCCAGCCCTGTTCGCGGGCTATATCCTGGCAGCTGGCTTTTACGTCGGAGAACCGCTCGCCTACTTCACAACCTACAACGCCACGTGGGGACGCCCCACCGGGACGCCGATCGCAGTGTTGGCGCAGTACTTCAGCGGCGAGCCGGTCGCGCTGTTCGGCTGGTGGTTATCGTGGATCGATCTGGCTGCCGCCGCTGTTTATCTCCTGCTGGCGCTGGCTGTGTTTCGCCTCGATCGAAGCTGGGGACTGTTCGCACTTTTCGCCGTCCTGATCCCGATCGCCAGCGGCACATTGATCGGCATGCCGCGCTTTGGAGCGGTCGTCTTCCCCTTCTACATCGCGATCGCGCGCTGGATCGACCGGCCATGGCGGCAGGTTATCATTTATGCGGCATCGATCGGACTGGCGCTGCTGTTCGCAGCGCGCTTCGTCACATGGCGCTGGATCGCTTAATTTAGAGTTCGGAACAATCCCACATGAAACCGCAGCGCGGGCAGCGCACTTTGCACGCGTGGCGGAATGTCGGCGCTGTGCAGGCGGGGCACACTGTCGAGAGGCTGTAGTTTGGCAGAGGGGCCGGCGAGCGTGACGCTTTAGCCGCGGCGCTGGTGAAAGGCAGTTTCGGGCTTAGAAGCGATCGCTGCTGGGATAAGCGCCGTTCGTTCACAGCGTACCACCATCGATAGAGACTCAATGGGGCATTCGCTGATGAATGCCCCTGAGAGGCGACGACCAGATTCGAACTGGTGATCAGGCTTTTGCAGAGCCTTGCCTTACCCCTTGGCCACGTCGCCTTCTCTTAAAGATTATACCCGCCGCTCCCGCGTATGACAAGAGTCACCGTGAGACTGGTCTTGCGCGCGACCATAAAAACCGCCACAATAACTTGCATGGAAGATGAACGCTATCGTCACCCCGAGCCGGAAGACGCTTCTTCCGACGCTGCGCCGCTTGACGCAGAGGATGAGCTGGCAGGCGAAGTGCCAGCTTCGCCAGAGCTGGACGTGTCGCCGCCCGTAAGCGCGGCAGAGGCCGTCGAAATGCCTGAGCAAGAAGTTGACGCGCAAAACCTCGAAGCCGAAGAAGCAGCTGTAACCATCGAGAGCGCTGCAGAAGAAGCGGCCGCTTCAGGCACGGAAACGACCCCCGCAGACGACGCGAAAGAACAGGATGACTGGCTGCAAGCCGACCCTGAAGCGGATGCTGCTTACCTGCAGACGCTGGTGAGCAGCGAAGCAGGCGATTTAAACGCCCTGCTCGATGCGATCACCAGCGATGACGCCGACGCGCGCCGGCGCGCGTTTGACAGCGTCACCAGTGTGAGCGATGCCGCCGCCCTGCGAGAGGATGAAGAACGCCGGCGCGCTTACAAGCCACCGACCTACAGACCAAGCCTCGCCGTTCCCCCGCCGATCGCCCTCAAACGTGGGCATCCCGGCTCGCTTGCCCCCGGCTTGATCCTGATCGGCATCGGCGCCTGGCTCACCGTGATGACGACGACCAACACACCGGTCGAGCCGCTGCTGCTCGCTGCGGTGGGAGTGGGGGCAGTCGCTGTGACGCTGCTGACGCAGTGGCAGGGAAACGGCCGCTGGGGACGCGGCCTGCTGTTCGCGGCACTCGCACTGATCCTGACCAGCGCGCTCTTCGCCTTGAGCTTGCAGCCCGGCGGCCTTGACCTGACGCGCGGCTGGCCCCTGCTGATCGCCGTCATTGGCGCCGCGACCGTCCTCAGTGCTGTGCTGGCGCGGCCGGTGGATCGGCGTTTGATCGCGCCTGGGGTGCTGCTGCTGATCGCGGGTTTATTGGGGACGATCATCACGAACGAGGTCTTTGATCCCGAATTGCTGGCAGCAGCAGCGTCTTTATGGCCGGCCATCATCCTCATCGTGATCGTCTTATGGCTGCTGCCGTTGATCTTGCGCCAGCGAGATTGACCCTTGCCGCTGCGCATCGCCATCGACGCCAGCCGGACGACCGCCGCGCGCGTCACCGGCACTGAACGTTATGCGACCCGCATGATCCAAGCCCTGCTCAATCAAGAGACCGCGCACCAGATCGCCTTGTATTTTCGACAGGCCCCGCCACCGGAACTCTTTGCCGCACGTCCTAATGTCACCCTGCACCCGCTTCCCTTTCCGCGCCTATGGACTCATCTTCGTTTTGCCGCCGCGCTGTGGCGCGCACGTCCCGACGTGACCTGGGTGCCAGCGCACACCCTGCCAGCCGCCTTTCCGGGCCGGGCGGTCGTCACGGTGCACGATTTAGGCTATCGTCACTTTCCCAAAGCGCACCCGACCTTAGCGCGTTTCTATCTCGACCTGACGACTCGTCACAGCGCGCGCCGCGCCGCGATCGTGCTGGCTGACAGCGCCGCCACAGCCGCTGACCTAACCCGCTTTTACGGCACGCCGCCCAACAAGATCAGGGTCGTCTATCCCGGCATCGATCCCCCTATCATCGGGGATACAGCAGCGCTGCGGCAAAAATACGGCCTGCCCGAGCGCTATTTTTTATTCATCGGCACGCTGCAGCCCCGCAAGAATATCGCCGGGCTGGTCGAAGCATTTCGCCGCTGGCGCCAGCGCAATCACGGAGACGAGACGGCGTTGGTGCTGGCCGGGGCTGAGGGTTGGCTTTATGATGCGGCCTGGACGCGCGAAGCGGACGGCTCGCCAACGCCGGGGGTTTTCCTCACGGGCTATATAGATGACGAGGACAAAGGCGCCCTCTATGCCGGCGCTCTTGCGTTTGTTTTCCCCTCACTCTACGAAGGATTCGGTTTTCCAGTGCTGGAAGCGATGGCCTGCGGGACGCCGGTTTTGTGCAGCAGCACATCGAGCCTGCCTGAGCTGGCCGATGAGGCTGCGCTGTTGGTCGACCCGCTCGACATCGATGCGATCGTCGATGGTATGGATCGGCTGGCGCACGATGGCGATTTGCGCGCCGAACTGCGCGCGCGCGGTCAAGCACGCGCTGCTGCCTTCACATGGGAGCGGGCTGCGCAGGAAGCGCTGGCTGCACTCGAGGCAGCGGCTGATGGCTGAAGCACCTCGGCGCATCCTTGCTGTGCAGATCGCGGATATCGGCGACCTGATCCTGACAACGCCGGCATTATCCTCACTGCGCGAAACGCACCCGAAGGCGCACATCACCCTGCTGACGACCGCGCACAGCGCGCCGATCGTCGCAGAGACGGGCCTGGTTGATGATGTGCTGACGTTCAACCGGTTCGCCAGCATACGCGATCTTGGGCGCGGAACCCGCCTGGCGGGGGCGCTGCGCCGAGGCAGCTTTGATACGACGATCTTCTTTCATCACCTCACAACTCAGGCTGGCGCGTTCAAGATGGCTGCCATCGCCCTCGCCGCTGGCAGCCGGCGGCGGCTGGGATTGGAGAATGGCCGCGGCTTTTTCCTCACCGATCGCCTGACCGATGCCGGCTTCGGCGCGCGGCATCAAGCGCAGTATTGGCTCGATCTGGTCGCGCTGCTCGGCGCTGACCCGACGCCGCGGCAGGCATGTGTGGGCGTCAGCGAGGCTGACCGGATGTGGGCGCATGAACGGCTGCCGGCCGGGCGTCCGCGCGTCATCCTCCATCCCGGCAGCGGCGGGTTTAACCCCGCCCGGCGCTGGTCTCCCGAAGCGTTTGCTGCAGTGGGCGACCAGCTCGCAGCAGCGCGAGGCGCACACCTGATCCTAGTCGGCACACAGACTGATGACGCTGACGCACTGCTGAACGCCCTCAACAGCCCCGCGCTCGATGTAAGCGGCCAGACCACGCTTGGCCAGCTCGCTGCGCTGCTGGAAGGCGCAGACCTGTTCATCGGCGCAGACAGCGGCGTGATGCACCTGGCAGCCGCGCTGCGCGTCCCGCTCGTCGCCATCTTTGGCCCCAGCAACCCGGCGGCGTGGGCGCCGTGGTCGCTCGGCTCGCCGGCGGCGATCCTCTCCAGCGCCCCTGAGTGCAGCCCGTGCAGCTATGTCGAACACGGGCTTGGCGCACGGTTCGGCTGCCCGGCCCGCACCTGTATGCGTATGGTTACAACCGAACAGGTGCTGCAAGCCGCTCAAGCGCTGCTTGACGCGCACATCAAGCCTGGGATGCCAAGCATTCCCACCATCAAGACCGGCCGAGCCGCGCGCACAATCCATATCCTTGGCCTGCCGGTCAGCGATATCACTTATCAAGAATGGCTGCTGCTCATCGAAAACTGGATCAAGGCGGCGCCCGGCAGGCTGCGCCATGTCTGCACCATCAACCCCGAATTCGTCATGATCGCGCAGCGCGATCCAATCTTCCATCACATACTCACTCGGGCCGACCTGACCGTTCCCGATGGCGTTGGCCTGCTGTGGGCGGCGCGCCGCCTGAAAACGCCGCTGCGCCAGCGCGTGACGGGTTCAGACGGCGTGCCGATCGTTGCGGAACGCGCCGCCGCGCTGGGCTGGCGGCTGTTTTTGCTCGGCGCGGGGCCGGGGGTCGCTGAACGCGCCGCTGAAATCTTACGCGCACAATTCCCGTCCCTTCAGATCGCAGGGACGTACAGCGGCAGCCCGGCGCCAAGCGACGAGGATGCGATCGTGGAGCGCATCAACGCGGCGCGCGCCGATATCCTGTTCGTCGCCTACGGCGCGCCAGAGCAGGACAAATGGATCGCCCGCAACGCGCCGCGCCTGCGCGTGAGCATGGCGATGGGGGTCGGCGGCTCGCTTGATTTTATCGCTGGGATCGTCCCACGCGCGCCGCTGTGGATGCAGCGTCTCGGCCTTGAATGGCTGTACCGGCTGCTGCGACAGCCGTGGCGCATGCGGCGCATGCTGCGCCTGCCGCGTTTTGTGCTCGCCGTGCTGACGCGCGGAGCCAACGGCCGGAGGACTGGCTCATGACTGAAATTTCAACTTCCTCGCTGCGACGCTGGGTGACAAGGCTCGCCGGCCAGTGTGTGCTCGTGGTCGGCGATATCATCCTCGACGAATACCTGATTGGGCGGGCGGCCCGTCTCAGCCGCGAAGCGCCGATCCCCGTGCTGGAATTTGAGACGCGGGTGCTCATCCCAGGCGGCGCCGCCAACCCTGCGGCCAACATCGCGGCGCTGGGCAGCAAGGCCATCCAGATCGGCGTGATCGGCGCCGATGCCGAAGCTACGTCGCTGCGGCAGGTGCTGCAGGCACGCGGCATCGAGACGACATCGCTCGTGATTGACGGCGGCCGCGCGACGACGGTCAAAACCCGCGTGATGGCACAGATGGGGCTGCGCTTCCCGCAGCAAGTGGCGCGCTTAGACCGCGTCGACCGGACGCCGCTGTCTGAGGCGATCGAGCGCGCAGTCCGCGCGATGATTGTGGAACGCATCGATACGGCGGGCGCTGTGCTGTTGTCCGATTATCACATCGCCTTACTCACTCCCTCTCTGGTGACGGCAGTGCGCCAGCTGTGCGAAGCGCGCACGTGCCTGCTGGCCGCCGACGCGCAGGGCGACCTGGACAAGTACACCGGTTTTGGGTTGGTCAAATGCAACGCCGACGAAGCGCAGACTTTTCTGCGCCGACCGCTGCGATCGCATGCCGATTTCGCCGCCGCTGCCAGCGAGTTGTGCAGCCGCTTAGCGCTGACGCGCTGCATGGCGATCACGCGCGGCGCCGATGGCGTCACGATCGCCACACCGGACGGCCGCAGCACGCACTGCCCTGCCCCGGCCACCAGCGAGGTCTACGACACGGTCGGCGCGGGCGATACCGCCGTCGCTGTGATGACGCTGGCGCTGGCCGCCGGCGCCGAACCGGTTGAAGCCGCAGCGCTCGCCAACACCGCCAGCGGGTTGGTCGTGCGGCGGGTCGGCAATTATGCCCCTACGCCTGACGAACTGGCCGAGGCCCTCGACGCTGACCGCTAAGCGCGCTCAAGCCCGTAGATCTGCCCGAACTTCTCCCACAGATATCGGAGCAGCGGTTCGACGCGCATTTCTGGGGAGCCGGTGATCCGCTCCAGCAGTTCGCTGGCGGTGAATTTACTGCCGTGCTGGTAAATGTTGTCTTTGAGCCAGCCATGCAGAGTCGCGAACTCGCCACGCCCGATCTCAGCCGGGATCTGTGGGTGCGCATTTAACGCGGCTTCATAGAACTGCGCGCTGAGGATGTTGCCCAGCGTATAGCCCTGAAATGCTCCGCCGATCGTCCCGGCATGCCAGTGCACATCTTGCAGCACGCCATCGCGATCATCGGGCGCCGTCACGCCGAGAGCGCTGGCATAGGCAGCATGCCACGCTTCTGGTAGATCTTTGACCGCCAGCGTACCCTCCAGCAGCTGCAGCTCCAGCTCAAAGCGGATCATGACATGCAGGTTGTAGGTCACCTCGTCGGCGTCGGTGCGGATCAATGACGGCTGCACGGTGTTGATGGCCCGGTAGAAATCGTCCAGCTCAACGCTGCCAAGCTGGGCAGGAAACGCCATCTGAAGCTGTGGGAAGTAATGCTCCCAGAATGGCCGACTGCGGCCGACGATGTTCTCCCAGGTGCGCGATTGGCTCTCGTGCACGCCGGCCGAGGTCCCACGACCGAGCGGCGTACCATCCAGCGCTTCGGCCGTCCCCTGTTCATACATGGCGTGGCCACTTTCGTGCAGCGTGCTGAACAACCCCTGGCTCAGATCGTGCTCGTCATAGCGCGTCGTGATGCGGACATCGCCGTGCGCAAATCGCGTCTCAAAGGGGTGATGCGTCTTGTCTTGACGGCCGCGATTGAAATCGTATCCAAAGTCGCGGATGACCTTGAGGCCGAAGGCCATCTGCTCCGCTTCAGGATAATGCTGAAGCAGCGGCGTCCGGTCGACCCGCGGCCGCTGAGCGATCGCCTGCACCAGCGGCACCAGACCGGCGCGCAGTTCGTCAAAGACCCGGCGCACGGTCGTCGCTTTCATGCCGTAATCAGATTGATCGATGAGCGGGTCGGCAATGTGCTCGTAGCCTGGGAAGTAGTTGGCCAGCTCGCGGCTGTACTCAAGCGTTTTCTCTAACCCCGGGCGCACAGAGGCGAAATCGTTATTAGGCCGCGCCCGCGTCCAGATATCATACAGCTCGGACGCGTGCGCGCTGAAACGGGCGACGAACTCAGCGGGCACGCGCAGCGCGCGTTCGTACTGGCGGCGCGTCACGCGGATCAGCGCCGCATCGTCCGAGTCGTAAGGCAGGCTTTCACCATAGGCCTGCAGCGCATCGAGCAGCCGGCCGATTTCTGGATCGGTGAAGCGTTCGTGCGACAGGCGGTCGAGCAGGGCGAGGGCGCGGGCGCGAGCCGGAGCGCCGCCCGGCGGCATGTAGGTGGCCTGGTCCCAGTACAAAACTGCCGATGCATGCTCGAGCGATGCGACTTCCTGCAGGCGCGCGCGCAGTTCATTCAACTTGGCATCCAAGGTCAAACTCCTTCAAGAGCGATTGCCGATAAGAACCCAGTGAAGTATAACATTAAGGCACTTGCTTCCCACCAGTGAGGCTGCATCATGGCTTATGCCCACCCTGACCCCAATGCCTTTCGCGCCGTCGTCTGGCAGATCGTCCGACAAATTCCGCGCGGGCAGGTCGCCACTTACGGGCAGATCGCTTCGATGATCCCCGCGCCGGATGGCATCGACGCCGAAACCTACGCGCGGCTGGCGCCGCGTTGGGTCGGCGAAGCGATGAATGCTGTCTCGAACGTCGACGCGCCCGATGTGCCGTGGCATCGCGTCATCAATGGACAGGGCGGCATCAGCCTGCCCCCGGGCATTCCAGCTGCGCTTCAACAGCGTTCAAGACTGGAGGCCGAGGGGATTCGCTTCGATGCGCGTGAGCGCATCGACTTAGGGGTGTATGGTTGGGCAGGGCCAGACAAGACATGGCTGGAAGCCAACCATCTGCTCGCGCCGAAGCCGCTGCGCGAACCACCCGCCAACGACGGCGGGCAGCTCCCGCTGCTTTGAGCTTGCAGCATCAAGCGGTGACCGTCAGCGTGAGGCGGTGGCAGGCGTTGTTCATATAGCCTTTGAAATTCCAGACCGACTCGACCCGCTCCGGCTGGCTGTTCGCGGCTGTATCCCAAGCCCGCGCGACGATCTGGTAAGTGCCGGGCGCCAGCTGCAGCGCAGCCTCCCACAACCACCATGACCACGGCGGCGCCGCCTCGGTCAGGCGCGCTTCGATCCACGTCTGGCCGCCGTCTGCAGAGACGTCCACGCGCGCGATCGACCGGCCGCCGCCCACGAGCGCATGACCACGAACGATCACTTCCCCGGCTGGCAGGCTGGCGCCGTCAACCGGCTGGCAGATCACGCTGTTGATGGGCAGCTCACCGAGCATCAGGCCGGCATCCCAATCGACCGACCCCGGCTGAGCAGAGGGCGGGAACAGCTTATAAGCGCGCGTCTGATAATAATTGGACGAAGGGTGCGCGGCTGCCGTGATGCGGGACAGCCATTTGACGCTGCGCGCGCCGATAAAGCCCGGTACGATGACGCGCAGCGGAAACCCATGGGCTGGTGGCAGCGGGACGCCGTTCATGGTATCCGCGAGCAGCACCTCCGAACTCAGCGCCTTCTCGACCGGGATCGACCCGCCGAAGCCGCCCTGCTCCCCTGGCTTATCGACCGGGTCGAGGCCTTCGAAATGGACATGCGCGACCGCGTCTTGCAGGCCGGCGAGGCCGAGCACATCGCGCAGGCGCACGCCCGTCCAGATGGCATTGCCGACGGCTTCAGCATCCCAGATGATCTCATCCGGGATTGGGGCGATCGCCTCCAGCTCACGACGCCGATTGCCCGCGCACTGGAGCGCCGCAGTCAAGCTTGCCCGCGGCAGGGCGGCCAAGTCGTCGAGCGAGAGCGAGAGCACTCGCTCGACCAGACCCTCAACGGTGAGGCGATAGGCCGCCAGGTTCACGGTAGGAACTGGCGCGTGGTTGCGCACAAAGAATAAATCGTTCGGCGTGATGAAGGAAGCAGCCGCCAATGCTGGCGGCGGCCCGCCGTTGAGCGGCTCGCGCTCGCGAACGATGAAGTCTGGATGTTTGCTTTCAATCATTTCCGACACGAATGCCGAGCGCGCGGGCAATATCATTAGCGTGATCGCGTTCGTGGCTCGCCATGATGCGCAGGATCTGCTCTACGGAAAAAATGTTGAGCGAGGCGTGACGTCCCGTCCGGTCGAGCGCGGCCTCATCGATCGTCTCCAGCCAAGCCAGCAGCTCAGCCCGCGTTTGGGCGAGACTGGCGCGCGCTTCCTCGACCGACTGTTCGCCCTTCTTCTCGATCGTCCGGCGGTTATATCGCTCCAGATCGAAATCTTCAGGGATGACTTCATGCCCCTCAGCGATGCCCATCGCCTGCCGGTTGTTACCGCGGTCAGCATCGGCGAGATGAATGACGATCTGACGCACCGTCCATCCCTGGCCATCAGCGTAAACCGACGTCTCCCACCGATCGCCGACTGCATCAAGGATGCTGTTCAGGCGGGCACGCGCAGCCGCAAGCTTCTCTTTTAACGCTTCGATACGCTCGCTCATGACGTCCTACAATTCAACGTAACTGTTCTCGGCTAAAATGAAGCGATGGGCGGCGGGCACGTGTTCAGCCGCCGTCACCTGCGAGGCATCGGCCAGCAGGCTGGAGTCGATTCGGCCGGGAATATTGCGAATCGAGCAGTCTTTCATGACGATGCTGGCTTCCACTTCGCTGTTCTCCACCACGACGTTATCGCCCAGCGCTGTATAGGGGCCGACATAGCTATCGCGGACGACGACGTTTTTGCCGATGATGACCGGGCCGCGCACCACGCTGTCGATGATTTGACTGTTTTCCCCCAGAATCACGCGCGGAGATACTTCGGAAGCGCCGATGATCTGCGCTTCCCCGTTAGGAGCGGGCATGTATGGCAGGTCGCCGAGGATCAAATGGTTGGCTTGAATGATGGCATCAGGCTTGCCGGCATCGATCCACCACCCTTTGAGCTGGTAGGGATGCACTTCATGGCCAGCGCTGATGATCCACTGGATAGCATCGGTGATCTCGAGTTCGTTGCGCCATGATGGCTTGATGTTACCGATCGCCTCAAAGATCGAGCTGCGAAACAGGTACGCCCCCGACAGCGCCAAATTCGACTTTGGCTCTTTCGGCTTTTCCACCACGCGCGTGATGCGGCCATTTTCAACCTCGGCAATGCCGAAGCGCGACGGATCGGGCACTTCGATCAAGGTGACGGCCAGTTCTGCACTTGAGGTAGGAAAACCCCGCAGAAGCTGTTCCATCTTGTCTTGGAAAATATTATCGCCCAGCAGCACGCAGAACGGTTCGTCGCCGACAAACTCGCGGCACACCCCCACCGCATGCGCCAGACCCAGCTGCTCGCGCTGCACGATGTAGCTGAGCCGCACACCGAACCGCGCGCCATCGCCCAATTGGTGGCGAATTGGAGAATCAAGATCATTCACGACGATGCCGATCTCATCGAGGCCCGCGTTCTTGAGCACATCGATCGCATAGGCAATGAGCGGCTTGTTGGCGACTGGCACCAGCGGTTTCGGCATCGTTAAGGTGACGGGACGCAGGCGCGTACCCTGTCCCGCGGCAAGAATTACGGCTTTCATGACCGGCAGCGCTCCTGTTCGATTGGCAGTCTCGTTAATGATGGTACAGGATTTCTAACGAAGGGACAAGAAAAATAACGAGATTCATAACAGCAGGGGAGTCGTTTGCTCGACTCCCCTGCTGTTTGAAGTTTGAAGCCTACTGCGCTTCAACGACCTCTAGGACGTAGGGGCCTGTATCTGAGTCGGCATAGGTGCCAACTTCGATAATGATGACATCGCCCGCGGCGAGCTGAATGCCGGACAAAGCCGAGTTCAGCTCGCGACCGAGCACGACATCATCGTTTTCGGCGATCAAGAACCCCTCCTGATCGTACAGCCGCAGGAACGTATCGACGACGACGCCATCGCCGCCCAACGCAATATCGATTGTCACGTCGTTTTTGACCGTCAGCGTGTACTGACGCCGCTCGCCCACCTCAATGAAGCCGGTCACAACATCGCCGACCATGACATCACCGACGACCGTCGTCTCGAAGGAGAAACCGCTTTCCGGAAGCACACCACCCAGCAGATACTCTTCGGCAGCGCGCAGCAGCACATCGAAGTCGGCAGTCAGCGTCTCGAGCGTGACGGGCACGCGTATGTCGGGCTGCACGCCGACACCCTCGATAGTGACGTTGCCATTCTCATCGATGGTGCGCGTCACTGTCATGCGGACGAATTGGCCGTCCGGCATCGCGAAATCGTCAACGCCACCGCCAAGCCCAGCTGTGCCGTAGTGGCCGATGATGGTCGCGCGATTTTCCAGCCGGGCCGCATAGCTGAACGACTCGCAGGCGCTGGCGCAGGCCGGACCGACGATCACGACCACATCGCCGCGGTAGCGCAGGTCTTCAGACGGCAGGTAGAAACGAGATGGACGATCTTCCTGAACCACAAACTGGTCGAGCGAACGGTCATAGCTGGCACTGTAACTGATGTTAAGCGGTTCATCAAAGAAATAGGCAGCCATCTGGTCGGCGAGGAAACCGCTGCCACCTCCATTCTGGCGCATATCGACGATCAGCGCCGGAACGCCGTTGTCATTGAGAGTCCGCATTAGTCGTTCCCAAAGCTGCACGGTCAGCAGGTCGTTGTCGAAGAAACTGTAAATTTTGACGTAGGCAATTCCACTGGGCAGCAAACGATACTCTAACGGCAGTTCGAAACCGGTTAAGCCAAAGGCGAACGACGACACGGCGAAGCTGTCAAACTCCTGCACGGGCGTCAGCGTGACCGTTTGCGCTTGACTGCTGCCGGGATTGCGGAACGTTACGACCCGCTGGACGTTGAGGGGCGAACGCACGACATAACGAAGCTGCTGCAGGCGTTCAACTTCGGGGCTGCTGAACGGTGAAGAGTATGGCACCACCGCGGAGACCGCCTCATCGACGGGCAGGCCATCGATCTCCAGAATTTCGGCCCCGATCTGGATGCCGGCCTGCTCAGCCGGCCCAAACGGCGTCAGGAAGTAGACGATTGTTGACCCATCGGCCACATCCTGGATCGCCATGCCGATCCCACCAGCGACGTTCATCTGAAAATCCTGATCGAGCACAAAGCCGCCTGGGTAAAGCGCGATATGCCCATCCGGGATCGACCACACAAAGTCGCGCATGGCGAACAGGTAATCGTTCATGCTGCGGCGGGCCTCAGCCGCTTCAAAGCGGGGGCGGAACGCCTCGGCCAGCGCATCCCAATCGATGCCTTTGTATTCGGTAAAGGCATATTCGCGGCGGAATTTATCGAGCATCGCGTCAAAAGCTTCGGTATAACTGAGGTCAGAGAAATCGGCCAGCGCAAAGCCCTCAGGCTCGAACAGCTCAACGAAGATCTCGCGCGAGCGATCGAAGGTGAAGGGATCGGTATCGAGGATGACGGCCGTATAGCCCTGCGGCAGGCGGACGATCGGCTCATCTCCAGTGAACAAGAGGCCGTCTGGCCCGAAGCCTGATGGGAAGCCCTGCTGATCGTCCGGCGCGTAGACGATCAGCACGCCACCGACAATTTCATCGCGCGTTTCAAAATCTTCACTGGTGCGGGTGGACGCGAAGGCGTTCGACCAGCCGCCGCCATACATATCGCGCTCTTCGAGATACGGGTCGCCAAAGACGTTGTTCCAGAATGCGACTGCAAAAATCTGCACGCCGATGTCGTCATTGTCGTCATTGTCGACGTCGTGATAGGTGCCCTGTGGTTCGATCGGCAGCGATAAACTGAAACTAACTGGTGATTCGAAAAAGTCGGACGTGAGCTGCCCAAGCACCTGCGACTCAGGCGGGAAGAGGAACCCCCGATCGCGGGTGACGAAACCACCTTGATCCTCAAGCAGGATCAGCGGCTGGGCGATGCCGATCGGGAACAGCACATTGGTATAGGCCATTGTGCCAGTGATGAGGACGGGCCCACCCTCATCGTTCACGATCTCGGCTGGTGGGGGGCCGTCCTGCGCTGTGGCCAGCGATGCACCCAGCAGCAAGACAATGCACAGGGCGAACAATACGATCAGTCGTTCGAAACGCATTTGCGTTCTCCTCACTAATAGACGACGGTTGAGTACAGCCTTCCACACCATTGTACACAAATAAAAGCGGACAGCCTTAGCTGCCCGCTGCGCGAACCCGCGCGCGTCACTCTCCGATTGATGTGAGCAGACGCTTAGCCTTGCTCACTTCTTTCCACAACGTGCGGCGGTTGGTCGGGATGAGAGGATGCTGAGCGTACTGCCAAATCTCCTCAGCGATCTCCCACACCGCATTCGGCCGGCCAAGACGACGAGCGGCTTCTGAGCGGCGCGCCAGCCCCTGCGGGCCTTCGGCCAGCCACTGCTCCACGCGATCGGCCACCTCGCGGACGCTCGTTGTGAAGACCCCGGCTCGATTAGCGACCACGTATTCAACGTTGCCGGTCTCTTGCCCTGGGATGGCATCGTAGATGATCATCGGCAGGCCAGCGATACAGGCTTCGCTGATCGTGCCCGGCCCGCCTTTGGTGATCAAAATGTCCGCCGCAGCCATCAAACGCGGCATAAAATTGACATAGCCATAGATATGCGTCGGCTGGTTCCAGCGCGTCTCTTCGAGCTGTTCTTTGAGAGCAGCATTGCGGCCAGCCACGATGGCGAGCTGGCAGCGCAAGCCGCGGCCATTAATGGCGCGGGCATTTTTATACAGCGGCCCCATCCCTTCAGCGCCGCCGATCATCAGAACCGCCGGCAGATGCGGGTCCCACCCCAACTGTGCCCGCGCAGTCGCCTTATCGGTAAGGGATTCTGCAAAGCTGGGGTGTACTGGCAGGCCAGTGATGCGCATCTGGTCAGGGCGCAGCCCGGCCCGCAAACCGCGATCGTAGGCCGTCTGGGTCGGCACAAGCGTGCGCTCGGCGCGGCGATCGTACCAGAACATGTGTGTAGAGACTAAGTCCGTCACCACGACGAGGAACGGTGGGCGCTTCTCTTGTGCCATCAACGCTTCCATAGCGATGCGGGTGAGCACCGAATGTACGCTGACGACGACGTCGGCAGGGTGATCCCGCAGCATCTGTTTGACCCGGCCCTCCATCGTCACATACATGCCGCGCGAGAGGGTGCGGGCGCTGCGCCGCGAGTTAGAAAGCTTGAACCCCATCACATAGCCCGTCTTAGTATGGCTGATGAGCCACGGGTAAATATCAGGAGCATACTTAAATGGAAATGGGGTGTACGAGCGGAACATGTCGACGAGCTGCACTTCCGCTTCGTGGCGGCGCAGCAGCGCATCGCGGATGGCTTCGGCGGCGGCACGATGCCCACCGCCCGTATCCGACATCAGGATCAAAATCTTTTTCAATGTGCAGAACCTCCCTTAGAAACATCGCTTTCACGGCTGATGTTCCGTTTGAGCCGTTTCATAACTACAGCGCGCGCCAGCAGCACACGGTGACCGCAGCCCGCACAGCGCAGGCCAATATCGGCGCCAACGCGATAGACCATCCAGATATCGCTGCCACACGGATGCGCCTTACGAAGCTGTACGCGGTCTCCAAGCTGCAATTCAATCACGGGCTGGCCAACACTCATCATTTTCTAGTCTCACACCTCCTGCCCATTATAACCGCTAGTTTAGTGCCATGATATAATGGCCGCGTCATAACCTGCGCATCCCCGGAGAAACCGCTTGCTGTTTAACCTGACGCCTGAGCTGCTGATCGCCAACCTGTTCGCGCTCGGCTTGGGCATGACCGTTCATGAATTCGCGCATAACTACGTTGGCTGGCGCATGGGCGATCCTGAGCCTGCGCGGCTGGGCCGCCTTACCTTGAACCCGCTGGTGCACATCAATTGGATCGGCTGGTTGATGTTCGCTGTGCTCGGCTTTGGCATCCTCGGCTCCGCGCCGATCTCGCCGTACCGTATGCCTGCAGAAAATCGTCGCTGGCGCTGGCTGGCCGCCGTCGCGGCAGGGCCATTTGCTAACCTGCTGATCGCCATTCTGTTCGCCCTGTTTGTGCGCTTGGTCGGCTTCCAGGGGGTGGCCGGCCTACCCGATCTGCTCGCCATCATCATCTTGCAGACGATCTCGCTGAACATCTTATTGTTCGTCTTCAACCTGCTGCCGCTCTTTCCTATCGATGGCTGGCACATCGTTTACGCCCTGCTTCCGCCTGACTTTGCGACGTGGTGGCAGCGCAACCAGCGCATCACCACTTACATCTTCTTCGGCCTGCTGCTGCTCAGCTTTGTGCCGCTGGCTGGTATCAGCCCGCTGCGGCTCCTGATCGGCGAACCAACCCAGCTCATCTTTCGCTTTCTGATTGGACTATGATGACCTCGCCTCCTGTCCTCCGCTTGCGCCAGGGTGTGCGCGCGCTGCTGGCCTTCTCGCAGCCGGTTGAGGCCGATCTTGCAGCGGCTTATTTGACGCCGTCGCTGCTGAGCCTGTTCGCCGGCATGCGGCGCAGCGAGCAGCTGCACAGTTTGAACGTCCTGCGCGCTGTTCTCGCTCAGGGGGAAACACCGCTCGAACTGGCGATCGCCGCTCTGCTGCACGATGTGGGCAAATCGCGCTATCCCCTCGCTTTATGGCAGAAGACCGTCCCAGTGATCGTCCGCGCGCTCTCGCCAGCCATGCAGGCCAAGCTGAGCAGCGGAGATCCATCGGTGCTTTGGCAGCGCCCATTCGTCGTCTATGCCCAACACCCCGCATGGAGCGCCGAATTGGCTGCATCAGCCGGCGCGCCAGCCGATGCTGTATGGCTGATTGAGCATCACCAACAAAATGAGGCGCGCTGGCGCGGTCATCGACTGCATTACCTGTTAAAACGCCTTCAGACAGCGGACGATGCGAATTGACAGCCATTAAAGGCGCGCTGATGAACTGAGGAGAAAACGCATGGGCACGATCACGATCGGCATTCTTGGGCTGGGCCGCCTCGGCGCTTCAATCGGCCTCGCGCTCAAACGCTATGCCGCCAGCAAAGAAGGTACTCGCAGCGGCCAAACCTTCACCCTCACTGGTTTCGATGGTGACGATGCCGTCGCCAACACCGCCAAGGCAAAACAGGCTGTCGACTCGATCGTCCGTTCGCCAATCGCAGCGGCGAAAAACCACGACATCATCGTTTTGACCCTGCCCTACGGAGAAATGCGCGAGGCATACCGGCTGATCGGCCCCGCGCTGCGACAGGGCGCTGTCGTGCTCGATTTCGGCCCGCTCAAACGCCCATCGATGGAGTGGGCAGCCAAACTGCCGGAAGGGGCGCACATGGTCGGGGTGACGCCGGTGCTGAACCCGGCCTATCTCTTCGATGGCCTCGACGACGTAGACCATGCCGCCGCCGATCTGTTCGATAAAGGCAGCATGCTGATCACGCCCGGCGCCACCAGCGACAAGGATGCCGTCCAGCTTGCTGCTGATTTCTCCGAGCTGCTCGGCGCGACACCGCTGTTCGCCGACCCGATCGAACATGATGGCTGGATCGCCGCGCTGGAAGGTCTTCCCGTCATCTTGGGGCTGGCTGCATTCGTCGCCCTCAGCCGCGATGAGGGCTGGAACGACATTCGCAAAGCCGGCAATCCCTCCTTCGGGCGCCTAACGCACCATCTGCGAGACAGCCATCCAGATGATCTGCGTGACCTGCTGCTCAACAATCGCGAGAATGTCATCCACCATCTCGACCATCTACAAGTCACCCTGGCAGAGCTGCGCGGCCTGCTGGCGGAGAATAACCGCACAGCGCTGGAGCAGGCGCTCATTGATGCGCGCGATCAATACCGCGTTTGGCTCGCGCGCCGCCGTGACGGCCGCTGGGATGAATCCGGAGAGGCTGAGAAAGGCCCCAGCCGCAGCGATGTGATCATGTCTGGCCTGATGGGCGGGTATCTCGCCAGCAAGCTGCGACGCGGCAAAGAGCGTGACGACTCGTGAGCTGGCGCAGCACGCCAGCCCTGCAGCGCGCTGGAGCATAACTCCGGTTTACACTCATTTTACAAACCTCCAATGGCCAGTTTACGAATTGCGCCTACCGTAACGAGGTAGAAGGTATACCCCTGCCCACGAGCAAGGGCAGATCCTCGTGTAGGAGGTCATAAAATGAGACGTAATCGTAAGCTGTACCTCGCGATCGCAATCTTGATCATTGCTTCACTGCTTGCGACCAGCGTCGCGCTCGCTCAATCTGGACGCGGCCCTGGCGGCCCACGCCCGCCATTTCAACAAGAAGGCGGCCGGCCGTTCCTCGGCGTCGGCATTGAGCAGGTCGATGGTGGTGTCCTGATCAACGAGATCGTTCCGGGGTCGGCAGCGGCCGAGGCTGGCTTGCAGATCGACGATGTCATCACCGCGATCAATGGCGTGCCAGTTGGCACGACACAGGCGCTCACGGCTGCAGTGCTGGCCCAACAGCCGGGCAGCACCGTCGAACTTGAAGTCCTGCGCGATGGTGAAGTCATCACGGTGGAAGCGACGCTTGGGACTAACGCGATCGTGCGCCGCGGCGGCCCCGGCTTGGGCATGCCCGAACTGCGCGACCTGCTTCCAGACCTGCGCGGTTTTGTGCCCGAGCTGTTTGAAGGCTTCCAGCTCGATCTTGACGAGGGCGTGCAGCTCTTAATCGAGCGGGATGGCCTGTCAGTCGGGTACAGCCCGATCGATCAAGCATGGACGATCCGCGCGCTGCCAGAAACGCATCCCCTTTATGAAGCCGGCCTGCGCGAAGGTGACCGGATCACAGCGGTCGATGGCGAGGCCCTTAACCCCATGAACCTGCGCCAGTATCTGGAAACGCTCGAGGAAGGCGCAGCACTTAGCCTCAGTGTTGAGCGCGGTGATGAGCAGTTGACGCTTGAGGTGCCGGCCAGCGAATTCGATCTGTTTGGGTTTGGCATGGGCTTCCAGTTTGGCCGCGGCGATCTGCCCTTCGACATGCTGACGCCGATGGCGATGCCGATACGGCTGGGCGTGGGCTTCATCCCGATTGACGAGACTGTAGCGGCCGAGCGCGACCTGCCGGTGACGGAAGGCGCGTTGATCGTGAATGTGCTGTCCGGCTCGCCAGCGGCCGAGGTCGGGCTGCAGGTGGACGATATCATCACCGCTGTCGACGGGAAACCGGTTGATGCCAACACGACGCTGCAAGACCTGATCCGGTCAGCAGAACCCGGCGCGACAGTGACGCTTGACGTGCTGCGCGGCGACGAGACGCTGCAGCTTGAGGTGACACTGGCCCAAGCGGGACAGCTGTCGCGCTTTGAGTTCCGTGGCCCGCGCGGCTTCCGCTTCGAATTCCCGTTCGAGTTCGGACTTCCGTTTGGCGGGTTCGAATTCCCGTTCGAGATCCCTGTGCTGCCGCCGTTGGAGAAAACGCCTCAGCCTAACGTCTGATTGTGCAATCTCCCCCTCCCCTGTGATGACCGCGCGCCCCTTCGTGAGCGCGCGGTCGTTTTCTCCAACCACACCTTCGCGAGCATGTTATAATCAGAGCGGTGTTTCGAAAACTCACAAAAGAGAGGCCTTGATGCTTCCTCAGCAGCAGCTGCTCGACCGCTTAGTCCGACGCGAGGCGAAAATCGGCGTGGTTGGCCTCGGCTACGTTGGGCTGCCGTTGGCAGTCGAATTCGCCGAGGTCGGTTATTCTGTCATCGGCATTGACCTTAACGAGTCCAAAGTTCACCAGCTTAATGCCGGCTCCAGCTACATCCCTGATATCCCTTCCGAACGAGTGCGGCCGTTGGTCGAGAGCGGCCGCTTCTGCGCCAGCGCCGACTATGACGATCTGCGCCAGGTTGATGCGATCAGCATTGCTGTGCCTACTCCGCTGCGCAAGACCAAAGATCCAGACATGTCTTATGTGATCGAAGCGGTCGATCGCGTGAGCGAGATATGCCGCAAAGGCATGCTGATCGTGCTCGAAAGTACGACATACCCGGGCACGACGCAGGAATTGATCGTGCCCAAGGTTGAGAGCAAGGGCTTCCGCGTAGGTGAGGATATTTTCGTAGCGTTCTCTCCGGAACGCATTGATCCGGCAAACCCGACCTACGGCGTCCGCAACACCCCCAAGGTCGTCGGCGGCATGACGAGCGCCTGCACTGAGGTGGCCACCGCCCTCTACAGCGCCGCGGTCGACGAAGTCGTGCCGGTTTCGTCGCCAATGACGGCCGAGATGGTTAAACTGCTCGAGAACACATTTCGGGCGGTCAATATTGGCCTCGTCAACGAAGTCGCGTTGATGTGCGACAAGCTTGGCATTGACGTGTGGGAAGTGATCCGCGCGGCCGCTTCGAAGCCGTTTGGCTTCATGCCCTTCTACCCCGGCCCTGGATTGGGCGGGCACTGCATTCCCGTCGACCCGCATTACTTGAGCTGGAAATTAAAGACGCTCAACTACAACGCGCGCTTCATCGAACTGGCCAGCGAGATCAACACCTCAATGCCGCTTTACGTCGTCGAAAAGGTGACGCAGGCGCTCAACGACGTCAGTAAGCCGGTACGCGGCTCGCACATCGTTGTGCTCGGCGTTGCTTACAAGCGCGATGTGGACGATGTGCGCGAAAGCCCAGCGCTCGATGTGATCAGCCTGCTTCAACACCGTGGGGCGCGCGTGGCCTATCACGACCCGTATGTAACGCGCATTCATCTCGAAAATGACGAGATCATGGAGTGCAGCCCTTACTCGGATCGTTTGCTGGGCAACTCCGACTGCGTGGTGATCATCACCGATCATTCGGCATACGATTGGATGCATGTGCTGGAGCACAGCCCGGTCATCGTCGATACGCGCAATGCGACAGCGTTCGCCCGTGCGCAGGCTTTTCCGAATGGGCGCGCTCGCATCGTATCGCTGTAATCGCTGTCTGCTGTGTAAATAAAGGAGCGTTACCGATGGAACCCAGCAGCCAATTGAGGACGCTTCCGCAGGAAGCGCTCGATATTCTACGCTACTACCGCTCGCTCGAGACGACGGCGGCGCATACCGACGACATCATCGAAGGCACTGGCCTGAGCGATCATGGTTTTGGCAAGGCGATTCGCCGGCTGGTCACAAAAAACATCTTGATCATGGATGGCCATCAAATTTACCGACTGACCGATTTCGGCCAGCGCCTGCTCAGCGAGCTTGAGACCAGCGGCCAACAAACCACGCCAGCACAGACTAAACGGGCTGTTGAGCCGCGTTTAGTTCAGCGGCGGCTGGTGCTGGTCGTCCCAGCTCAACTGCGCATGGGCCAGCCAACCCGTGTCGTGATTGGCTTCGAGGAAGCCGACGATAACGACATCATCCAGGAACCGGCACAGCTTCGTCTTCAGCTCAACATGGTCAACGGAGACCCGGCTGAGCCGGTCGAGTCTGCGCTGCTGCTTAACAACCGTGCGGCCCGCCAAACGCTGGAGATCGCGGCAGGCGCGTTTACAGCGGCGCGCGTGCGCCTGCGCGTGCTGCAAACCGTGAATGGCGAAACAGCGCCGTTCCTGTGCGGCGGGCTGTACGTCGATCTGCCGGTGAGCACCGGTGAGGGCGAAGCGGCGCTGAGCGCGTTCGGCACGACGCTGAGGCTGATCGATCCGGCATCGACAGGCTCTCATTCTCTCGCGCCGGCGCCGGAAGCGACGGCAGGAATAGCTGAAAGCGCTTCTACCAGTCTTCATTTTACGGAAACCCCATCGAAAGACGACATTTTCCAAACGGATATCTTTTTGGACGATTCTTTCGATGACAGCTTCACCAATATCGATAATATCGATTTTGGCGATGAGCCGTTCAACCAAGATATGTGATCAGGTATCGAATGGCGACCAGCCGAACGGGACTTCTTCGTCGATCAGTTCGATCGGCTGGGCAGGCCGCATCAGCCGGCTCAGTTCCCCCTTTTCCAGCGAAATGCCCTCGCGAATTTCTTGTTTCGTGTTGCGGCGGCGCAGATCGCCGGCGTAGAAGATCGTCCGCGTCGATGGTTGTTCTAAAGTGAGCCGCGCAACCCCACGCGCCAGGATATCAATCGGCATCGGCGCGATCCGCCGCAGGCCAACCCACGACAGCAGGGGGATGTGGCTTAACAGCGAAACCATCTGATAAAATGGATGCCGAGGCGCACCTCGCACATAGGCCAGCGGCGCACGAACGATAGTCGCGCGCAGGCCAACCCGTGTGATGTAAACCTCCGCCTCGCGCTTGGCTTCGACATAGTCGCCGCTGATCCACGGCGCACGCGCGCTGCTCATTAACACCATGTGCGGCACGCCGCCGCTCACACACATGTTGGCAACGTTGCGCGCCGAAACGAAATTGAGCCAGTGATGCGTAAGACCTTTTGCCGGGTTGGCGATGAGACTGCCCACCGTGTGGATGACAGCGCTGTGCCCGCGCGCCCGCCCCTTTAAACTCGAGGGTTCCCAGACATCGGCAGACCACCAGCGCACGCGCTGCGCCAGCGGGCCAAGCTTGGCCTCGGCGCCGGGCCGCACAAGAAGCGTTACCTCCACGCCTTCGGCCAGCAGCGCTGCCGCGATGTTATCGCCTAAGAATGTACCGCCGCCGGTGACGAGGATGCGTCGTTTGTTCGGGCTGACGGTCGGGTACGTCGAAATTGCCATAGTTCCTGATTGTAGCGGCGGCAGAAGGGCGGGAAAAGGATCGAAATTTCGGCGGTTGTGCAATTCATCTGAATTGTGCATAATAGAATGTTAGGTTGTCTTAATGACGCCTGTGCGAAACCTGAATGCAGCCCTACGCATGGCTGTCAAGCTGCAATTGAGCCGTCCCCAGCACGAGGACGATGTAAACGCTGTGCCAAAACAATTCACTGTAAACGTGGCCTTTGAGCGTGTATTGGCCGAAATAGATCGACATATTTCGTCCGTGGCAAGACTGTCAGCCAGGTTCTGACGGTATCCGATCGATCTTTGGCAGCGTGACACGAACACGCCGCGGCGTGTGGCGCAGCAGCATCTTTTCATGAGTTGGGAGTTCAACCAGCCGTGGTTTCGCTTCAGGCGATCACGGCTGGTTACGTATTGACGGCGGCAATGGCAGAGGGCATCATCACCGCACTTGAAGTGCAAAAACGCAATAAACGTCGCGTCAACATCTATCTCGACGAGACGTTCGCGTTTAGCCTTGCGCTGGAAGAAGCGGCGCTGCTGCGCAAGGGTCAAGCACTGTCTGCCGAAGATGTGGCTGCGCTTCAAGCAGCCGATGCGCTGGCGCGCGCGGTCGACAGCGCTGCTCGCTTTCTGGCGCTGCGCCCGCGCAGCACTCATGAAGTGCGCGAGAACCTCGCCCGGAAAGCGGTCGCCCCAGCCGTGGTCGAGCTTGCTATCGAACGCTTAAGTGCTCTGGGCTATCTCGATGATGCGGCTTTCGCCGAATTTTGGGTGCGCGAACGTAACCAATCGAAGCCACTTAGTCCACGGGCGCTGCGCTACGAACTGCGTCAAAAAGGCGTGGCCGATGATCTCATTGAGGCTGCGCTTGCGCAGGTGGATGCGCAAGACGCCGCGTACCGGGCTGCTGCGGCGCAGGCCCGGCGGCTGCGCGGCAGCGATCGAGCTGCATTTCGCAGCAAGCTGTTCGCCCATTTGGCGCGGCGCGGTTTCGACTATGAAACGGCAAGGACAACCATCCGGCAGCTGCTAGAGACGCTCGAGCATGAAGATGCGTCATTCTTTGCTGAAAGACAGCCTGATCTTCCTGACGAAGACGATATGCGATCAGAACCGTCCTGACACATCCATCAAAGAGAGGAGGCAGCGGAGTATCCTTGAAGATCGTTGAGGATAGCGACCGCGACAAGCGAACATGGAAATTCTCTTTGCCCTCATAGGACTGCTCATCGGCATTATTGCCGGCGCAGTCGGCCTAAACTATTACCAAAACATACAAGGTAGAAATAGGCGGCAGCTCATTGAGGAAGAAAAGCGCCAGATCCTGCTGCAAGCCAACGAACAAGCGCAGGCCACCCTGCTAGAGGCCGAGAACAAAGCGAAACGAACCATTGAGGAGGCGAACGAGAGCGCCCTGCGCCGCCGGCGCGAACTTGATCGCGAAGATGAGCGCTTGCAGCGGCGCCGCGAAGACCTCGATAAGCGCTTTGAACGGATGGAACAGCGTGAGCAGAACTTGAACAAACGCCAGAGCCGGCTTGACAAACAGCAGGCTGAGCTGCAAAAACTGCAAGAAGAGCGCGTGGCCGAACTGGAGCGCATCGCCCAGATGTCGATGGAGGAGGCCAAAAACGAACTGATTCAGATCGCCGAGACCGAGGCGCGTAACGATATGGCGCGCATCATCCGTCAGGTTGAGGCGGAGGCGCGCGAGGAAGCCGACAACCGCGCGCGCGAAATCATCTCGATCGCTGTGCAGCGGCTCGCTTCAGAACATGTCAGCGAGATCGCAGTCAGCGTTGTGCCCCTGCCCAGCGACGAAATGAAAGGCCGCATCATCGGCCGCAACGGGCGCAACATCCGCGCCTTCGAGCTGGCAACCGGGGTTGATGTCGTTGTTGATGACACACCAGAAGCGATCACCATCAGCAGTTTCGACCCAGTGCGCCGCGAGATCGCCAAGCGCGCGATGGCGAAACTCGTCACCGATGGCCGCATTCACCCGGCTCGTATCGAAAAGCTGGTCGAAGACGCGACCTCCGAAGTTGAACGTGTCGTGCGGGAGGAAGGCGAACGCGCCGCATACGAGACCGGTGTGCCTGGCCTGCATCCTGAAATCCTCAGGCTGCTCGGCCGCCTCAAGTTCCGCACCAGCTACGGCCAGAATCAGCACGCCCACGCCATCGAGACAGCGCACATCGCAGGAATGATCGCCGCAGAGCTGGGCGGAGACGTGATGATCGCTAAAGCCGGCGGCCTGCTGCATGACCTCGGCAAAGCGGTCGACCATGAAGTAGAAGGAACACATGCCCTGCTCGGCGCCGAGATCGCCAAACGTTACGGCGTTCACGAGCGGGTGGTCAACGCCATCGCCAGTCACCACCATGAAGTCGAACAACTGTATATTGAGTCCTACATCGTCGAGGCGGCCGACGCGATTTCGGGCGCGCGGCCCGGCGCGCGGCGCGAAAGCCTTGAGTCATACGTGCGGCGTGTGCGAACGCTGGAGGAAATCGCCACCAGCTTTGAGGGTGTGGAGCAGAGTTACGCGCTGCAAGCCGGGCGCGAGGTGCGCATTATTGTGCGCCCCGACGTGATCGACGATCTGGCGGCGCTGCGCCTCTCGCGCGACATCGCCAAGAAGATCGAGGAGACGATGCAGTACCCAGGACAGATCAAGGTGCAGGTCATCCGAGAAACCCGCGCCATCGAATATGCCCGTTAGCCGCCATTCTTCGACCTCAGAAACAGGAGAGGGGCATTGAACGCGCCCCTCTCTCTGCCTGAACAACAGCCGCCAGTTCGGCGGCAAGACATACGGTACCGCTATTCGCTCTCTTCTTCTTCCTCGAGGAGGGCGCCAGTAATCGGGTCAATGCCAGTTTCAATCGACCCATCGGCCAACCCAGCCAGGATCTCTTCCATCCGTTCGAGAACCTCATCCGGCACGCTGGCGGCATTCGGCGGGGCGAACGTGATGCCACCATTCTCAGCGGACAGGATATAGATACCTCCTTCCGGGAATCCTTCTCCTTCAACCAGAGCAGCGAGCATATCGAACACGCCGACATCAACGCGTTTCACAGCGCTGGTGATCAAGTTCTCGGCGCCGGGCGTCTCTCCACCACCAAAGGTCGTGAAGAATTCATCTTGATCGACGCCGATCACCTTCACGCCGTTCTGCGCCGCATAGGTGATCGCGCCTGAGCCTGTGGGGCCGCCCGCGCCGAAGATGACATCAGCCCCCTCACCAATGAACTGCTCGGCGGCCGCCGCGCCGCGGTCGGGCGAGGTGAAGCTGTCAATATAGACGCCAAGCGTGGTCACATCCGGATTAACGAAGCGCGCACCGATCTCGAAACCATTGCGGAACTTGACCACCGGCGGGATATCGATGCCATAGACGCCGGCGACAATGTTGCTGCGAGTCATCAAACCGGCCATGGCACCGGCGAGGAAGCCGCCCTGATCCTCGCGGAACTGGATGCCAACCAGATTCGGCGGCGGGTCGACGAAGAACTGGTCAACGCCAATGAAATAGACATCCGGGTTTGCCAGCGCCGCTTCCAAAGTGGCATCCTGGATTAAGAAGCCAACGGTCACAAG